>JAEKLF010000078.1 GCA_019509985.1 Burkholderiales bacterium | reverse complement strand
CCATGACGCCTTCGACGAGGATGAGGTCGGCCTCGGTGGCTGCTTCGGCCAGCAGCGCCTGGCAGTGCGCGAAGCCGCCCATGAAGAGGTCGAGCTGGTAGACGGATCGGCCGCTGGCGCGCTCGAGGATGGTCGGGTCGAGGAAGTCCGGCCCGGTCTTGAACACACGCACATGCTGGCCGCGGCGGGCGTGACTGCGCGCGATGGCCGCGGTGACGCCGGTCTTGCCCGAGCCCGAAGACGGCGCGCTGATGAAGAGGGCAGGGCAGCTCGTCATAAGGGAAGCGCGACCCAGCGCCCTTCGATCTGCGCAATATGCAGGCGGGGCCCGAAGACCTGGCGAAGCGCCGCATGCGTGGCCGGGTCGCGCCGGCCACGCGCCCGCGCACCAGGGCCATCCATTCGGCCTGGTGGGGCGGGTCGAGGTGGGCCAGCGGCTCGTCCATCAGCGTCAGCGGTGCATTGACGGCCAGCGCACGCGCCAGCAGCACGCGCTGGCGCTCGCCGCCGGACAGTGAGCCCAGGCGGCGCTCGCGCCAGGCCCAGCTTTGCGTGGCCTCCATCGCGGAACGAACGGCCGTGTGGTCGGCGGCGGTGGGCGCCGCTAGCCAGGTCCGGTGCAGCAGGCGACCGAGCTGCACGACATCCTGCGCCATCAGGTCGTCGGCGCCAGTCTCCTGCTGGCCCATCCAGGCGAGCTGGCGAGCGCGCTCGCGCGATGGCCAGTCGTGCAGCCCGCGGCCCGCGAGCAGCACGCTGCCGTCGTAGCGCTTCAGGCCGGCAACGGCGCGCAGCAGCGTCGACTTGCCGGCGCCGTTGGGGCCGACGATGGCCGTCCAGCGGCCTTGCGGGATGTGCAGGTCAATGTCGCTGATGAGGTCGCGGCCGTCGACGCGGACGCGCTCGATGCGGGCGTGCAGGGCGGTGCTCATCGCTTGGGTACCCCTCGTTTATGCATCAGCACGAGCAGATAGACCCCGCCGAGCAGCGCGGTGACCAGGCCCACCGGCAGCTCCTGCGGGCGGATCAGCGCCCGCGCAAGCACGTCGGCCGCCAGCAGCAGCGCGCCGCCGGCCGCGGCCGACAGCATGATGAGGCGGCCATGCAGCATCGGGCACAGCGCGCGCACGAGGTGGGGCGCGACCAGGCCGACGAAGGCGACGATGCCGGTCTGCGCGACGGCCGCGCCGGTGGCCAATGCGAACGCGAGGATCAGCAGCAGCCGCATCATGCCCATGCGAATGCCCAGCGACGCGGCAGTCGCTTCGCCCAGTGTCAGCGCATCGAGCGCCGGGCTGGCCAGCAGGCCGACAACCAGCGCCGCGACGCCGCTCGCGACCATCACGCTGACGCTGCTCCAACCCAGCAGGCCGGTGTTGCCGAGCAGGAAGGCCTGCATCGCGCGCAGGATGTCCGGCGCCCACAGCGAGGCCAGGCCGGTCAGCGCGTTCAGCACCACGCCGACGACGACGCCGGCCAGCAGCAGGCGCAGCGTCTGCTCCACGCCGCGGGCGAGGATCAGCGTCAGGCCCACGCCCACCAGCGTGCCGACGAAGGCGATGCCGGTCAGGCCGACGTGGGCGAGCAGCGACGAGGTCTGCGGCGACACGCCCGTCAGCGCCAGCGCGATGGCCACGGCCAGGCCGGCGCCGGAGGCGCTGCCGAGCAGGTAGGGGTCGGCCAGCGGGTTGCGGAACAGGCCCTGCGACATCGCGCCCGCCATGCCCAGCAACGCACCGGCCAGCCAGGCGCCGAGCGAGCGCGGCAGCCGGATGTCCCACAGGATGACGGCCATGCTGTCGTCACCCAGGTCGGCCCAGCCGGTGCTGCCGACCAGCACGCCGGCCAGCACGCCGAGGCCGCCGACGACCAGCAGCAGCGTGAGCAGCAGCCCGGGTCGCAGGTTCACGAGGTCGCTTTCTCGCGCAGGCACTTGGCCATGATCTGCGCGGCCTCGGCCATGCGCGGGCCGGGGCGCACGAGGATGTCGCCGTCCTCGGGCTTGAAGACGCAGATGCGGCCGCGCTTGACGGCGTCGATGCGGTTCCAGCCGGGCCGCTCGGTCAGGCCTTCGGAGCCGCGCGCGCCGATCATGATCAGAGCCGGGTTGGCCTTGACGACGTACTCGGGGTTGATCTTGGGGAAGGGGCCGAGGTTGGCGGGAATGATGTTGCCGGCGCCGAGCCGCGTCAGCGTCTCGCCCATGAAGGAGGACTCGCCGGCGGCGTACAGGCCGCTGGCGACCTCGTAGTAGACGCGGATGCCACGCGCCTGGGCCGGCACGCTGCTGGCCGCGGCGGCGACGCCGGCCTCGATGCGGCGCCAGACGCGCTGGGCGTCCGGCACGCCCAGCACCTGGCCGATGACGTTCAGCACGCGCTGCACGTCCTTGTAGCTGCGCGGTTCCAGCGCGATGACCTTCATGCCCAGAGCCCGCAGCCGCTCGGCCACGCGCGAGGACACGGCCACCAGCACGACGTCGGGCTTCAGCGACGCGATCAGCTCGACATTGGTGTCGTCCATGCCGCCGAGCTTGGGCAGTGCGTTCACGCTGGCCGGGAAGTTGGAGTAGCGGTCCACGCCGACGAGCCTGGCGCAGGCGCCCAGCTCGCACACCGTTTCAGTCAGCGACGGCAGCAGGCTGACGATGCGCTGAGGCGGTGGGCTGACGGTGGTGACCTGGCCGAGATCGTCCTTGATGTCGACGGCGGCCGCCGGCAAGGCGATGGCCAGCAGCAGGGCGAAGAAGAAACGTTCAAGCATCGGAGGAATCCTCGACAGCTCGGGTCCAGGCCTGGCCCGCGACCATCAGTGTCAGCTGGCCGCACAGGCGGGCCACATCCTGGTTGAGCCGGCCGAGTTCGTCGACATAGTCGCGCACCTCGCGGCCCAGCGGCGATACGCCCCAGCCAACCTCGTTGGAGACGAAGACAACGGGCGATTTCAGCTGGGGCAGCAAGGCCAGCAGCGCGGCGCGCTCGGCCAGCCAGCCGGCTTCGTCGGGCGCGCCGTCCATCGGCATCAGCCAGTTCACCAGCCACAGCGTCAGGCAGTCGACGACGACGAGCGTTCCCGCGTCGTCGACCTGCTGCAGGGCCGCGCTCAAGCGCAGCGGCGCTTCGAGAGTGTCGAAGCCCGCCGGCCTTGTGGCGCGGTGGTGGGCGATGCGCGCACGCATCTCGTCGTCGGCGGCCAGCGCCGTGGCGATGACCGCCACCCGACGATTCAGGCCGCCGCCGGCCTGCCAGTGCAGCGCCAAGCCTTCGGCGCGGCGCGACTTGCCGCTGCGCTGGCCGCCGACGATGAGTTCGTGTGGGCTCATCTTCGGCAGCTTAGAGCTGAGGCGACCACCGCAGGCTCACCAGCACCGTGCGCGGTGTCGACGCATAGCCATAGGCCGTCGAGTACTCGCGGTCGAAGGCGTTGTCCAGGTTCAGCTGCAGCTTCAGGTCGCGGCTGATCTTGTACTGCGCGTTGAAGTTGAACAGGCTGTAGGCGGGCAGCTTGCGTGTGTTGGTGGCGTTGTCGTAACGCGTGTCCGAGGCCTGCAGGCCAGCGCCCAGGGTCCAGTCGCCCAGCGTCGTGTCTGCGTTGATGGTGCCCAGATGCCTGGCGCGGCGGGCCAGCAGCTTGCCGAAGTTGCCGGGACGGCTGGCCGTCGGCGGCGTCACGTCCTTGGGGGCCTGCAGGTCCAGCGTGGCGGACAGGTGCACGATGGAAACCTGGGTGCTGGCCGCCAGGCTCAGGCCTTGTAGCAGCGCTTCCGGCACGTTGGCGTAGCAGCCGAAGCCGCTGTTGCAGGTGGTGATGGTGCCTTCGAAGTTGATCAGGTCGCTCACCCGGTTGCGATAGGCGGTGACCGACACCTCGCTGTCGCCGGCGCCGTACTTCAGGCCGACCTCCATGTTGTGGCCGCGCTCAGGGCGCAGCGCTTGCACACCCGGCTTGCTCAGGTCGGGGCCGTAGATGGTGCCCTGCTGGTAGAGCGTCGGGGCGCGGAAGGAGTTGCCGACCGAGCCGACGATGCGCAGGCCCGTCGCGATCTCGTAGCCGGCCATCAAGGTGCCGGTGCTGGCGTTGCCGAACTGGCTGTCGCGGTCATGGCGGGCATGGGCCTGCAGGCTGAAGGCGCCGTCGCTGAAGAGATAGCCCACGCCGCCGGCGTTGCGGTGGCGCTTGCCCTCGCCAGCCGTCAGCAGGCCGCTGTTCTCAAGCTCGTCCTCGATGCGTTCGCCCAGGAAGTTGATCTGCTGACCCTTGCCGAGCAGGTAGGAGCCGGTCAGCGCCAGGTTCTTCACGTGAGTGATGGTCAGGTAGGGCGAGGGCGTGGTCTCGTAGCGATCGCGCGACTCGCCATAGCTCAGTTGCGTCTGCAGCGCGGGCGACCATTGGGCCGTCCACGCCAGGCGGGCGGCGTCGGTGTCCTGCTTGGTGCGGTCGTCCACCAGCGGCTTGGACTTGGACCCGTCGTACTGGCCGTCGGCGTGGTTCTTGATGACGACGCCCTCGATACGTTGACCCTCGGCCAACTGGGCGCCGAGGCGCAGCGTGGCCTGGGTCTTGCGCCAGCCGTCGCGGTCCGGCACGTAGCTGAAGGAGCCGGGGTAGTCGATGGTCGAGTTGAAACCATCGCTGCGCTCGCCGGCCAGGGAGACGGCGTAGTCGAAGATGCCGCTGCCGCCATACAGGCCGCCGTCGAGCTTGCGCGTGCCGAGGTTGCCCAAGCCGATGCCAATGTCGGCGCTGGTCTTGCCGCCGCCCTTGCGGGTGAAGATCTGCACCACGCCGCCGACCGCGTCGGAGCCGTAGATGGCGCTGGCCGGGCCCTTCAGCACTTCCACGCGCTCGATCTGGGCGATGGGAATGCCCTGCCAGCTCGCCCCGCCGGTGGACTGCGAGTCCATGCGGACGCCGTCGACCAGCACGAGCGTGTGGCGCGAATCCGCCCCGCGCAGGAAGACCGAGGTGGTGGACGCGGCGCCGCCGTTGCGGACCATCTCGGCGCAGCCGTTGTTGCGCAGCAGGTCGGCCACGCTGGCGGCGGCCTGGCGCTCGATGTCGGCGCGGGTGATGACGGTCAGGTCGGCCAGCACTTCCGACAGGCGCTGCGGCGTGCGGGTGGCCGTGGTGACGACGGTGTCGAGCCTGTTCTGGGCGTGGGCGGACGCGGCCAGCGCCAGCGCGGAAAGGGCGAGCAGCGACCGACGGGCCGCGAGGAGGGGGTGGGACATGGAAAGGGGAGCGCAAACGATCACTCAGCCGTGCTGACCCCCGCAGCAAGGCTGAAAACGGCTCCGCGCCTTGAGCGCAGAACCCCGTCGTTGGCCGGTATCCGGGCTGGTGGACTGACCTTCGACGCCTTCCCAGTGCTTGCGGCACCAGTGGCTTGTGAGTCGAGGGCAGGAACTCGGGAGAGCTCCGTCCACTTACCGTTGCGGGGACAGCTCAGGTTAGGTTCGCCACGAAGTGACCCGCCCTCCTGATTCCCGTTGAACTGCACCCGGCTTGAGGCCGGGCGCGAGCACCAACGGCGCGGATTCTATCGGGCGGTGGCCGTCGAGGCCGCCATGCTCGGCTTGACCGGCCTGGCCACGCGCGGATGGCGGGGCGGCGGCGGGAAGGCGGGCGAACTGGCGGCTTGGGCCGGTGGCGGCAGCGTTTGCAGGCCGACGGCCTTGCTGCGCTGGTGGCGGGCCTCGGCCTCGCTGGCGCGACGCGACTCGGCCAGCGCGGCGGCCTGCTTGGCATCGGCCAGGTGGCGCTCGCGTGCTGCCTTGCTGTCGGCGGTGCTGGGCTGGTCGTAGTCCACCGAACTGGCGGCGTTGCCGCCCGGGCAGGGGGAATCGCGCAGGTCGCGGCCGTCCGCGCCACAGCGGTACACCTGGGCGCGGCGCACCTGGGTCTGGGCAAGGGCGGGCAGTGCGAGGCTCAAGGCCAGCGCCAGCAACAGGACTTTCATGGGCTCGGAGTGTCCCCCGCCGGCGCCGGCGGCAGGGGCTTGGGCGGCTTGGGGCGCGGCGGTTTCGCGTGAATTTTTGCGAGGGCCTTGTCCATCTCGCCACGCAGCATCAGCTCGACGGCGTCGTAACTCTTCTGGATGCAGTCCTCGACCGCCTGGCGCTCTGCCAGCGGCGGCTTGCGCAGCACGTAGTTGGCGACCTCGTCCTTGTGGCCGGGGTGGCCGATGCCCAGGCGCAGGCGCCAGAAGTCGGCGCTGCCGAGCTGGGCCTGCATGTCCTTCAATCCGTTGTGGCCGCCGTTGCCGCCGCCCTTCTTGAACTTCATCTCGCCAGGCGGCAGGTCCAGCTCATCGTGGATGGCCAGGATCTCCTCCGGCGCGATCTTGAAGAAGCGCGCCAGCGCGGCCACCGATTTGCCGGAGAGATTCATATAGGTCATCGGCTCCAGCAGCCAGATCGGGCCGCTGGCGCCGGGCGCATGGTTTGCCCGGGCGACCAGGCCGTGATAGGCCTTGTCGGGCAGCAGCGTGACTTTCAGCCCCCGGGCCAGACCGTCGACCCACCAGAAGCCGGCGTTGTGGCGGGTGTCTTCGTATTCGGGGCCTGGGTTGCCCAGCCCGACCATCAGCTTGATCATCCGGCCATCTTAGTTTTGCTGCCGCCAGCAATGCTCTAGCTACATTCGGCCGGGAAACTGAACGGCTGTCACAGGAGTGGACCCGAATGCAGAACAAGAATTCCAGGCGCAGCAGGTCGGCCGGCGCCGCAAAGACATGGGTGCTGGTCGCCGTTGCCGTCGCTGCGCTGGGTGCAGCGGTTTGGTGGTGGAAGGGCTCGGGCGCGGCGGGCGGTGAGGGCGCCGCGGGCGCGGCCTCGGCGGCGTCCGGCGCCTCGGGTGCGGGCGGTTTTGGCGGCGCGGGCGGTGGCCGCGGCGGGCGCGGTGGCCCCGGCGGCAACCGCCCTCAGCCGGTGACGGTGGCCGCGGTGCAAAGGCGCGACCTGGCCGTCGCCGTGGACGCCATCGGCAGCATCGCGTCGGCCAACACGGCCGTCGTGCGCGCCAAGGTCAGCGGCGAGCTGAAGGCCATCTACTTCAAGGAAGGCCAGCCGGTGAAGGCCGGCCAGGTGTTAGCGCTGATCGACCCGCGGCCCTTCGAGATCGCGCGCGACCAGGCCCACGCGGCGCTGGCGCGCGACCAGGCCCAGCTCGAGAACGCCCGCGCCGACCTGGCCCGCTACAAGGATCTCGTCGCCAAGGAGGCCGCGCCGCGCCAGCAACTGGACACGCAGCAGGCCCTGGTGCGCCAGCTGGAGGCGACGCTGCTATCCGACCAGGCGACGCTGGACAACGCCAAGCTGCAGCTCTCGTACACGCGCGTGGCCGCGCCGATCTCGGGCCAGGCCGGCCTGAAGCAGGCGGACCTGGGCAACAACATCACCCCGAGCGACGCCAACGGCCTGCTCAGCGTCGCGCAGACGCAGCCGGCGGCCGTCGTCTTCGCGGTGCCGGACGCACGCCTGGCACGCATCCGCCAGCAGCTCGGCGCCGGCCAGCCGCTGGCCGTGCAGGCCTGGGACCGCGAGCGCCGGCAGATGCTGGCCGAGGGCCGTGTCGCCAGCACCGACAACGCCATCGATGCCAGCACCGGCACCATCAAGGTCAAGGCCCTGTTCCCGAACAAGGACAACAGCCTCTTCCCCAACCAGTTCGTCAACGTGCGCCTGCAGCTGGACACGCTGAAGGATGTGCTCGTCGTGCCGACCGCGGCCGTGCAGCGCGGCGCCCAGGGCAGCTATGTCTACGTCGTCACCGACGGCCAGGTCGCGCTGCGCAAGGTCACGTTGCAGGCGACGGACGGCGACGGGTCGGCCGTGCAGGGCGATCTCAAGCCCGGCGAGCAGGTGGTCACCGACGGCGCCGACCGCCTGCGTGACGGTGGCAAGGCCGAGGTCATCAAAGTGCCGGCCGGCGGTGCATCGGCCGGCCGCGACGGTGGCGGTGGCCGGTCGAACTGGATGGACCGCGTGCCGCCCGAGATGGTCGAGAAGCTCAAGGCCATGAGCCCGGAGGACCGGCGCGCCTGGATCCAGCAGCACCGCTCGGCTTCCGCGCCCGCGGCGACGACGGCGCCTGCTGCGAGCGAAGCCAGGCCCGCCGAGGCGCCTGCCCGCGACGCTGCCAAGCCCGAGGCCGCGAAAGCCTCTGGCGAAGCCGCCGCCTCGGCCGGCGGCGAGCGCCCGCGCTGGCTGGACCGCGTGCCGCCCGAGATGGTCGAGAAGCTCAAGGCCATGAGCCCCGAGGAGCGCCGCGCCTGGTTCCAGCAGCACCGCCCGGCTTCCGCGCCCGCGCAGTGACGGGAATCCTGCGATGAACCCGTCACGCCTCTTCATCGAGCGGCCGGTCGCGACCTCGCTGCTGATGCTGGCCATCGTGCTGGCCGGCGCGCTGGCCTACCGGCTGCTGCCGGTCTCGGCCCTGCCCGAGGTCGACTACCCGACCATCCAGGTCACGACGCTCTACCCCGGGGCCAGTCCGGACGTGATGACCTCGTCCGTCACCGCGCCGCTGGAGCGCCAGTTCGGCCAGATGCCGGGCCTGGCGCAGATGTCGTCCACCAGCTCGGGCGGCGCCTCGGTCATCACGCTGCGCTTCGACCTCAGCCTGTCGCTGGACGTGGCCGAACAGGAGGTGCAGGCGGCCATCAACGCTGGCAGCAACCTGTTGCCGAACGACCTGCCCATGCCGCCGGTCTACAGCAAGGTCAATCCGGCCGACGCGCCGGTCCTGACCATCGCGGTGTCGTCGTCCACGCTGCAGGTGCCGCGCGTGCACGATCTCGTCGAGAACCGGTTGGCGCAGAAGATCTCGCAGGTGCCGGGCGTGGGTCTCGTCGGCATCGCCGGTGGCCGGCGGCCGGCCGTGCGCATCCAGGCCAACCCGGGCGCGCTGGCCACGCTGGGCCTGTCCATCGACGACCTGCGCACCGCGATTGGCAGCGCCAACGTCAACCAGTCCAAGGGCAGCTTCGACGGCCCGCTGCGCGCCTCCACGCTGGACGCCAACGACCAGCTGCGCAACGCGGCCGAGTACGCCAACCTCGTCATCGCCTACCGTGGAGGCAACGCGGTGCGCCTGAAGGACGTGGCCCAGCTCGTCGACGACGCCGAGAACCTGCGCCTGGCCGCCTGGGCCGGCCAGGCCGGCAAGGCCTCGGTGGCGGCCGTCATCCTGAACGTGCAGCGCCAGCCCGGCGCCAACGTCATCGAGACCGTGGACCGCGTGCGCGCCGTGCTGCCGCAGCTGCAGGCCAGCCTGCCGGCGTCCATCGACGTGCAGATCCTGTCGGACCGCACGACCACCATCCGCGCCTCGGTGCATGACGTGCAGATCGAGCTGCTGCTCGCCATCGCCCTCGTCATCGCCGTCATCTTCGTGTTCCTGCGCAGCCTGCCGGCCACCATCATCCCGGCTGTCGCGGTGCCGGTGTCGCTTGTCGGCACCTTCGGCGTCATGTACATGGCCGGGTTTTCGATCAACAACCTGACGCTGATGGCCTTGGTGATCTCGACCGGCTTCGTCGTCGACGACGCCATCGTCATGATCGAGAACATTGCCCGCCACATGGAAGAGGGCGGCGAAGGCATCAGCGCCTTCCAGGCCGCGCTGACGGGGTCCAAGCAGATCGGCTTCACGATCATCTCGCTGACGGTGTCGCTGATCGCCGTGCTGATCCCGCTGCTGTTCATGGGCGACGTCGTCGGCCGGCTGTTCCACGAGTTCGCGATCACGCTGGCCGTGTCCATCCTGATCTCGGCCTTCGTGTCGCTGACGCTGACGCCGATGATGTGCGCCCGCCTGCTGCACCACGAGCATGACGAAGACCACGGCCGCCTGTGGCGCGCGGTCGGCAAGGCCTTCGACAACACCATCGCCGGCTACGGCCGCATGCTGAACTGGGTGCTGGACCGCTCTGCCGCGACGCTGATCGTCTTCCTCGCCACGCTGGTGCTCACGGGCCTGCTCTACGCTTTCGTGCCCAAGGGTTTCTTTCCGGTGCAGGACACCGGCCAGATCCAGGGCATCACCGAGGCCACCCAGTCCACTTCGTTCGCGGCCATGGCCGAGCACCAGCAGCGCCTGGCCGAACGGGTGCTGAAGGACCCGGCCGTGGACAGCGTCTCGTCCTTCATCGGCGTGGACGGCGGCAACACGACGCTGAACCAGGGCCGGCTGCAGATCACGCTCAAGCCCAAGGAAGGGCGGGGTGCCAGCGCCGCCGAGGTGTCGCGCCGCATCGCCGACGCGGCGGCCGCCGAGCCCGGCATCGCCCTCTACCTGCAGCCCGTGCAGGACCTGACCATCGAGGACCGCGTCGCCAAGACGCAGTACCAGTTCACGCTCAGTTCGCCGGACGCGGCCGAGCTGAGCCGTTCGACGACGGCCGTGCTGGAAAAGCTCCGTGGCCTCAAATCGATTGCCGACGTCGCCAGCGACCAGCAGGAACGGGGCCTGCAGGCCTACGTGAACATCGACCGCGATGCGGCCGGGCGGATGGGCGTCAGCGTGGCGGCCATCGACAGCGCGCTGTACAGCGCCTTCGGCCAGCGCCTGATCTCCACCATCTTCACGCAGAGCAACCAGTACCGCGTCGTGCTCGAGGTGGCGCCCGAATTCCGCCAGGGCATGACCGGGCTGGACCGCCTCTACGTGCCCGGCAACAGCGGCAACGGCACGACCCAGGTGCCGCTCAGCTCGGTCGCGCACTTCTCCGAGAAGCTCGCGCCACTGGCCGTCAACCACGTGGCCCAGTTCCCGGCGGCGACGATCTCCTTCAACCTCGCGCCCGGCGCCTCGCTGGGCGAAGCGGTGGGGGCCATCAAGAGCGAGGTCGACGCGCTGCAGCTGCCGCTGAGCGTGGAGACGCGCTTCGAGGGCGCGGCGCTGGCCTTCCAGGCCTCGCTGTCGAGCACGCTGCTGCTCATCCTCGCGGCCATCGTGACGATGTACATCGTGCTGGGCGTGCTCTACGAGAGCACCATCCACCCGCTGACGATCCTGTCCACGTTGCCCTCGGCGGGCCTGGGCGCGCTGCTGGCGCTGCTGGCCTTCCGGCTGGACCTGGACATCATCGCCATCATCGGCATCGTGCTCTTGATCGGCATCGTCAAGAAGAACGCGATCATGATGATCGACTTCGCGCTGGAGGCCGAGCGCGGAGACTTGCCTCCCGGCGCCGATGGCGCCAGCCTCCCCGAGGGGGACGCTGCCGCAGGCACTTCGCCGCGGCGAGGCATGAGCCCGCGCGAGGCCATCCACCAGGCCGCGATGACGCGCTTCCGGCCCATCCTGATGACGACGATGGCCGCGCTGCTGGGCGCGTTGCCGCTGATGCTGGGCACGGGCGTGGGCAGCGAGCTGCGCCACCCGCTGGGCGTGGTCATGGTGGGCGGCCTCATCGTCAGCCAGCTGCTCACGCTGTTCACGACGCCGGTGATCTACCTGGGTTTCAGCGCGCTGGCGCACCGCCTCAAGCGCGGGCGCGGCGATGCGGCGAGGACAGCGGCGTGAACCTGTCGCGCGCCTTCATCGAGCGGCCGATCGGCACGGCCCTGGTCACCTGCGGCATCGCGCTGGCCGGCGCCATGGCCTATCTGCTGCTGCCCATCGCGCCGCTGCCCCAGGTCGAGTTCCCGACGATCTCGGTCAGCGCCTCGCTGCCCGGCGCCAGTCCCGACACGATGGCCGCCACCGTGGCGACGCCGCTGGAGCGCACGCTCGGCAGCATTGCCGGCGTCACCGAGATCACGTCGTCCTCGTCGCTGGGCAATTCGCGCATCACGCTGCAGTTCGACCTGAACCGCGACATCGACGGTGCCGCACGCGACGTTCAGGCCGGCATCAACGCCTCGCGGGCGCTGCTGCCCACCGGCATGCCGAGCAATCCGACCTATCGCAAGGTCAACCCGGCGGACGCGCCCATCATGATCGTGTCGCTGACGTCCGACACGCTGACGCGCGGCCAGATGTATGACGCCGCATCCACCGTGCTCGCGCAGCGCCTGTCGCAAGTCGACGGCGTCGGCCAGGTCAACGTGGGCGGCGGTGCGCTGCCGGCCGTGCGCATCGAGCTGGATCCAAACAAGCTGTCGTCCCAGGGCATCTCGCTGGAGCAGGTCAGGACGGCCGTCGTCGGCACGAATGCCAACCGGCCCAAGGGCGTGCTGGAGAACGGCGACCGCTACTGGCAGATCGCCGCCAACGACCAGGCCCGCCGCGCCAGCGACTACGCGCCGCTGGTACTGAGCTATCGCAATGGCGCCGCCGTGCATCTGCGCGACGTGGCCGACATCCAGGACAGCGTGCAGGACGTGCGCAACGACGGCCTGGCCAACGGCAAGTCCGCCGTGCTGCTGATCCTGAACAAGGCGCCCGGCGCCAACATCATCAAGACCGTCGACACCGTGCGGGCGCTGCTGCCGCAGCTGCGCGCGTCCATCTCGCCGGCCATCGACGTCAACGTCGTCATGGACCGCACGGCGACCATACGCGGCAGCATCGTCGAGGTGCAGCGAACGCTGGTCATCGCCTTCGGCCTGGTCATCGTCGTCGTCTTCATCTTCCTGCGCCGGCTGCGCGCGGCCCTGCTGCCGGCCGTGGCCGTGCCGGTGTCGCTGGCCGGCACCTTCGGCGTCATGTACCTGCTGGGCTACAGCATCGACAACCTGTCGCTGATGGCCATGACCGTGGCCACCGGCTTCGTCGTCGATGACGCCATCGTCGTGCTGGAAAACATCTCCCGCCACATCGAGCGCGGCGTGCCGCCACGCGAGGCGGCGCTGCGCGGCGCGCGCGAAATCGGCTTCACCGTCGTCTCGATCTCGCTGAGCCTGATCGCCGTCTTCATTCCCATCCTGGCCATGGGTGGCATCGTCGGCCGATTGTTCCGCGAGTTCGCTGTCGTGCTGTCGGTGGCCATCCTCGTGTCCATGGTCGTGTCGCTGACCACGACGCCGATGATGGCCGCGACGCTGCTCAAGCCCCGCGCCGCCGCGCGCAAGCCCGGCCGCATCGCCCGCAGGCTGGCTGGCTTGCAGCGCGCGCTGATGCGCGGCTACCGGCGCTCCCTGCGCTGGACGCTGCGCCACCAGCCGCTGGCGCTGCTGGTGCTGGCGGGCGTCGTGGCGCTCAACGTGTCGCTCTACATCAGCGTGCCCAAAGGGTTCTTTCCGCAGCAGGACACCGGCCTGATGTTCGGCGGCGTTCAGGCCGACCAGGCCAGCTCCTTCCAGGCCATGCAGCTCAAGCTGCGCACCTTCCATGACATCGTGCGCGCCGATCCGGCGGTGGCCAACGTGATGGGCTTCACTGGCGGCGGCCAGCGCAACAGCGCCAACATGTTCATCGCATTGAAAGGCCGTGACCAGCGCAAGGAGAGCGTCGACGACGTGATGAACCGCTTGCGCGGCAAGCTTGCGGGCGTGCCCGGCGCCAACCTCTTCCTGGCGCCAGTGCAGGACATCCGCATCGGCGGCCGCCAGTCCAACGCGTCGTGGCAGTTCACGCTGCAGGCCGACGACCTGGCCGACCTGCGCACCTGGGAGCCGCGCATCCGCCGCGCGCTGACCGAGGTGCCCGAGATCACCGACGTCAACACCGACCAGCAGGACAAGGGCGTGCAGACCTCCCTCGTCGTCGACCGCGACGCGCTCGCGCGCCTGGGGCTGACGATGAGTGCGCTGGACAGCGTGCTCAACGACGCCTTCGGCCAGCGCCAGGTCGGCGTCATCTACAACCCGCTGAACCAGTACCGCGTCGTCATGGAGCTGGCGCCCGTGTGGCTGCAGAACCCGCAGACGCTGGACCGGCTGATGCTGACCAGCAGCGGCGGGGTGCAGGTGCCGCTGTCGGCCGTGGCGCGCGTGGAGACCACCGGCACACCGCTGGCCGTCAACCACCAGAGCGGGACGCCGGCCAGCACGATCAGCTTCAACCTGGCGGCGGGCGTGGCGCTGTCGGACGCGGTGGCCGCGGTCAACGACGCCGTCGCGCACAGCGGCGCGCCGGTGTCGGTGCGCGGCAGCTTCCAGGGCACGGCACAGGCCTTCCAGTCCTCGCTGAAATCCCAGCCGCTGCTCATCCTCGCGGCCATCGTCACCATCTACCTGGTGCTGGGCGTCCTCTACGAGAGCCTCATCCACCCGATCACCATCCTGTCGACGCTGCCGTCGGCCGGCGTCGGCGCGCTGCTGGCGCTGCTGGCCTTCAAGACCGACTTCACCATCATTGCGCTGATCGGCGTCGTGCTGCTGATCGGCATCGTCAAAAAGAACGCCATCATGATGCTGGACTTCGCCATCTCGGCGCAGGACGGCGCCTTCGCTCGTGGTCGGCGCCTGTCGGCCGGTGCGGCCATCTACCGCGCGGCGCTGCTGCGCCTGCGCCCCATCCTGATGACGACGGTGGCCGCGGTCTTCGGCGCGGTGCCGCTGGCCCTGGGTCACGGCGAAGGCGCCGAACTGCGCGTGCCGCTGGGCATCTCCATCGTCGGCGGCTTGCTGCTGAGCCAGCTGCTGACCCTCTACACCACGCCCGTCGTGTTCTGCTGCATGGACAGGCTGAGCCGCAAGCGCCGCGTGCCCGCGCCGGCGGAAGCGCCAGCCGCCCTCCCAGCCACGACCTGAAGCCATGCCGAAGACTGCCCTCGCTCCCCTGACCTTGGCCATTGTGCTGGCCGGCTGCGCCGTGACGGCGCAGCACCCGCCGGCCGAACCCGCGCTGCCCGCCAGCTTCAAGGGCTCGACCGCCTGGCAACGCGTCGCACCCGAGGCGGCCGTGCCCGAGGCCTGGTGGACGCTGTTCAAGGACCCGGTGCTGGACGGCCTGCAGGCCGACCTCATCGTCGGCAACCAGAATCTCGCGGCCGCGCTGGCCCAGGTCGCGTCGGCCCGCGCCGTGCTGAAGGCCAGTAGCTCGGCGATCTGGCCGACGCTGTCCGTCGGCGGCGGCAGCACGCGCTCGGCCAGCGAGAGCAACGGCAAGCGCACGGTGTCGACGAACGATTCGCTGTCGGCCAACGCCGCCTGGGAGATCGACCTGTGGGGCCGCCTCGCCGAAGGCGTCAAGGCCGCCGGCGCCAATTACCGCGCCAGCCAGGCCGACGTGGCGGCACTGCGCCTGTCGGCCCAGGCGACGCTGACGCAGAGCTATTTCGCGCTGCGCACTGCCGAGGCTCAGCAGGCACTGCTGGAGCGCACCGTGGCGGCCGACCAGCGTGCGCTGGAACTGACGCAGGTGCGCTACGCCAGCGGCGTCGTCGCGCAGACCGACGTGCTGCAGGCCCGCACCCAGTTGCGCAGCGTGCAGTCGCAGCTCAGCGACATGCGCGCCCAGCGTGCCCAGCTCGAGCATTCCATCGCGGCGCAGCTCGGCAAGCTGCCCAGCCAGTTCGACGTGCTGCCGAGCGCCCATCTGCCCGAGCTGCCGCCGGTGCCTGACCTGCTGCCGTCCACGCTGCTGGCCCAGCGCCCCGACATCGCCGCCGCGCGCGCCCGCCAGGTCGCGGCCTACGCGCAGATCGGCATCGCCGACGCGGCCTTCTTCCCGGCCGTCGACCTGTCGGCCAGCGCCGGCTACCGCGGCGCGTCCTGGTCCAACCTGATCTCCGCGCCCAACCTGATCTGGTCGCTCGGCGCGGCGGTGACGGCGCCCATCTTCGACGGCGGCCAGCGCCGCCTGGCCAGCGACCAGGCGCGCGCCTCGGCCGACGCGGCGACGGCCAACTACCGCCAGGCCGTGCTGACGGCCTTCCAGGAGGTCGAGGACAACCTCGTCGATTTCGCGGAGTCCGGCGCCGCGCTGGCCCTGCAGCGCGATGCCTTCGAGGCCGCCCAGCGCAACCTCGACATCGTGCTGGCCCAGTACCGCGCCGGCACGGTCAGCTTCCTGAATGTCAGCGCCGCGCAGACGGCCGCGCTGTCGTCCGAGGGCAGCCTGCTGTCCTCGCGCAACCGCCAGCTCGCGGCGGCCAACCTGCTGCTGAAGAACCTCGGTGGTCAGCTGCCGCAGACGCAGCAGCAGCCATAGCCGCAGGCGTCGGTTTCCGCTCGACACAGTTTCGCTACGCGCCGGCAACGTTGGCGGCGCAAGCTCCCGTTCGCTCGGTGCCGCGGGTTCGCCGCCGGGTGCTGGCGGAGGGCCGCGGGGTCCTGCCATCGCGAGGAGCTGCGAAATGAGGCGTATTGCTTTCGTGCTGGCCGCATCCTTGGCCAGCGCTTTCTGGCTGGCATCGTGTGGCGGTGGGGGGGGCTCGGGCGCACCCGAGACCATGCCCGACAACTCCAACGGCCCGTCGTCCGCGACGCTGTCGGCCTCGTCAGGCGAGATCACCGCCTTTGGCAGCGTCTTCGTCAACGGGCATGAGTTCTCGACGCAGGGCGCGCAGATCGTCGACAACGACACCGGCGATGCGGTGGCCGATGCATCGGCCCTCGAAGTCGGCATGAGCGTGGACGTGAAGCCCATGGCCGCAACGGCGCTCGACGCCGCCTCACCGCGGGCCGCCGAGATCCGCCTGCATCCGCTGGCGCGCGGCTATGTGGACGCGACCGACACGACGGCCAGCACGCTGACCGTCATGGGGCAGACCGTGCAGTTGACGTCGGCGACCAACTTCTCCGACCGCCGCGCCTGCGTCACCGCGACGACCTCGCCTTGCACGGCCGTGGTGGGCCTGTCCGACCTTGGCGCGACGACCAGCCCCACCGGCCCGGGCAGCTATGTGACGGTGCACGGCTTCCTGTTCTCGGCCAGCGGCACCGGCGCCAACATCGTCGCGACGCTGGTGTCCGTCGGCGATGCGCCGGGCCCGAGCCAGGCCGCGTTCAAGGCCGAGGGCGCCGTCGTCACCACAGGCACCACCAGCGTGACGATCGGCGGCCTGAATGTGGACCTGAGCCACGCGACCTGCTGGGGCGCGGGCGGCACGATGAGCTGCACCTCCGCTTTCAGCGCCGGCCAGGTCGTGTCGGTCTTCTCGGCCACGGCGCCCGCGCTGCCGGCCACCAATTTCACGGCCAGCGTCGCCGCGCTGCGCAGCCGGTTGCCGGTGCAGACGGTGGGCGCGACGGTCGAGCTGCAGGGGCGCGTGTCCAGCGCCAGCGGCACGGGCTTCGTGCTGCGCGGCGTCAACATCGACGGCGCCGCGCTCGCGGCGGCCAACCTGCCGACCGTGGGTGACGACGTGCGCGTGACCGGCACGGTGGCCACGGGCGGCGCTGGCATCACGGCCAGTGCGATCAAGCTGCTGCACGCTGCCATCAGTCGCTCGCTGGCCGTCGAAGGCGACTTCACGGCCGTGGCGGCGGGTTCAAGCGCCAACACCTATGTGGTCACCGTGCTGGGGCAGAGCATCAACGTCAACGCGTCAACGCGACTGTCCGACCGTTCCACATGGATGGCGCCACGTTCGGGCAGCCAGGCGTTCAACATCACCAGCTTCCAGACCGTGCTGGCTGCGTCGGCGAGCAAGCATCTGGTCGTCAGCGCCGCGGCCGACACCACCGGCCAGCTCACGGCGGTGGCGCTGCGCATCGTGCCGGCGTCCAGCGGCGCGGCGGTGCAGGGCGTTGTCGACGTGACCCCGGCGCCGGTGAACGGCAGCAGCGCGGCGTCGCCGAGCAGCTTCTCCATCCATGGCCTGGCCGTGTCCGCCGACCCGGCGACCTTCGCGAGCCCGCGCGGCTGGCGGCTGCATGCGCAGGCGACGACGGTGGCGGCGGGCGACCTTGTCGTCGCGCGCGGCAGCTGGACCGGCGGCCAGTTGGTCGTGGCCGTGCCGGGCGGCGCCAGCGGGCCGACGCTGAGCAACTTCGTCGTCGACCTGGGCACGCCACGCACCGGCGATCCCTGCGATTTCTAGATGGCGAGGCGGAAATGAAAAAGGGCTCCTTGCGGAGCCCTTTTTCTTTGGCAGGAAGCCGGGAAGAAATTACTTCTTCTTCTTCTTGCCCTTGCCGTCGTCGGCGACCGGGGCGGCCACGACGATGACTTCTTCAGCCGCCGGCGCGATCGGCGTCGCGATGACGGGGTTCGGCTTGCCGTGCGTGACGACCTTGATGCCTTCCGGCAGCTTGATGTCGTTGACGTGCAGCGAGTGACCCTGGGTCAGGCCGGACAGATCCACCTCGATGAACTCGGGCAGTTGCTGAGCCAGGCAGGTGATCAGCAGCTCGGTGACGACGTGGTTGACCGTGCAGTGGTCGGTCTTGACCGCGACGGAGGTCTCTTCGCCGATGAAGTGCAGGGGCACCTTCTTCGTGATCTTGGTCGTGGCGTCCACGCGCTGGAAGTCGCAGTGCAGGACTTGCGGCTTGTACGGGTGCATCTGGAAGTCACGCAGCAGCACCTGGGTGGTGGCGCCGCCCAGCTCCATGTCCAGCAGCGAGCTGTGGAAGGCTTCCTTCTTCAGGGCGTGGAACAGCGCGTTGTGATCGAGTTCGATCATGACGGGCTCACCGGCGCCAAAAACAATGCCCGGCACCTTGCCGGCCACACGCAGGCGGCGGCTCGCTCCGGTCCCCTGCAACTTGCGCTCGAAGGCGACAAACTTCATGGTTTTCTCCAAAAAGAGAAACGGCACCCGCGACCAGGCGCCGTTGAAAATGCGGCCCGTTTTGAGGAGGCCGCGACGAAATCCCCGCTCAGAAGTTGTTGTTCTGCTCGGAGAAGAGACTGGTGACCGACTCGCCGTCAGAGATGCGGCGGATGGTCTCGGCAAACAGGAAGGCCACCGACAGCTGGCGGATCTTCTTGCAGGCCTTGGCCGCGTCGGTCAGCGGAATGGTGTTGGTGATGACGACCTCGTCCAGCTGCGAACCGGCGATGCGCTCGATGGCCGGGCCCGACAGGATGGGGTGGGTGCAGTAGGCGAATACGCTCTTGGCGCCACGCGCCTTCAGCACCTCGGCCGCCTTCACGAGCGTGCCGGCGGTGTCGATCATGTCGTCCATGATGACGCAGTTGCGGCCGTCGATCTCGCCGATGACGTGCATGACTTCGGAGACATTGGCCGCCGGGCGGCGCTTGTCGATGATGGCCAGGTCGCAGCCGAGCTGCTTGGCCAGCGCGCGGGCACGCACGACGCCGCCCACGTCGGGGCTGACGACGACGAGGTCCTTGTAGTTGCGGCTCTTCAGGTCCGACAGCAGCACGGGCGACGCGTAGATGTTGTCGACCGGGATGTCGAAGAAGCCCTGGATCTGGTCGGCGTGCAGGTCCATCGTCAGCACGCGCTCGACGCCGACGGTTTCCAGCAGGTTGGCAACCACCTTGGCCGAAATCGGCACGCGCGTGCTGCGCGGGCGGCGGTCCTGGCGGGCATAGCCGTAGTAGGGGATGACGGCGGTGACGCGTCGGGCGCTGGAGCGCTTGAGCGCATCCGCCATGATCAGCAGCTCCATCAGGTTCTCGTTCGTCGGCGCGCAGGTGGGCTGGATGACGAAGACGTCACGGGCGCGGACGTTCTGCTGGATCTCGACGGCCACTTCGCCGTCGGAGAAACGGCCGACCACCGCCTTGCCCAGCTCGAGGCCGAGGTGGGTGGCGATTTCCTGGGACAGGACCGGGTTCGCGTTGCCGGTGAACAGAACCGTGTTGAGCAGCACTGGGAGCCTCTGGTGTCAGTGGCTCGCTGAAGCGCAAGCCGGTTCAGCGAATTACAGAAAACATTTGGCAGGGGAGGAAGGACTCGAACCCTCGCATGTCGGAATCAAAATCCGATGCCTTGACCAACTTGGCGACTCCCCTACACAGGACCCGGCCGAGCGGCCGAACCCTATAAACCTTGTCAGCCGGCCCAGCCCGCGAGCGGGTGAAGGCTTAAGCTGCGGCAGATTCGACCGGTCCACCCCGCAGTTTCAGCACTTGGCCGAGCCTGCAGCAATGTCGCCAGGGACTGATCGTCCTTGCCATCTTTTCCATCACCGGCCAGCACTGAAAACACGGCAGCACCTGAACCCGTCATCCGGGCGTTGCCGAAAACTTCGGACAACTGGGCCAACGCGTCTCGCACTTCGCTGCTGATCGCCTCGGCTGCGGGCTGAAGGTCGTTTCGACCGAAGCCTTCGCTTAAGTTTTCTGCAGTTCCAGCCAGGGCGGGAAAGCCCGCGACTATAGCCAGGTTTTCGCTCCTTGCCAAGAGAGGGCTGGAAAAGATGTCCTGCGTCGCCAGGCCGGCCGGACCCTTGAGCACCGCGAAGCGCTGCTCCGGGATAGACAGCGGGTGCAGGATCTCGCCAATGCCTTCCACGAAGGCCGGGCCACCGCCCAGGAAGAAGGGCACGTCGGCGCCCAGCTTCAGGCCCAGCGCCATCAGCTTGTCCAGCGGCAGGCGCAGGTCCCAGAGCCGGTTCAGCGCCAACAGCGTCGTCGCCGCGTCCGACGAGCCGCCGCCCATGCCGGCACCGGCGGGCAGGCGCTTTTCGAGATGGATGTCGGCGCCCAGGCCGCAGCCGGTCGTGGCCTGCAGCAGCCGCGCGGCGCGCAGGCAGAGATCGTCGGCCGGCAATGCTTGGGAATGAGTGCCGCCAAGCACGTCATGGCGCTGTAAGCGGCCATCGGTGCGGACCTCGACATGCAGCGTGTCGGCCCAGTCGATCAGCACGAAGACCGACTGCAGCAAGTGATAGCCGTCGGCGCGTTTGCCGACGACGTGCAGGAAGAGGTTCAGCTTGGCCGGCGCGGCCAGGTCATGGAGAGCCTTCATCGCCCCCGTCCAGTTTGGCGCGCAGCGTGACGGTGGGTTCGGCCAGGCGGGTCGCGACCAGCGCCGGCAGCTTGGGCTCGATTCGCCAGCCCAACTGCTCGAAGCCGCTGGCCGTTTTTTGATGCGGCACGGCGGGCCAGGGTCGGGCCTTCAACCAGTCGAACAGCGCCGCGACGGGCACGGGCTCGCCGAGCAGTTCGCGGGTCAGTGCGTCGAGGTCGTCGAAGCGGCGTTCTTCGTTGGGCGTCTGCAGCGTGACGAGGCCGGGCTGCCAGCTCGCGCGGGCGACCAGCGCGCCGAGCGGCGAGGTCAGCTCCAGCCGGCCGGCTCGCGGGCCGCCGAAGAGCTCGAAGCTGGCCGCGCCACCGGTGCCCCGCTGGTGCACATTGCCGGCCACGGTGACGCTGATGCGGCCGCTGAGCCTGGCCTCGCTGGTTTCCGCGGGCGGCGGCGCCTTCGGCAATTGCGCGCAGCCGGCCAGGGCCGCCGCGAGAAAGAGGGCAGCGAACCTCAAAGCTTGACCTTCAGCCGGCCCAGCGTCTCGCGCAGCGCCTCGTTGCCCGGGTCGCGCTTGGCAGCCTCCTGCCAGACGCGGTGGGCCTCGTCCTGTGCGCCACTGGCCCAAAGCACCTCGCCCAGGTGGGCGGCGATCTCGGCATCGGGCCGGCCCGTGTAGGCCTGGCGCAGCAGCTTGGCGGCCTCGGGCAGATTGCCCAGGCGGAACTCCACCCAGCCCAGGCTGTCGACGATGAAGGGCTCGCCGGGCGCGAGCTTGAGCGCGCGCTCGATGAGCTGCTTGGCTTCGGGCAGGCGCACATTGCGATCGGCGAAGGAGTAGCCGAGGGCGTTGTAGGCGTGGTGGTAGTCGGGCTTGAGCTCGATGACCTTGCGCAGCAGGGCCTCCATCTCGTCGAAGCTGCCGACCTTCTCGGTCATCATGGCCTGTTCGTAGATCAGGTCGGTGTCGCCGGGGAAGCGGACGGTGGCGGTCTTCAGCACGGCCAGCGAGCCGGCGTAGTCCTGCTGCTCGCGCAGCAGCTGGGCTTCAGCCAGCAGGCGGGCGCGGGCATCGGCGTCGCTGGCGTCGGCCGCGGGCTGCAGCAGCTTGCGGGCATCGGCGAGCTTGCCCTGGCGGGCCAGCAGGCTGGCGCGACGGAACTGCACGTCCAGGCCGGCGCCATCGACCTTGTGCAGCGCGGCCTCAGCGGCCTTCAGATCGCCGCGCTGCTCGGCGGCCTGGGACAGCATCAGCCAGGCCTGCTGGCGGCCCTCGGCGCGGGCGCGGATCTCGGCCTCGGTGCCGGCGGCCGGCGTGTCCAGGCGCTTCAGGCTTTCGCGCAGTGCGATCTCGGCGGCGGGCGCGTGCTTCAGGTCAAGCTCAATGGCGCCCAGGGCCAGCCAGGGTGCCGGGTTGTCCGGCGTGGCCTCGGTCAAGTGGCGGAACTCGCGCGCGGCCTCGGCCGGGCGCTGGGCCTGGATCAGCGCGCGGGCATAGGCCTGGCGCAACGCGTGCTGCTCGGGCTTTTGCTGCAGCCGGGCGGTGATCAGCGCTTCGGCCTGCGGCTCGGCGGGCAGCAGGTCGACGGCGAGCTGCATCGCGTCGTCGCCCTCGGGCATGGCCTGGTTGAGCTCGCGTGTCAGCGCGAGGGCACGCGCGTTCTCGCCGGCGTTGAGGGACAGCCGGGCCTCGGTGTAGAGGGCCGCGGGCTTGAGTGCGCCGGTCTGGGCCTGCAGCACGGGGCCGAGGGCAGCCAGCACGGACTTGGGATCGGGCGAGCGTTGGAAGAGGCGCGGCAGCGCGGCGATGAGGCCGGGGCGCTCCACGTCGGGCGCCAGGCGCAGCAGTGCGGTCAGCGGCTGCGGCACTTCAGCAGGCTTGTTCAGCAGCGCGAGCAGTTGCACGGTGGTCTGCTGCGCGTCGGCCGAGGTCGGGATGGTCTCGCCCCAGGCGCGAGCGGCCGCCAGCGCCTGGTCGCCGGCGCGGGCCTGCAGCGCGATGTTGACGACGCGCTTGAACAGCTCCTCGTCCGACGTGCGCCGCGCGGCGTCCAGCAGCACCTGGTAGGCGACGCCGGCCTGGCCGTTGCTCAGCTCGATCTCGCCGATCAGCAGTTGGTAGAACAGCGGCGCATCCATCGCCGAGTGGGTCAGCGGCTCGATGGAAGTGGCCGCGGGGGCTTCCTGGGCCTGGGCGTGCAGGCTCAGTGCGAGCAGGGCGGCGGTGGCGGTCGCGCGGCGCAGGGAACGGCGCAGAGCGCGGCGGGAAGGCAGAGACATTCGGACTCCAGCAGACAGAGCCTGATTATGATTTCCGCCTCATGCCCGAGTTGCCCGAAGTCGAAGTCACGCGCCGCAGCTTTGCCGGCGCCATCCAGGGGGCCCGGGTCACCGGCCTGCGCCTGGGAAAACCGCTGCGCTGGCCGATAGGCGTGGACCCCGAAACCTTGCTCGGCAGCCGCGTCGGCGACGTGCAAAGGCGGGGTAAATATTTGTGGCTTCCGCTAGAAAAAGCTGGCGGGCTGCTGATGCACCTGGGCATGTCGGGCTCGCTGGCCTTCCTGGGCACGACGCCGGCGCCCGGCGCGCATGACCATTTCGACCTGCACACCGACCGCGGCCTGCTGCGCCTGACCGATCCGCGCCGCTTCGGCGCCGTCGTCTGGGCCGCCGCGCTGGACGCCGAGCCGGTGGCGACGCTGCTGCGCAGCCTGGGCCTGGAGCCCTTCGACGAGCGCTTCGATGGCCTGCATCTGCATGCCGCCTTGAGCGGCCGGCGCGTCGCCGTCAAGCAGGCGCTGCTGGCGGGCGACATCGTCGTCGGTGCCGGCAATATCTACGCCTGCGAGGCCCTCTTCATGGCCGGCATCGACCCGCGCCTGCCCGCCGGCAAGCTCAGCCGCCCGCGCGCCGACAAGCTCGCCATGGCCGTGCGCACCGTGCTGGGCCGGGCGCTGGAGGCCGGTGGCACGACGCTGCGCGACTTCCGCGACGCCCACGGCGTGGCCGGCAGCTTCCAGATGCAGGCCCAGGTCTATGGCCGCGAGGGCGAGGCCTGCCGGCGCTGCGGCACGGCCATCAAGCGCATCGTGCAGGGCGCACGTTCGACCTTTTTCTGCCCCTCATGCCAGAAGCGATGACGCCAGAAACGATGACGCCAGAAGCGCTGACCACCGACTTCGGCAAGACCGTCGTGGCCTGGCAGCGCCGCCACGGCCGCCACACGCTGCCCTGGCAGAACACGCGCGACCCCTACCGCGTCTGGCTGTCGGAAATCATGTTGCAGCAGACCCAGGTCGTGACCGTGCTGGGCTACTACGAGCGCTTCCTGGCGCGCTGGCCCCAGGTCACCGACCTGGCTGCCGCGACGCTGGACGAGGTGCTGGCGCAGTGGGCCGGCCTGGGTTACTACAGCCGGGCGCGCAATCTGCATGCCTGTGCCCGCGCCGTGGCTGAGCTGCACGGCGGAGAGTTCCCGCGCACGGCCGCCGAACTGCAGACCCTGCCTGGCATCGGCCGCTCCACGGCGGCGGCGATTGCGGCGTTCTGCTTCGCCGAACGCGTCGCCATCCTGGACGGCAATGTGAAGCGGGTGCTCTCCCGCCTGCTCGCCTTCGACGGCGATCTCGCCAGCAGCGTCGCCGAGAAGAAGCTGTGGAATCACGCGACCGAGCTGCTGCCCGAAGCCGGAGTGGACCGCTACACCCAGGGCCTGATGGACCTGGGCGCCACCGTCTGCACGGCGCGCTCGCCCGACTGCCCGACCTGCCCGGTGCAGCCCATGTGCGCCGGCTTTGCCACCGGCGAGCCGATGCGCTGGCCCATCAAGACGCGCAAGCTCAAGCGCGGCCGGCGCGAGAACTGGTGGCTGTGGCTGGAAAACGAGGGCCAGGTCTTGCTGCAACAGCGGCCGGCCAGCGGCGTCTGGGCGGGGCTGTGGACGCTGCCCATGTTCGACGACGAAGCCAGTGCCCGCGCGGCCCTGCCCGGGGCGACGCTGGAGACGCTGCCACGTATCGAGCATGCGTTGACCCACTTCGACTGGGTGCTGCACACGATGCGCGCCGAAGCGGCCGACACCATGACTCCTGGCGGCACCTGGGTGGCTCGGGAGACACTCGTGAATTACGCGCTGCCGGCGCCGCTGAAGAAACTCATCGAGGAGAGCTGAATGAGAGCCGAAGTCAAGAGTGGCGTGGAATACGGGATGATCACGCTGCTGGTGGCGGGACTGTGCTTCTGGCAGCTCATCGCCTCCGCGCAGCAGGAGCCGCCGCCGGTGGCCAGGCTGGCGCTGCTGGCCGTCGGCCTGATCGTCGCCGGCGCCATGCATTGCGTCTTCATGATGCAGCTCGTGCGCCGCACCGGGCGCGCCTTCGCCCCCTGGTTCATTGCCATCGTCATCTTCATGCCGGTGGGCTCGGCCGTGCTGATTGCGCTGCTGCTCGGTGAGTCGGAAGCGGCGGAAAGCTAACACTTCACGGAACGCCGCCGAATTCCGCATTGCCTGCCCGAATCGAAACGGGCACAGTCCCTCGCAACACTAGAGGGGACAGCCGTGGACGGATTGAAGAATCTGCGCGTCGGGACGCGCCTTGGCCTTGCATTCGTCATGCTGCTGGCCCTGATGCTCGGCATGGCCGCCGTCGGCGCATTGCAGGTGCGCTCGATCAACTACTACGTCGAGTTCTACCCGGAAAACATCCTGCCCTCGTTGCGCGTCGTGCACCAGGTCGACGTCAATCTCGCCGACGCGAGGCGCCTCGAGGCCCAGCACATCCTGACCGAGGACGACAAGGAAAAGAAGGCGCTGGCCGCCCGCATCGCCAAGGCCCGCGACGCGCTGAAGCAGAGGCTCAAGGACTACGAGCTGCTGGCGGCCGATGACACCGACCGCGGCTGGATGAAGAAGGTGGCTGATGGGGCGGCGGCCTATCTGGCGC
This sequence comes from Burkholderiales bacterium, assembly GCA_019509985.1. Lineage (GTDB taxonomy): Bacteria > Pseudomonadota > Gammaproteobacteria > Burkholderiales > Burkholderiaceae_C > Pelomonas. Next base: position 11,699 of record JAEKLF010000078.1, on the reverse strand, counting down.
TGGAGGACAAGGTGCTCAAGGCGTCGGACGACAGTGCCGCTGACCCGACCCAGGGCACGGCCGCCCGCGAAATGATGTTCGGCCCCGGGCTGACGGCCTTCAATGCCGTGCACGACGACATTGGCAAATGGTGGGACTACAACGAGAAGGTGGCCGGCGACACGACGGACTCGGCGGCTTCGGCCTACCAGCGCGTGCTCTGGATCTTCGCGGCGGCATCGATCGTCGCGCTGGTCATCGGCATCGCCGCCGCCGTGCTCATCACGCGCTCCATCACCGGCCCGGTGGCACGCGCATCGGAAGCCGTCAAGGCCGTCGCGGGTGGCGACCTGACCCAACGCGTGCACAGCAGCTCGCAGGACGAGCTCGGCAGGCTGCTCGGCATGCTCGACGAGATGACGCAGAACCTCGCGCGCATGGTGTCCGGCGTGCGCCAGGGCTGCGAGCAGATCAACGTCGCCGCGGCCGAGATTGCCCAGGGCAACGCCGACCTGTCGGCGCGCACCGAGAGCCAGGCCTCGAGCCTGGAGCAGACGGCCGCGTCCGTCGAGCAGATGGCCGCGCAGATCAAGGCCAATGCCGACAACGCCCGCCAGGCCGACCAGCTCGCCAACCACGCCTCCGAGGTGGCCGCGGCCGGGGGTGTGGCCGTGGGCGAGGTCGTCACGACGATGGACGGGATCTCGACGTCCAGCCGCAAGATCGGCGACATCATCGGCACCATCGACGGCATCGCCTTCCAGACCAACATCCTGGCGCTGAACGCGGCCGTGGAAGCCGCGCGGGCCGGCGAGCAGGGCCGGGGTTTCGCGGTCGTGGCCGGCGAGGTGCGCCTTCTGGCCCAGCGCAGCGCCGAGGCGGCCAAGGAGATCAAGAGCCTCATTGGCGACAGCGTCAGCAAGGTCGAGAGCGGCAGCGCCCAGGTGCTGTCGGCGCGCGAGACCATCGGCCAGATGGTCAACGAGGTGCGCAAGGTGACCGATCTGGTCGGCGAGATCACCGTGTCCAGCCGCGAGCAGTCCGAGGGCGTGGGCCAGATCAACGCCGCCGTCAGCCAGCTCGACCAGGCCACGCAGCAGAACGCCGCTTTGGTGGAGCAGACCGCCGCCGCGGCCGAGAGCATGCGCATGCAGGCCGACAAGCTCAACGAGGCGGTGTCGGCCTTCCGCGTCGATGCGGGCGTGCCTGCGCGCGGCGCGCCCAAGCCGGCGCCGCGGCCGGCTGCGGCCGCCAAGGCCGCGCCCAAGCCGGCGGCCAAGTCCGGCCCGAAGACGGCAGTCAAGCCGAAGTCGGCGCCATCGGCCATCGCGCCGGCGCCAGCGCCCGTGGCCAGCCCTGCACCGGCCAGCAGCGGCGACGGCGGCGAGGGCGACTGGGAAACCTTCTAGGCCGAGAGCAAGGCGGCGAGGCGCCGCACGGCGGCTTCGGACTGCTCGCGGTCGGGCCGCAGGTCGTCGTTGCCGAAGTCGTGCTCGCCCATGGCGGCCACGAGCAGGCCATCGCGGCGCGGCAGCACGACGAGGTTGTGGCCGCGGTAGATCAGCGCGTAGTCCACCTCGGGCTGCGGGATCAGGCGGGCCGTCTGGCCACGCACCGGCGTCATGGTCGGGTCGGCCAGCAGCTTACGCGCGCCGTCGCCGGTGCAGTTGACGATCACGCGCTCCGGCAGGCGGGCGAACTCGCGCGGCGCGCGGAACTCGCGCTGCACCAGCTCACCGCCGTCGCGCGCGAAGTCGTCCAGCAGCAAGCGCTGGTAGGCCGGGATGTTGAAGACCAGCTGCGTGAAGCGGCGCGCATGCGGCGTGCGAAACGGGTGCTCGTCGGCCGCCAGCGCCTTGCCCTGCGGGCGCAGGTCGGCGATGCGTGAGGACAGCTCGGGATAGTCGGGCTCGCCGACATGGCCCGGCAGCGGTTGGTCGAAGTCCTCGTCGGACACGACGTAGCCGTCATGCCACTCGACGGGCCCGGAAGGCAGGCCGAGATAGCTCTGGTGCACCTTGAAGGAGGCGCGCGCCATCGCCTCCCAATCGGCCGACCAGGCCTCGGTCGCGTGCTCGCTGGTGACGATGCGCGAGTCCGGCGTCCACAGCCCGGTCGCGGCCGAGGAGTGCACGCGCGGCGGGCGATCCTTGGCGTACAGACGCACCTTGTAGCCGGCCTGCTGCGCCGTGCGCGCGGTGGTCAGGCCGATGGCGCCGCAGCCGACGACGGCGATGCGCTCGCCCGGTCGCGCACCGGTCGCCTGGATCAGCGGCAGCGCACGCTGGGCCGAACCCCAGGACAGCGACCAGCCGCTGCCGCCGTGGCCGTAGTGGTGGATCAGCGTGCGGCCGTTGCGCCGCTCGGCCTCGATGCGCGGGCCTTGCGCGCGAAACGGGCGGATGCCTACGGTGATGTCGATGAGGCGGTCGACGCTGGCGCGCATCGCCGCCGGCGCGCGCGGTACCGCGAAATCGACTGGATAGGCGGGCAGGGCGAGCGTGGCGCTGCCCGCCACGAGCAGGTGGCGTCTTTGCATGGCGGGGGCGGGCTTCAGCTGGCCTGGCGGGCCAGGGATTTGCGGATCATGGCGGCGTCGCGCAGCCGGTGGGCCGAGCCGTCGGCGTCCAGCAGCACGACGGTGACCGGGCGCTTGCCGTTCATCATGCGCATGGCCAGGCAGCGGCCGGCCTCCTCGGTGTAACCGGTCTTGGACAGGCGGATGTCCCAGCCCTTGGCGCCGACGAGGCGGTTGGTGTTGTGCAGCTCGCGCGAACGGCCGTCCACCGGCACCATGGCCTTCTTGACGCTGGTGATGCGTTCGATCTCGCCGTAGCGCGCCGCGGCGGCCGTGATGGCGGCCATCTCGGTGGCCGTAGAGGTGTTGGCCGGCGACAGGCCCGTGGGATCGGTGATGGACGTGCGGCTCAGGCCCAGCGCGCGCAGCTTGGCCTGCATGGCCTTCACGAAGCCGGCCTCGCCGCCGGGGAAGTTGCGTGCCAGCGCGAAGGCGGCACGGTTCTCGGATTCCATCAACGCCATCTCCAGCGCCGCCAGGCGGCTCATCTGCGTGCCCACGCGCACCCGCGAACGGCTGTGCTTGAGCGTGTCGACGTCGTCGTTGGTGATGCGCAGCTTCTCGTTGGGGTCCTGCTTGGCGTCCAGCACCACCATGGCGGTCAGCAGCTTGGTCAGCGACGCGATCGGCACGACGGCATCGGCGTCGCGCGCCATCAGCACCTTGCCCGTTGCGTCGTCGACGACGAGCACATGCTTGGCATTGACCGGCAGGCGCAGCTGCTGGGCCGGCGGAACTTCGGACGGCGCGGCCTGGGCGGCCTGGACAGCGGGCGTCGGCGTGTCGGGCACATTGCGGCCCTTGGCCTGCGCGACGAAGCTGGCCGCGGCGATCAGCAGGGCCGGCAGCGCCAGCTTCCAGCCCGTGGCCTGGGGGCGCGGCGCAAGCAGATGCTCGATGCGACCGAGCAGGTCGCCGCCGCGGGCAGCGGGCGCGAGCCGGGGTGACTTGTCTTCGCCATCCAGCTCGGCCAGCGCATGCAGGGCGAGCGCCAGGCGGCGCGAATCGCCGAGCAGCTCGGCCGAGATCTGGTCGGCCACCAGTTCGCGCTCGGCCCGCATGCGCGCTGACAGCCACCAGACGACCGGATGAAAGAAGAGCAGGGCCTCGACGGCGCTTTGCAGCAGGTTGGCGAGGTAGTCCCAGCGCCGCACATGGGCCAGCTCGTGGGCGAGGAGGGCCTCGATCAAGTCCACCGGCAGGCGGCTCAGCAGCGCGGCGGGCAGCAGCACGCAGGGCTTGAGCGCGCCCATCGCGATCGGGCCGGCCAGCCCGGGCAGCAGGCGCAGGCTGACCGCGCGGCTCAGGCCCAGGCGGCGGGCCAGGCTGTCCAGCCGGGCCTGCCATTCGGCCGGCGCCGGCGTGCTGCGCCGCCGCGCGCGGCCCACCCAAGCCAGGCCCAGCGCCAGGCGGGTCAGCATCAACCCCGCGCCCAGCGCCCAGGCGGTGACGAGGGCCGGCATCTGCCCGGCCAGCGGCTGCAGCTCGGTGGTGAAGTCACCTTCGCCCGGCATGGCCAGATCCAGGCATTGCGCGAGCGGCAGCGCCAGGCACAGCAGCAGGCTCAGCGCGCAGACGGCATAGCGCCACCGTGCCGGCGCGCCGCGCAGCACGGCCAGCAGCAGTGCGGTCACGCCGCCGATCACGGCGCCCTGCCAGACGAAGTTCAGCAGGGCCCAGCCCCAGGCATTCATCGCGATGTCCAGGCTCACGCTTGGTCTCCGTTCTTGGCCAGCAACTGGCGGATTTCCGCGCGCTCTTTCGCGCTGACATGGTTCTTCAAGGCGGCCAGCACCAGGGCCTTGCCGGAGCCGGCAAAGGCCTTGGCGATGAAGTCCTTCACGAGGGACTGCTGCAGCTTGTCTTGCGCATGCACCGGGGCATAAAGATGCGGGCGCTGGCTCTCGTCGCGGTCGAGCAGGCCCTTGCCGTGCATGACCTGCAGCTGGCGCAGCACGGTGGCATAGGTGGCGTCGGGCCGGTCGGGCAGCAGGGCCTCGTGCACGGACTTGGCATCGGCCGGGCCGAGCTGCCAGAGCACGCGCAGCAGGTCCAGCTCGGCGGTCGTCGGCCGCGTGATGGAAGCGGTGGCGGTGTTCATGATTTCAGCATAAAAGTTCTAGAACGAAATGTCTAGAACATTTATTCTGAAATCACTTTGCGTCGAGTTCGCGGTGGCGCTTCAGCACGTGGCCGTGGTGGCTGAACTGGCGCGCCAGCATCTCGACGAGATAGACCGAGCGGTGCTGGCCGCCGGTGCAGCCGATGGCCACGGTCAGGTAGCTGCGCTGGTCGGCCGCGAAGTTGGGCAGCCAGCGCGACAGGAAGCCGGCGATCTGGCCCATCATCAGGCCGACCTCGGGCTGGGCCGCGAGATAAGCCGCCACCGGCGCGTCGCGCCCGGTCAGCGGGCGCAGCTCGCGGTCGTAATAGGGGTTGGGCAGCACGCGCACGTCGAAGACGAAATCCGCGTCACTCGGCACGCCGTGCTTGAAGGCAAAGGACTCGAACACCAGCGTCAGCTTGGAGCCGGCGTTGGGGCCGACCAGGTCGCCCAGCCAGGCGCGCAGCTGGGCCGGGCGCAGCTGGCTGGTGTCGATGACGGTGGACTCGGCCTTCAGGCCGCCGAGCAATTCGCGCTCCAGCTGGATGGCGTCCAGCAGCAGGCGGTGCTTGTCTTCGGCGCTGCCGTCCAGCCCGCCGAAGCCGGTGTCGCGGTCCTCGCGCAGCGGGTGGGGGCGGCGAGTCTCGGAGAAGCGCCGCATCAACGCGTCGTTGCTCGCATCCAGGAAGATGGAGCGAACCGCAACGCCGCGGGCACGCAGGTCCTTCAGCAGCGGCAGCATCAACGGCAGCGAGCCGGCGCTGCGCACGTCCACGGCGATGGCCACACGGCGCTCGCCGCGCTGCTGCTCCAGGCGCAGGAAGTCCAGCAGCAGCTCGGCCGGCAGGTTGTCGACGCAGAAGTAGCCGGCGTCTTCCAGCGCATGCATGGCCACCGACTTGCCGCCGCCGGACATGCCGGTCAGCAGCACGACGTCGCCGTGCAGATCGGTCTCGGCGTTGCTCATGACTTGGCCTTGCGCGGTTTCACGGCGGTCGACGCGTCCAGCATTTCCTGGGCGTGCGCGAGGCTGGTGGACGACAGCCGCTCGCCGCCAAGCATGCGGGCGATCTCGGCCACCCGGGCTTCGCCGTTGACCGGCGCAACGCGGCTGGCGGTGGCGCCATCCTGCAAGCTCTTGGCGACGACGAGATGACGGTCGGCGCAGGCGGCCACCTGCGGCAGGTGGGTGACGGCCAGCACCTGGCGTTCGCGTCCGAGCTGCTTCATCAGCCGGCCCACGGTCTCGGCCACGGCGCCGCCGATGCCGGCGTCGATCTCGTCGAAGATCAGCGTGCCGGGCGAGGCGTCGGTGGTGGCCTGGCTGGTCGTCACGGCAATGGCCAGCGCGATGCGCGACAGCTCGCCGCCCGAGGCAACCTTGGCCAACGGCCGCGGCGTGCTGCCGGCATGGCCGGCGACGAGGAACTCCGCGGCTTCGAGGCCGAAGCTCTGCGGGCCGTCGGTCGCGTTCAGCGCGATGTCGAACTGGCCGCCGGCCATGCCGAGCTGCTGCATCGCGGCGCTGACGGCGGCGGCGAGCTTGGGCGCCGCATTGCGGCGTGCGCGGCTGGCGGCCCTGGCCTCGGCGTCGAAGGCCTGGCGCGCGGCGGCAAGTGCTGCTTCGAGCAACGCCGGGTCGCTGGCCGCGTTCAGCGCAGCAAGCTCGGCGCGCCATTGCGCCAGCAAGGCCGGCAGCTCCTGCGGCTGGCGGCGGTAGCGGCGCGCCAGTGTCATCCAGGCCGACACGCGCTCGTCCAGCTCGGCCAGGCGCGCGGGGTCGAGGTCGGCCTTGTGCAGATAGGCCGACAGCGTGTGGCTGGCGTCCTGCAGCTGCGCCTGCACGTCGCGCAGCGCCTGCACGGCGGACAGCAGGCGGTCGTCGTGGTCGAGCACGCGTTCGAGCTGGTCCAGCGCGCCGGTGGCCAGCGACTGTGCGCTGGGCTCGGCCTCATCCAGCGCGTCCAGCGCCGAGCGGGCCGCGTCCAGCAGCGACTGGCCGTGCGACAGGCGCTGATGCTCGGCGTTCAGCTCTTCCCATTCGCCGTCACCGGGCGCCAGGCCGTCCAGCTCGCCGATCTGCCAGGCCAGACGGTCGTGTTCGCGCTGCGCCTCGGCCTGCTGGCCTTGCGCCTTTTCCAGCGCCTCGGCGGCCTGCTTCCAGGCGGCGTAGCTGCGCGCCAGCGGCGCGGTGTCCAGGCCGGCAAAGCCGTCGAGCAGCTCGCGCACGGCGGCCGGGCGGGTCAGGCCTTGCCAGGCGTGCTGGCCGTGGATGTCTAGGAGATGGTCGGCCAGCTCGCGCAGCTGGGTCAGTGTGGCGGCGCCGCCGTTGATCCAGGCGCGACTCTTGCCCGCGGCGTCGATGACGCGACGCAGCAGCAGCGCATCGTCGGCCTCGAATCCCGCTTCGTCCAGCCAGGCGCGCAGATGCGGCGGCGTGTCGAACTCGGCGCAGATCTCGGCCCTGGCCGCGCCTTCGCGCACGACGCCGGCGTCGCCCCGGCCACCGAGGGCCAGCTGCAGCGCGTCGATGAGGATGGACTTGCCCGCGCCGGTCTCGCCGGTCAGTACGGCAAAGCCGGGCTCGAAGTCGAGCTCCAGCGTCGGGACGATGACGAAGTCTTTGAGGGACAGGTGCCGCAGCATGGATCAGAGATACCAACGGAGTTTGCGACGCAGCGTCGCGTAATAGCTCCAGCCCTGCGGGTGCAGGAAGCGGACCTGATGCTGGCTGCGCCGCACGGTGATGGTGTCGCCGTGCAGCAGGCTGGCCAGGCTCTGCATGTCGAAGTTCACCGACGCGTCGCGGCCGGCGAGGATCTCCATGCGCACCTCGCCCAGGTCGGGCAGCACGATGGGGCGGTTGGACAGCGTGTGGGGCGCGATCGGCACCAGCAGCCAGCCGGCGATGCTGGGATGCAGGATGGGGCCGCCGGCCGACAGCGCATAGGCGGTGGAGCCGGTGGGCGAGGCGACGATGAGGCCGTCGGCGCGCATGTTGGCGACGAATTGCTCGCCGACTTCGATCTTGAGCTCCACCATGCCGGCCGTGCCGCCACGGCTGACGACGACGTCGTTGAGCGCCAGGCCCGAGAAGATGGACTCGCCGTCGCGCAGCACCGCGCCTTCCAGCATCGCGCGCGGCTCCACCTCGTAGTCGCCGGCCAGCACGGGCGCGAGCGATTCGCGCCAGCGCTCGATGGGGATGTCGGTGATGAAGCCCAGCCGCCCCTGGTTGATGCCCAGCAGCGGGATGCCGTGGCGCGCCATCTCGCGCGCAAAACCGAGCATCGTGCCGTCGCCGCCGACGACGACGGCCAGGTCGCAGGCCTTGCCGAGTTCGTCGTGGGACAGGGCGTCATAGCCTGTCAGGCCGGTGTTGAGCGCCGTTTCAGCTTCGAGCGAGACGTCCAGCCCCTGGCTGCATAAAAATTGGGCAATCTCTTCCAGCACCGACCTGATGCCCGGCGCCTGATGCTTGCCCACGATGGCGACATGTCTGAAGCGCTCGGCCATGCGGCAAATTACACCACAGGGGTATCGCCTCTCTCCCGAGGAAAGGGGCCGGTTTTGGTCGGTGGGCGCCAGGGCCACTCGCTCCGCTCGGGCGGTCCGGCACGCAAGTTTTAGTCAGTGGGTGCCAGAGCTACTCGCTCCGCTCGGGCGGTCCGGCACGCAAGACATAAGATCGCGCCATGCTCGACGAGCGATCCAAGTCCCTGCTGAAAACCCTGGTTGAGCGCTACATCGCGGATGGCCAGCCGGTGGGTTCGCGCACGCTGTCCAAGGCTTCGGGCCTGGAGCTGAGTCCGGCGACCATACGCAACGTGATGGCCGACCTGGAGGACCTTGGCCTCATCGCCAGCCCGCATACCAGCGCCGGCCGCATTCCGACGGCGCGCGGCTACCGTCTCTTCGTCGACACCATGCTGACTGCCCAGCCCGGCCTCATCGGCGTGGACGCGGCCCGGCTGCAGCCCGACCAGCCCCAGCGCGTCATCGCCAGCGCGGCGCAGATGCTGTCCAACCTGTCGAGCTTCGTCGGCGTCGTCACGTCGCCCAAGAAAGCCAGCGTCTTCCACCACATCGAATTCCTGCGCCTGGGCGAGCGGCGCGTGCTGGTCATCCTCGTCGCGCCGGACGGCGATGTGCAGAACCGCGTCATCTTCACGGCCCAGGACCTGAGCCAGGCCGAACTTGCCGAAGCCAGCAACCGCCTGAACGCCGGCTACGCCGGGCTCACGCTCGAAGCCGTGCGCGAACGCCTGCGCCACGAGGTCGACGCGCTGCGCGGCGAGATCGCCGGGCTGATGAGCGCGGCGGTGCAGGTCGGCACCGAGGCCATGGTGCAGGAGCAGGAGCAGGTCGTCGTCTCCGGCGAGCGCAACCTGCTGACCGTGCAGGACTTCAGCCATGACATGGGCAGCCTGCGCCGCCTGTTCGACCTGTTCGAGCAGAAGACGCAGCTGATGCGCCTGCTGGACACCTCCAGCCGCGCCGAGGGCGTGCGCATCTACATCGGCGGCGAGAGCCAGGTGGTGCCCTACGAGGAGCTGTCCATCGTCAGCGCGCCCTACGAGGTGGACGGCCAGGTGGTGGGCACGCTGGGCGTCATCGGCCCCACGCGCATGGCCTACGACCGCATGATCCAGATCGTCGACATCACGTCGCGGATGGTGGGCCAGGCGCTCTCGCAACGTTGAGCCGGCGCTGACTAGAATCCGCCCCTTCCCGGATCTTCTGGATCCTTCCCCCGGGGGCCGTTAGCTCAGTTGGTTAGAGCAGAGGACTCATAATCAAGTAGGCAGTGTGTTTACTTGACGTTAACGTGATTTCAGAAGGTCTTTGAAATCAACAGCTTGCGGCGAAGCCGTTTGCTACTTGGTGACGTCAAGCAAGCGCGTTTGCTACGAATTTGCTACTGGAGGCAAGAAGGGCACGTTCGCCATGCTTTTGGGCACGGCGGCATGCATGAAGTGAAGTTGAATGGGCCGTTAGCTCAGTCGGTTAGAGCAGAGGACTCATCGAAATGGTGACCACGGGGAGTAATCCCCGTTGGAAAACCGGGTGAACTCAAGGAACCCTAAAGCGAAAGCCATGGCAACCTTGAGCCAAGCCCGCCGAAGGCAGGTCGCAAGACCGGTAGGCGGGAAGGTGCAGAGACTAGGACGTGAGGAGCCAATCCGATAAGTGTCCCCCGAGCGCCCGGCACCCCAACAGTTCGGCTGTGGGTGATGAGATAGTCCAAGGAGTGGGGAAACCCACGCAAACTTGAATCCTTTGGTCGCAGGTTCGAGCCCTGCACGGCCTACCATTCATCTGAGTTTTAGAAAGCATGCCCGTGCGGAAGACGGTGGCGATGGGTAAGGATTCAGCTCCGGTGAAGGGGCTGGCCAGCTACCTGCAATACAACCCCGATGACGCCGAGTCGCGTGAGCTATTTGTTCCAGGGGCGAATTGGGAAGATGCTTCGGCCTATCCGCCGATTAAGGCTGCTGGAGACTTAAAGCGCGCCGACTACCTGCGTTTGGCTTGGGAATTGCTGAGGCGCATGCCGCGCTACCGCCGCCAACTCAGCAAGCTCAAACAGTTAGACTTCCGCAAGGCGACCTTTTTCCTCGGTGCGCCCGGCAGTTTCTTCAGCGACAAGAAGCTCCCGACCTTTAATGGATGGGGGGAGGTGCCATTGCGAGGTCACCAGTGCACGCCCAGGCCCACATCTCGTGAGGCAACCTTGGGCAAGTATGTGGCGGCTAGACAGAAGGATGAGCGCCCATGGCTGCTGGTACACCGTCGCCGCTGGTGCCTGGACTATTGGGGTGTGAATCGCATGGAAGTGCATCAGAGGGCTTCTGCTGACGTTGACCTCGAGACGCTGTTTACCCCGCCAGCCCAGCGGGTCGATCCTCCCTGGACTGGCAAGCCGGCGCCGAGGCTGGCATCTACGCTGTTGAATCCGGTAGACGTTTTGATGCGTCTTCGGCTCGACACGCCCTTTGACAGCCAGATGCAATTGTTCCGCCGAGAGTTTGAAGAAGCCCAAAAGACCTTTGCCGCAGCCGAGGAAGGCAACTTCTTCGATTCATGGGGAGTTCTGGGGCGATCTGGAGAGGCGACGGACAAGTTTGTGAGTGGCAAAGCCACTGCGGCGGCTGGCGCTCGTGTACTGCTTAAGCAGATCGAGCTCAGCAGCCTATGGTTGAGAACCTGGGACTACGAGCAGGCGCTGCGCCAGGAAACCGACTCACTCCGTCCGAGGCTAGACCGGCTCAAGATGAAACGACAGTTCAAGCGGGACGCCGAAATCCAACGGATCGGCGGTGTCCTTTCTGTTGAACTGTATGACCAAGTCAAGAATACAGAGCCTGCGATGGCCGCTAATTGGCGAAATCGGGGAATCAAGTACATCGAGCAGACGGAAGAGGCTTACAGGCAATTGGTCGCGCTGGCGCTTTCCCCGTTCACGCCGGCTTAGTGAGTCCGTGCATCACCCGTTTTCTCGCGGGTTTGTATTGGCAGCAGTCAGGTCGGGCGCAGCGATGCCCGCTAGGGCAAGCGGGACATCTCCGCTGTGTGCAGCATGCCATGCTCCTCGACCTCCTTGGCGGCCTCCAAATACAGGTGCTCGAAGGCAGCAAAATCGTTGAACGTCTTGACGCCAAGCTCACTGGCCATCACAAACCGCTTCTTGGACGCAGCCAACTTTCGTAAGCTGGACAGCGCTGCGATGCTGAGTGGAATGCTCTCGACTGTCGTGCCGTCGCCAAGTTCGCCATGCAGTTGGATTGCGTCGGCGCCATCCAAGAATGGGCGCCCCAGCGATTTGGCGTGGATGAAGATGGGTACCCACTCCCGCGCCGTGAAACGCCAGTACGAACAGGCAAACGTCAGTGCGTTCAGTGCCTGATTCCACTGCATTGGGCCCGACGAGAGGTGCTGTTCAATGATTTGCTGTGGCGGCATACCCCCTGGGGTAGTGGTGATCGCGCGTAGCAGGTCGACGTGGAAAACGAAGAGCGCAGGGAGTCGTACCTCTGC
>JAEKLF010000198.1 GCA_019509985.1 Burkholderiales bacterium | reverse complement strand
TGCCGGCAAAGCTGAAGCCGGCCACCGAGAAGATCGAGTCGACGGCGTCCTTCTGCTCGACGAGGAAGTGGTGGTCCACCTGCTCCAGCACCTCCAGCGTGCGGGCCTGCGTGGCGCCCGGCGGCAGCTGCACCAGCGTGAACAGCGAGCCCTGGTCCTCCTCGGGCAGGAAGCCGGCGGGGATCTGGCTGAAGACGAAGGCCACCAATGCCACCAGCACGGCATAGCCGGCCATGTAGCGCCAGCCGCGGCCGAGCATGTGCTGCACGATGCCCTGGTAGCGGCGGTTGCCACGGTCGAAGACGCGGTTGAAGGCGCCGAAGAAGCCGCTCGTCGCAAGCGCGTGGCCCTGGGCCGCGGGCTTGAGCAACGTGGCGCACAAGGCCGGTGTGAGGATCATCGCCACCAGCACGGACAAGGTCATGGCCGACACGATGGTCACCGTGAACTGGCGGTAGATGACGCCAGTGGAGCCGCCGAAGAAGGCCATCGGCACGAACACCGCGGCCAGCACCAGCGCCACCCCCACGAGGGCGCCGGTGATCTGGCCCATGGACTTGCGCGTGGCCTCCAGCGGCGACAGGCCGTCCTCGCTCATCACGCGCTCGACGTTCTCCACGACGACGATCGCATCGTCCACCAGCAGGCCGATCGCCAGCACCATGGCCAGCATCGTCAGCGTGTTGAGCGAGTAGCCGAACACGGCGAGCATGCCGAAGGTCCCCAGCAGTACCACCGGCACCGCGATCGTCGGGATCAGCGTGGCGCGGATGTTCTGCAGGAAGAGGTACATCACCAGGAACACCAGCACGACGGCTTCGATGAGCGTCTTGACGACCTCCTCGATGGAGATGCGCACGAACGGCGTCGTGTCGTAGGGCTTGATGACCTTGACCCCCTGCGGAAAGAATTTGCTGAGCTCGTCAAGCCGGGCATCGATGCCCTTGACCGTGTCAAGCGCGTTGGCGCCTGCGGCGAGCTTGATCGCCAGGCCTGCGGCCGGCTTGCCGTTGAAGCGGGCCACGCTGGCGTAGCTCTCGCTCCCCAACTCGACCCGGGCCACGTCGGCCAGGCGCACGGCCGAGCCATCTGCCTGGGTGCGCAGCAGGATGGCCTCGAATTCCTCGGCTGTCTTTAGCCGCGTGCGGGCGGTGATGGTGGCGTTGAGCTGCTGGTTCTGCACTGAGGGCAGGCCGCCCAGCTGGCCGGCCGAGACTTGCGCGTTCTGCGCCTGGATGGCCGCCTTCACATCCAGCGGCGTCAGCTTGTAGCTGTTGAGCCTGCTCGGGTCCAGCCAGATGCGCATCGCATACTGGGAGCCGAACAGCAGGGTGTCGCCGACACCCTCGACGCGGCTGAGCGGGTCCTGCACGTTGGCGGCGACATAGTCGGAAAGGTCGGAGCCGTTGAGCCGGCCGTCCTCCGAGATGAAAGCCAGCACATTGAGGAAGTTGCTGGCCGACTTGGCCACCTGCACGCCTTGCTGTTGCACCTCTTGAGGCAGCAATGGCGTGGCCAGGGCCAGCTTGTTCTGAACCTGCACCTGGGCGGTGTCAGGGTCGGTGCCGGTCTCGAAGGTCAGCGTGATGGTGACGCTGCCCGTCGATTCGCTCGTCGAGGCGATGTAGGAAAGCCGGTCCAGCCCCTTCATCTTTTGCTCGATGACCTGGGTCACGGTGTCCTCCAGCGTCTTGGAAGAGGCGCCGGGATAGTTGGCCGTGATGGCGATGGCGGGCGGGGCGATCGATGGGTACTGGGCGATGGGCAGGGTCAGCACCGCGACGATGCCGGCCAGCATCGTGATGATGGCCAGGACCCAGGCAAAGATCGGGCGGTCGATGAAGAAGCGTGCCATGAAGGTTCTCCGTCCAATGCTCAGTTCGCGCCTGCGACGGCGCTGGCCGGGGCGGTTTTCGTGATGGGGGCAACCGCGGGCTTGGTCTCGACCGGCTGGCCCGGGCGCGCCTTCTGCTGGCCGTCGATCACCAGCCGGTCGCCAGCCTTCAGGCCGCTGCCGACCAGCCACTGGGGCCCGATCGCGCGCTCTGTCGTCAACACCCGCTGCGCCAGCTTGCCGTCGCCGTCCACGACGTAGGCGACCGGCTTGCCGGTGCTGTCGCGGCCCACGGCGGGTTGTGGCACCAGCACGGCCTGTTCGATCACCCCTTCCTCGATGATGGCCTTGGCGTACATGCCCGGCAGGAGGTCGCCACGCGGGTTGGGGAACTCGGCGCGCAGGGTCACGGCATTGGTGTTCTGGTCCACCGTCGCTTCGGAAAACTTCAGCCTGCCGGCCAACGGGTAGGCGCTGCCGTCTTCCAGCACCAGGTGCACGGCGGCAGTCCCGTTCTTGAGGCGGCCGTCGTCCAGCGAGCGCTTCAGTGCGAGCAGCGCGCCGCTGGACTGCGTGACGTCGACGTAGATCGGGTCGAGCTGCTGCACGGTCGCCATCGGGCTGGCCTGGTTGGCGGTGACCAGCGCACCCGGCGTCACCGTCGAGCGGCCGATGCGACCGCCGATCGGCGCGGTGATGCGGGTGTAGGCCAGGTTGATGCGCTGCGTTTCAAGAACGGCGCGGGCACTGCCGACGTCGGCCAGCGCCTGCTGAAGGCTGGCGGCGGCGTCGTCGGCATCCTGCTGGCTGACAGCCTTGATCTCGGCCAGCTCCTTGTAGCGGCCGGCCTTCAGCCGCGCCGTCACGAGGTTTGCTTCGGCCTTGGCCAGCGTGGCCTGCGCGTTCTCGACGCTGGCCCGGTAGGTCGCGGAGTCGATCTGGTACAGCAGCTCGCCGGCCTTGACCTCGCTGCCTTCCTTGAAGCGGCGTTCCCGCACGAGGCCGCCGATCTGCGGGCGCACCTCGGCCACGAGCGCTGCAGTCACGCGGCCGGGCAGTTCCGTGGTCAGCGTGAGCCGCTGCGCCTGCACCGTGACCACGCCGACCTGGGGCGTGCCACCGGTGCCCATGTTCGGTGGATGCGGCGGCTCGCCGCAGGCGGCGAGGGCGATCGCTGCGGCGGTGGCCAGCAGCGCCGTTGTCAATGAAGGGTCGGGGCGGATCGGCATGGCGGGACTCCAGGTCGGCGTTGTTGCTTCTAAACAGTACCGAACGGTTCGGTATTGATGGGCGGATTATTGGTTTGACAATTCGCCGGTGTCAAGCAAAAATGTACTCATCGGTACGGTTAAAAGGCTGTCATGAAAGTCCGCACGGAAGCGCGCCGCGAGGCGATCCTGGAAGTGGCCTCGCAGGTGTTTCTCGAGTTCGGCTACGACCGTGCCTCGGTGTCCGAGATCGTCAAGCGCGTGGGCGGATCGAAGTCGACGATCTACGGCTACTTCGCATCGAAGGAGGAGTTGTTCCTCGCGGTAACCGAGGCCGCCGGCGAGCAGCACATGGCTTCGGCTCTGAACGAGATCACCGAATACCGGGGCGGCGATCTGGCCGCGGTGCTAACTCGTTTTGCAGAGAAGTTGATCAGCTTCCTGACCAGTGACGAGGCGGTGGCCGCCCATCGCATGGTCATGGGCGCGGCGGCGCAATCGGACATCGGTCGCTTGTTCTACGAGGCCGGCCCGAAGCGAGGCCTGACCGTCGTCGCGGAAATGTTCCGGCACGCAATCGAACTCGGCGAGCTGCGCGCGGAAGACCCGTGGATTCTTTCCCTGCACTTTGGTGGGCTCGTCAGTTCGGAGCACCAGTACCACCGGCTGTTCGATCCGAAGCTGCCGCCGCTCAGCCGGGTACAAATCAAACGCTCTGCGGGTCGCTCGGTGTCTGCTTTCCTGCGGGCGTATGGCAAAGAACACGCTGGCGCGAACGGCTTGGTTGCGGAGTAGGGGAGCGGCTTCCAGCTGACGCTCGATACCGTTCGCAATCCTGTTGGCGCAATCGCGCAGAGTTCGCATCCGGGCGAGAACAGGCTCAGCAATTTCTTGCCAGCAAATGGGTGCGCGAACTGGGCTATCGGTTGATCAAGGAACTGGGCTCACGACGGGGCGATTCACTCCATTGGCTGTCCGACGCCCTTCGCTCGTCGGCGAGGCTTGGCCACCAACCATTCGGGCATGGGCGCGCCGCGCTCCCCGATGGGACTACCCAGACCGAGTTTGCGGCTCAGCGTCGCTGCGTCATAGGGCGCATGCACCTTCATGTCGTTGTCGAAATAGCAGTAAACGTCGCGCCCGGCTCGCCGAGCGGCCGGGCGGGCAGAGGCCAGGTGGGCGTCAGCCACCTGGCGGCCCTGGCTCCAGGCGTCAAGGCGGGCCGCCCAGCGGTCCAAGGCTTCGGCGCTGTAGCCGCTCGCGTAGAGTTCCTTGTCGCCATGCAACCGCACATAGACGAAGTCGGCCGTCAGGTCTTCCAGTAGCGGCCATTTGCCTGCCGTGTCGGCCACGACCAGCGCGATCTTGTAGCGGCGCAGCAGCGCGATGAAGGACGGGTCGACAAAGCTGGGGTGGCGAATTTCCACGGCGTGACGCATGGGGCGTTTGTGGTCGATCGCCAGACTCACGCGCCCTTGGACGCGCATGTCGTGCCCCTCGGCGATGCGGGCGGCGGCCTCCGTGTCGTGCGGCAGCATTGCGAAGAAGGCTTCGAACCGATCCGGCTTGAAGGGCAGCATGGGCGGGAACTGCCAGAGGATGGGGCCGAGCTTGTCGCGCAGCTCGAATAGCCCGTTGGCCAGGAAATTGGCCAGCGGCGTCGCCACGTCCTTCAGTCGTCGTAGGTGGGTGATGTACTTCGGCCCTTTCACGGCGAAGACGAAGCCGGCCGGCGTCAGCTGGCGCCATTCAGCGTAGTAGTCGGGGTGCTGGAGCGAATAGAAGGAGCCGTTGATCTCGATGGTCGGCACCATCCGCGACGCAAACTCAAGCTCCCGGTGCTGAGCCAAGCCTTGCGGGTAGAACACACCGCGCCAAGGCTCGTAGCGCCAGCCGGAAATGCCGATCCGGATTCGTCCTCTCGGGGCAGTCGAGGCGCTCATGAGCGCAATGAGGCATGGGGCGTGCCCGGTCCGATGCCGGCCAGCCTATCCAGCGGTTCAGCCGCCGTCCGGACGGCTGGCTACCAGGGCGTCAGTTGAAGCCTTGGCCGCGAATCAGCCCAACTGCCAGACCTTCGATGCTGAAACTCTCACTGCCTTCGTGGACAAGAATCGGCTCGAAATCAGCGTTCTCGGGCAGCAGTTGAATGCCGTCCGGGCCGCGCTTGAAGCGTTTCACGGTGACCTCGTCACCGACGCGGGCGACGACGATCTGCCCGTTGCGCGCTTCACTGGCCGACTGCACGGCGAGCAGGTCGCCGTCGAGGATGCCGATGTCCTTCATGCTCATGCCCTTGACCTTGAGCAGGTAGTCGGGCTTCTTGGCGAACAGACCCGGCTCGACCGTGTAGGTCTGCTCCACATGTTCCTGAGCCAGGATGGGCGCGCCGGCGGCGACGCGGCCGATCAGTGGCAGCGTCAGCTGGGCCAGGCTGGCCAGCGGCAGGCTGAACTGGCGAGCGCGGTTGACGGCGTTCAGCGCGTCGGACTTGAGCCGGATGCCGCGCGAGGTGCCGCCGACGAGTTCCAGCATGCCCTTGCGGGCCAGTGCCTGCAGATGTTCCTCGGCCGCATTGGCGGATTTGAAACCCAGCTCGGCGGCAATTTCGGCGCGGGTTGGCGGCGAACCGGTGCTCTCGATCGCGTGGCGGACGAGGTCGAAGATCTGCTGCTGGCGGGCGGTAAGCTTGGGTCGATCTTGCACGGGCGGCCTTTGTCGTCGGGTGCGGTTCTAAGGAGGCTGGAAATTCATCCAGTATCTGTATTTTCATCCAGGAATTCGAAATTGCAAACCCCGGCTGATCTGATCGTCATTCTGGGCACCGGCGGCACGATCGCCGGCACGGCCAAAACCGCCAGCGATGGCGTGGGCTACACGGCCGCGCAACTGCGCGTCGAGGACTTGCTGGCGGCGGTGCCGGCGCTGCAGGGCCGTCGGCTGGAGGCGCATCAGATCGCCCAGCTCGACAGCAAGGACATGGACTTCACGACCTGGCAGCGCCTGGCGCAGCAGGTCGATGCGCAGTTGTCGCGCCCAGAGGTCAAGGGCGTCGTCGTCACGCACGGCACCGATACGGTGGAGGAGACCGCGTACTTCCTGCAGCGTGTGCTGGCACCGAACAAGCCCGTGGTCATGACCGCCGCGATGCGGCCGGCCACGGCGCTGCAGGCCGATGGCCCGCAGAACCTGCTTGACGCGGTTGTGGTGGCGAGCGATGTCTATGCCAGCGGCGTGCTGTTTGCGTTCGCCGGCGCCATCCATTCGGCAGAACAGTTGCGCAAGGTGCACAGCTATCGCATCGACGCCTTCGACTCGGCCGAGGGTGCGCGGCTGGGTGTGATCGAGGAGGGCCGCGTGCGCTGGCATCTGCGCACCGCGCTGCCACTGGCGCCCCTTGGCCTCGCGCGGGTGGACAGGCCTGCCGCGCAATGGCCGCGGGTACAGATCCTGATGAACCACGTGGGCGCCGACGGCGCCATCGTGCGCGCGCTGATAGCCGAGGGTGTCGATGGTCTCGTCGTGGCCGGCACGGGCAACGGCACGCTCAGCGCCAGCCTGGATGCGGCGCTGCGTGAGGCGCAGGCTCAGGGAGTGCGCGTGCTGCGCAGCACACGCTGCGACGCCGGCCCGGTCATGGAGTTGCCGGGCCTGCTACCCAGCGCCGGCAGTTTGAGCCCGGTCAAGGCGAGGATCGAGCTGATCCTCGCCTTGCTGGCGTGATGCCTAGAGGCTGACCAATCAGCCGCGACGGCGGCGGGCGATAAAGCCCAGAGCACCGAGGCCGGCCAGCAGCATCGCGTAGCTGCTCGGCTCCGGCACGGCCGAGATGCCTTGCGGTACGAAGTCGTTGCCGTCGTAGGCGAAGACGTAGAACTGGTTGTTGTACTGCGTCGCAACGCTGCTGCCGTTCGGCGCCACGGCGCCGAGGAAGTCGTTGTCGTTGGCCAGGTAAAGGGTGTGCTTGAGCACGCCGCCCACCATCACATCCTGGCCGAAGGCGACGCCTTCGAGCTTGGACGGGATCTGCGCGTCCGAGATGCCGGCGGCGTTGAGCGCCGCGCGGATGTCCAGGAACTTGGTGCCGACCATGGCCACGCCAGGCTGGGTGCGCAGGTTGGCGATGCCGCTGACGTCCGTGGCGCCATTCAGATCGATTTGCACCAGTTGCTTGACCGCGGCCTTGGAGCCGGGCGAGCCGTCACCCAGGCCCTTGCCGTCGCGCTCCAGAACGAGGAGCTGGTGGTCGTTCAGCGCCAGCAGCTCGCTGCTGTTGTAGGCCTTGCCGTTAATGACGTTGTTGAATGCGAACTGGCTGACCGCGCCCGAGGCGATGTCGATCTTGACGATGCGGTTCAAGGCGGTGCCATCGCCGCCGTCCTGGATCAGCGGGCTCTGCATGAAGCCGAACAGGGTCTTGCCGTCCGGCGAGATGGCCAGGCCCTCCATGCCCTTGTTGGTCACGCGGCCGCTGGTGTTGGTGAACTCCACGTCCTTGCTGGCGCTGAGATTGCTGATCGCGAAGCTGTCGGGCAGGGTAAAGGTGCGCGTGCGCTGGCCGGTGGCGCGATCGAACTGGTAGACGTAGGGGCCGTATTCATCGGTGATGAAGACACTCTTGCCGTCGTTGGAAACGCGGATGCCTTCGGTGTCCAGGCGCGCATTGGCCGGGTTGGTGGACAGGCCGGGGGCGAAGTTGTCCGAGCGGCCGGAGAAGTAATACTTGCCGTTGGCCTGCAGGCTGCTGCCGGCCACCAGGCCCGTGGTGGTCGGGGCGACCGGGCCGTAGTTCAGTGCGCTGCTGCTGTAAAGCAGGGTCGTGCTCTGCAGCGTCGGGGTCAGCGTGAAGGGCAGGGCCGAACCGGGCGCGCTGGCGACCAGGTTCATCTGCAGTGTGTGGAAGCGCGGGATGTAGGAGGTCGTGTCGTCGACGGCCGAATTCCATGCGCTGGCGTTGGGGCCGCGGTCGGGCAGGGCGAGGAAGGTGTTGCCACCGGCCCAGGCGAAACCCGAACCCATGCCGCCGAGCAGGCTGGCGGAGACGCCGTTTTCCAGCGTGTAGTTCAGACCCGACAGGTCGCTGAGCGAACCGCTGAGGCTGCCCGTGGCGATCAACACCGGTTGTGCGGCTTGGCTGCCGCCAGCCAGAGCGAGCAGGGCGCTGGCAAGCGCGGTGTGAAGAAGGCTGGGGCGCATCGCGGGGTCTCCGAAAGTGGTTGGAAAACCCGCGATGCTGGCCGCGGCGCGTGACGCAGTCGTGACGGATGTCACGGCTTGCGCCACCCGCTCGCGGGGTCTTCAGACGACGGTCAGCGTCACGTCGATGTTGCCGCGCGTCGCGTTCGAATAGGGGCAGACCTCGTGCGCCGTGGCGACCAGGGCTTCCAGCGCGGCGCGCTCCATGCCGGGCACGGAGATCTTCATGTCGACCTGGATGCCAAAGGCGCCCGGCTTGTTGGCGTGAGGGCCGATACCGACGTCGGTCGTGATGGAAACCTCGGCCGGCAGGCTGATCTTCTGACGGGCCGACACGGCCTTCATCGCGCCGATGAAGCAGGCGGAATAGCCGGCCGCGAACAGTTGCTCGGGGTTGGTGCCGTGGGCGCCGTCGCCGCCAAGCTGTTTGGGCGTGGTCAGCACGACGTCCAGCGCGCCGTCGGACGACTTGGCGGTGCCGGCGCGGCCGCCGGTGGCAGTGGCAGTGGCGGTGTAGAGGGCTTTTTCGATGGCCATGATGGGCTCCTGGTGGTGGTTGGGGTCGGGGTAAAACTGCGAGGCGTGGCGGTCAGGCCGCCGGCGATGCGGCAGCCGTCAACTGGCCGCGCAACTGGTGAAGCCGCTGGGTCAGGGCGGTCAGCTCGTCCAGGTCGCAGGCGCTGGCGCATGCAAGCTGGCCGGGGATGTCGAGGGCCTGGGCGCGCAGCTTGCGGCCGGCCTGGGTCAGGAAGATGTCGACGCGGCGTTCGTCGTCGCGGGCGCGGCGGCGTTCGATGTGGCCGAGTTGCTCCAGCCGCTTGAGCAGCGGCGTCAACGTGCCGGAGTCCAGCGAAAGGCGCTGGCCAAGCTGGGACACGCTCAGGCCCTCGGTCTCCCACAGCACCAGCATGACAAGGTATTGCGGATAGGTCAGGCCCAGCGGCGCCAGCAGCGGCTTGTAGATCTTGGTCATTGCCAGCGAGCTGCTGTACAGCGCAAAGCAGAGCTGGCGGTCGAGCTGCAGCCATTGCTCGCGGGAATCGCTGGCGGTGGAGGGCTTGGCACGTGGCATGGACGTAAATATAGTTGGCAATTAAATTGCACACAAGTTAAATGGTCTTTGCGCATCGTCCTTTGGGCGACAGAGGACGCTAGGACGATCTGCGAGGATGCGCCACCCCCAATCGAACAACGACGAGGAGAGAGACGATGCAGATGGTCGCAATCGTGCTGGCTGCGCTGGTGGCGCTGCTGCACCTGTATTTCCTGGTGCTGGAAATGTTCTTCTGGACCAAGCCGCTGGGTCGCAAGGCCTTCGGGCTGGACAAGGACTTCGCCGAGCGCAGCAAGGCCTTGGCGGCCAACCAGGGGCTCTACAACGGCTTTCTCGTGGCGGGCCTGGCCTGGGGCCTCATGCAGGGCGCCGCAGGCGCAGGCAAGCCCTGGCTGGTGTTTTTCCTGGGCTGCGTCGTCGTGGCCGGCGTGTTTGGCGCGGCCACGGCGTCAAAGAAGATCCTGTTCGTGCAGGCGCTGCCGGGCGCGTTGGCGCTGGCAGCGGTGCTCGCGAGCTAGGACAACGCCTCGATCTGCTCGCCCAGCGCCAGCCAGCGCGCCTCGTCGGCTTCGAGCTGGTCGGAGATCGCCTTCAGCCGCTTGCCCATCTCGGCGATGGCCGACGCGGCCGCACCTTCGGCGAGTTGGGCTTCGATGCTGGCGCGCTCCTCGGCCAGCGCATGCAGGCGCTTGTCGATCGCTTCCATCTCCTTGCGCAGCGGCCGGGTCTGGTCGGCCAGCTTGGCGCGCGCCTGGCCCGAGGCCTTGCGGTCCTCGCGCGCGGCGGGGGCAGGTGTCGGGGATGCCGCCACCACCACCGGCGCGGGCGCCGCGGCAGACTGCTTCTTGGCCGCACGGGCCGCTTCCTTGCTCTGGTCCAGCAGCCAGCGCTGGTAGTCGTCCAGGTCGCCGTCGAAGGGCTTGACGACGCCGTCGGCCACCAGCCAGAACTCGTCGCAGACCTCGCGCAGCAGCGCGCGGTCGTGGCTGACCAGCATGACCGTGCCTTCGAACTCGTTCAGCGCCATGGACAGCGCCTCGCGGGTGTTCAGGTCCAGGTGGTTGGTGGGTTCGTCCAGCAGCAGCAGGTTGGGGCGCTGCCACACCAGCATCGCCAGCACCAGGCGCGCCTTCTCGCCGCCGGACAGGCTGCCGACCTGCTGGTTGACCATGTCGCCGGTGAAGCGGAACTGGCCGAGGAAGTCGCGCAGCTCCTGCTCTCTGCCGGCGGGGCCCACTTCGCGTGCGAGCCGCACCATGTGCTCCAGCGGGCCTTCGTCCAGCCGCAGCACGTCCAGCTCCTGCTGGGCGAAATAGCCGATGGACAGACCCTTGCCCTGCGTCATGCGCCCGGACAGCGGCAGTTGCGTGCCGGCAATCGTTTTCACCAGCGTGGACTTGCCCTGGCCGTTGGCGCCCAGGATGCCGATGCGCTGGCCGGCCAGCACCGAACGGTCGATGTCGCGCACGATGGTGGTCGTGCCGTAGCCGGCCGACATCTCGTCGAACATCAGCATCGGATTCGGCAGGTTCAGCGGCTCGCGGAACTCGAAATTGAAGTCGGCCGACGCCAGCACCGGCGCCAGCCTTTCCATGCGCTCCAGCGCCTTCACGCGGCTCTGCGCCTGCTTGGCCTTGCTGGCCTTGGCCTTGAAGCGGTCGATGAACTTCTGCAGGTGGGCCACGCGGTCCTGCTGCTTGGAGAAGGCGGCCTGTTGCAAGACCATGCGCTCCGCGCGCTGGGTCTCGAAGCTGGTGTAGTTGCCGCCGTAGCGCACCAGCTTGCCTTCGTCCAGATGCAGCGTGACATTGGTGATCGCATCGAGGAATTCGCGGTCATGGCTGATGATGATCAGCGTGCCGTCGTAGCGCTGCAGCCA
>JAEKLF010000014.1 GCA_019509985.1 Burkholderiales bacterium | reverse complement strand
TGGGAGCGGCCCGGCGCTCGGCCCACATTTGTCGTGCAGGTCAGGTTGAAATGAAAAGCGGGCCTCGGCCCGCTTTTTCATTCCAGGAAGGGTTTGAGCCAGCGCATCTGCGGCTTGTCATGGCCAGCGGCGTCGGGCTCCAGCGACATGAAGTAGTCGCCCCAGGTCGGCCCGCCGGCCCACCACAGCCAGCCGGCCCACACGTCGGCGTTGGCCTGCAGGTGCTGCAGCGCGCCGCGCACGGCCTGTTCGCAGACGGCATTGGCGCCGCCGCCCAGCTCGCCCAGGACGGCGCGACGCTTGTTCTGCTTCAGCCAGGCGGTGAAGCGCCGCAGGCGTTCGGCGCCGATCTCGGGGCTCACGCATTCGGCGCTGGTGCCCGAGCCGTCCTTGTCGAAGTACTGGTGCACCTCGAAGAGCATGCGATCCAGCGGATCGCGAACGCGGCCCATGACCTCGGCGTTGGCCGTGCCGTACCACTTGCCCTCGAACCAGCTCCAGGCGCCGGTGTAGCCGTTGCCGGGCAGGGTGATCGGGTTGGTCGCGCCAGCGGCCCTGATCGCGTCGACAGCGGCCTGCGCGGCGTCGGCCCAGGTCTCTGTGGGCAGGCTGTGCGGTTCGTTGACGAGGCCGAACAAGACCTTGTCATTGCCCTTGAACTGCAGCGCCAGCCGGCGCCAGAAGTCGGCGAAGGCCGCCACCGGCACGCCGGGCTGGCCGATGCGCACCTCCTTGAAGGTGGCGTAGTTGTGCGGATCCAGCAGCACGTGCAGGCCGCGCGCCGTCGTGCCGTCGACGAACTCGCGCAGGCGCGCCAGCTCGGTCGCATCGAAGTCGCCGTTCAGCGTCGGCTGCAGGCGCTCCCAGCGGAAGGCGATGCGCATCAGGTTCATGCCCTGGGCCTGGTAGTAGGCCGTGCTGGCGACGCTGGGGTAGACGAAGTCCTTGCCGTAGACGCCTGGGAAGGGCAGCTTCTCGCCCCATTCGGCGCTGGACAGGCTGATGCCGCGCCATTCAAGCGGGGCGGCGTGGGCGGTGGAGGCGGCCGCCAGCAGCGCGGTGCAGACAAGTCTTTTCATGTGGCGTCCTTGGCTGGCGGCTGCACGCGGAGCGCGGCGAGCACGTCCTGGCAGGCGCCCATGGTGTGGTAATCGGTCTTGCCGGCGGGGCTCTTCTCGTCCGTCAACTTTTGGTTGTCGGGGCCAAGGATGCGGTACCAGGCGCCGTGCTCGTGGTCGACGAAGTGCTGCCAGGCGTAGGCCCAGAGCCGGTCGTACCACTGCCAGTAGGCGTCATCGCCGGTGCGCACGGCCAGCCAAGCCGCGGCGGCAAGGCTTTCAGCCTGGACCCAGAAGTACTTGTCGCCGTCGCACACCGCGCCGCCGGGCGCGAAGCCGTAGACGAGGCCACCGTGCGCTTCGTCCCAGCCGTGGCGCATGGCCGTGTCGAAGAAGTTCCGCGCCGTCGGGATGAGCCAGTCCGGCGCATTGGCGCCCAGCCGCCGCTCCAGCATCGACAGCAGCTTGGCCCACTCCGTGAGGTGCCCGGTCTGGAAGCCCCAGGGCCGGAAGATGTTGGTCTTGTCGTCGCGGTTGTAGTCCCAGTCGGGCGTCCAGTCGGCCCTGTAGTGCTCCCAGACGAGGCCGTCGGCCAGTCCGGCCTGGCGCTGCGCGATGGACGTGGCCAGCGTCAGCGCGCGGTCGAGATAGCGGGCCTCGCCGGTGGCGGCGTGAGCGGCCAGCATCGCTTCGCAGGCGTGCATGTTGGCATTCTGGCCGCGGTAGGGGCCCAGCTGCCAGTCGGCCGTGGCCTCGTCGGCGTAGAGGCCGTGGACGGGCTCCCAGAAGCGCTGTTCCATCAGCTCGAACGTGGCGCCGATGCCTTCGCGCGCGCCGGGCACGCCGGCCTCTGCGGCATGGGCGTGGGCCAGCAGCACGAAGGCCAGGCCGTAGCAATGGTTGGTGCCGTCGATCACCGTGGCGTGGCCGTCTTGCCAGTCCAGCACCCAGGCGTAGCCGCCGAGACTCGATCCAGGCTGCGCGTGGACTTCACGCACGAAGGCCAGCGCATGCGCCACGTCGGCCACCGGCCCGCCGAACCAGCGCCAGGCCAGCGCATGGTTGAAGACGAAGCGCGTGCTGCTGACGAGGTGACGGGTGTGTCGGTCGTAGACGGTGCCATCGTCCTTGAAGAACTGAAAGCAGCCACCGGTCGGGTCGTTCACGCGCGGTGCGTAGAAGGCCAGCGTGTGGCGCATGTGGGCCCACAGCGCCTCGGGGCGGCGCAGGTCGGGAACATTCATTTCAGCACCTCGGTTTGCAGGAAGTGGGTCAGTTCATCGGCCATCAGCGCATGCACGTCGATGCGTGGATGAGCCCACGAAAAGACCTCGAAGCGATACGACCAGACCTTGGCATCGCCTTCGGCGCGCAGCGTCTGCACGGCGCCCAGCACGGCGCGCGGGATGGCGGGTTGTTCCCGCGGTGCCGACATGCCGCCCATCAACAGCACGAGTCGGGCGTGCGGATAGCGGCCGCGCAGTTGGCGCACGAAGGCGAGGTAGCGCGGGCCGAAGTCCGGCGCGATGGATCGGCCCTGTGACGCCGGAAAACCGTGGTCGTTCTGGCCGAGATTCAGCAGCACGACATCCGGCTCGCGCGGGTCGGGCGGCGCCACGGCCGCATCCAGCCGCGGCGCATAGCGGTTCCAGACCTGGGGCATCAGCAACTGGTCCCAGGTCGCCGTGATGCCGATGCCGCTGACGGCGATGCCGACGTAGTCCGCGCCCAGCCTGGCGGCCGTGACCGCGCCGTAAGCCCGGGTGCCGTCGTGCGTGGACAGGTCGGCGTACTGGTCCTCGCCGATGTCGCCGTTGCAGGCGCCGGCGGTGATGGAGTCGCCGTAGAACGCCAGCCTCAGCGGGCGTGGCGGTGGCGGTTCGAGCAGCTTGCCGCCCTCGGCCAGACGCAAGCCGAGGAAGACGCTTTCCGCCTGCGACGCCTC
>JAEKLF010000356.1 GCA_019509985.1 Burkholderiales bacterium | reverse complement strand
GGCACGAGTGGGTGGCCGACATGAGCAGCCTGAGCGAGCCCCTGGCAAGCTCACTGAGGCTGGTCGTCGTGGGCGGCGAGCAAGCCTCGCAACAACGTTACCTGCAGTGGCGAACGTTCGCGGGCGAGCGGGTCGATTGGATCAACAGCTATGGCCCAACCGAGACAACGGTGATCGCCACGCTCGGTCGCGTCCCAGCCGACGCTCACGTGCATATCGGTCGGCCCATCGCCAACACCCGCATCCACATCCTGGACGCTTGGGGCCAGCCCTGCCCGATCGGCGTGGCCGGGGAGCTGCACATCGCCAGCGCCGGCTTGGCGCGCGGCTACCTCAACCGCCCCGAGCTCACCGCCGAGCGCTTCGTGCCCGATCCCTTCGGTACGCTGGGCAGCCGCATGTACCGCAGTGGCGACCTCGCGCGCTGGCGCGCCGACGGCACGCTGGACTTCCTCGGCCGCAATGACCACCAAGTCAAGATCCGGGGCTTCCGCATCGAACTCGGCGAGATCGAGGCCGCCCTGCAGGCCTGCCCCGGCGTGCGTGAGGCCGTCGTGCTGGCGCGACAGGACGGCGAGCACCACCGTCTGGTGGCCTACCTCGTGGGCGAGGAGGAGTCCGCTTCGCCCGAATCACTCTCACCCGAATCACTCTCACCCGAAGCGCTGCGCACGCAGCTGTCCACCCGGCTGCCCAAGTACATGCTGCCGGCCGCCTACGTGCGGCTGCCCGCCTTGCCGCTGACCCCCAACGGCAAGCTCGACCGCCAGGCCCTGCCTGAGCCCGATGCCTCGGCGCTGGGCTCCAGCGCCTACGAACCCCCGCAAGGCCCGGTCGAGGAGAGCCTGGCCGCGCTGTGGCGCGAGCTGCTGGGCCTGGCCCAGGTCGGCCGCCACGACGACTTCTTCGCCCTCGGCGGGCATTCGCTGCTGGCCGTGCAGCTGGCCTCGCGGGTGCGCTCCTCGCTCGGGCTGGAGGTGGCGCTGGCTGATCTGTTCGC
>JAEKLF010000013.1 GCA_019509985.1 Burkholderiales bacterium | reverse complement strand
TTCAGCACCGGGCTGCCCGACCCGCTGCCTGCCCTGCCCATCCAGTACGCCGACTTCGCCGCCTGGCAGCACCGCTGGATCTCCGGCGCCTTGCTGCAGTGCCAGCTCGAGTTCTGGCGCGCCCACCTGCACGGGGCTCCGGCCCTGCTGGAGCTGCCCACCGACCGGCCGCGCCCGCCGGCGCAGGACTATGCCGGCGCCACGCTGGACTTCGCCCTCTCGCCCGCCCTCAGCGCCGAGCTCAAGGCGCTCGCCCAGCGCCACGGCTGCACGCTGTTCATGACGCTGCTGGCCGCCTGGGCCACGCTGCTGGCGCGCCTGGCCGGCCAGTCCGAGGTGGTCATCGGCTCGCCCACGGCCAACCGCCATCGCGCCGAACTCGAGCCGCTGATCGGCTTCTTCGTCAACACCCAGGCGTTGCGCATCGACTTGTCCGCTCGCCCCAGCGTCGCTCAGCTGCTGGCCCAGGTGCGCGCCACCGCGCTGGCCGCCCAGGACCACCAGGACCTGCCCTTCGAGCAGCTCATCGAGGCGCTGAATCCGCCGCGCAGCCTGGCCCACCATCCGTTGTTGCAGGTGATGCTGACCTGGCAGAACGCCCCCACAGGCGAGCTCGCGCTGCCGGGCCTGCAGTTGCTGCCGGCCCCCGCCGGCGGCGGCGCCGCCAGCGCCAAGTTCGACCTGGACTTGGCGCTACACGAGCAGGGCGAGCGCATCGCCGGCTCGTTCCAGTACGCCTGCGCGCTGTTCGAGCACGCCGGCATCGCGCGCCATGCGGCCCAGTTCGTCACGCTGCTGCAGGCCATGGTCGAGGACGACTCGGCCTGCGTGCTGCGCCTGCCTCTGCTGCCCGAGACCGAGCAGGCGCAGCTGCTGGCCTTCAACGCCACCGAGACGGCCTTCAACGCCGAGCTGTGCATCCACCAGCTCTTCGAGCAGCAGGCCCGCCTGCGTCCCGAGGCCACCGCGCTCGTCTTCGAGCAGGAGTGCCTGAGCTACGCCGCGCTCAACGCCCGCGCCAACCAGCTCGCGCATCACCTCGTCGCCCTGGGCGTGGGGCCGGATACGCGCGTGGCCATCTGCCTGCCGCGCAGCACCGAGAT
Organism: Burkholderiales bacterium; assembly: GCA_019509985.1. Taxonomy (GTDB): domain Bacteria; phylum Pseudomonadota; class Gammaproteobacteria; order Burkholderiales; family Burkholderiaceae_C; genus Pelomonas. Next base: position 1,909 of record JAEKLF010000013.1, on the reverse strand, counting down.
GGTGGTCGCCCTGCTGGCCACGCTCAAGGCCGGCGCTGCCTATGTGCCGCTGGATCCGGCCTACCCGGCCCAGCGCCTGGCCTTCATGCTCGAGGATTGCCACCCCGCGGTGCTGCTATCGCGCTCGGACTGCGCCCAGGCGCTGCCCGCGTCTGCGGGCGTGCCGCTGCTGTGGCTCGATGCTCCCCACCCCGCCTGGCTGCTCGCCCCGCAACATGACCCGCTCGTGCCAGACCTCACGCCTGCACACCTGGCCTACATCATCTACACATCCGGCTCCACCGGGCTGCCCAAGGGGGTGATGGTCGCGCATCGCGGCTTGTGCAATCTGGCTCAGGCGCAGATCCGAGCCTTCGACGTCCAGCCCGACAACCGCGTGCTGCAGTTCGCCTCGTTCAGCTTCGATGCCTGTATCTTCGAAGTACTGATGGCTCTGCTCAGCGGGGCCAGCCTTCATGTGCCGGCGCCATCGGTGCTGGCCGGCGAGGCGCTGGCGCAGTTCGTGGCGGCCCGGCGCATCACACACGCCACGCTGCCGCCGGCGGTGCTGGCTGCGCTGGCGCCTTCGGCGCTGCCGCACTTGCGCACCCTGGTGCTGGCCGGCGAGGCCAGCAGCGCTGCATTGGTGCGGCCCTGGACCCAGCAGCTGCGGCTGCTCAATGCCTACGGCCCCACCGAGACCAGCGTGTGGGCCAGCATGCACGAATGCCTGGCCGGGCAGGACACGGCACCGCCCATCGGCCGGCCCATCGTCAATACCCGCATCCACATCCTGGACGCCTGGGGCCAGTCCTGCCCTATCGGCGTGGCCGGCGAGCTGCACATCGCCGGGGCCGGCTTGGCGCGCGGCTACCTCAACCGCCCCGAGCTCACTGCCGAGCGCTTCGTGCCCGATCCCTTCGGCGCGCCGGGCAGCCGCATGTACCGCAGCGGCGACCTCGCGCGCTGGCGCGCCGACGGCTCGCTGGACTTCCTCGGTCGCAATGACCACCAGGTCAAGATCCGGGGTTTCCGGATCGAGCTCGGTGAGATCGAGGCCGCTCTGCAGGCCTGCCCCGGCGTGCGCGAGGCCGTCGTGCTGGCGCGCCAGGACGGCGAGCACAAGCGCCTGGTGGCCTACCTCGTGGCCGAGGAAGAGTCCGCCTCGCCCGAGGCGCTGCGCACGCAGCTGTCCACCCGACTGCCCGAGTACATGCTGCCCGCCGCCTACGTGCGGCTGCCCGCCTTACCGCTGACCCCCAACGGCAAGCTCGATCGCCAGGCCCTGCCTGAGCCCGATGCCTCGGCGCTGGGCTCCAGCGCTTACGAGCCACCGCAAGGCCCGGTTGAGAAGACCCTGGCCGCGCTGTGGTGCGAGCTGCTGGGCCTGGCCCAGGTCGGCCGTCACGACGACTTCTTCGCCCTCGGCGGGCATTCGCTGCTGGCCGTGCAGCTGGCCTCGCGGTTGCGCTCCTCGCTCGGGCTGGAGGTGGTGCTGGCTGATCTGTTCGCTCACCCTCGCCTGGCCGAGTTCGCCCTGGCCCTGGCCCACGCCTCGGCCAGCACGCTGCCGGCCATCGTGCCCGTCGCGCGCGATCTGCCGCTGCCGCTGTCCTTCGCCCAGCAGCGGCTGTGGTTCCTGGCCCAGCTCGATGCGCGTGCCAGCGCCTCTTACCTCATGGGCGGCAGCCTGCGCCTGCAGGGCCGCCTGGACGACGCCGCGCTAACGCGCGCGCTGGACCGCATCGTCGCGCGCCACGAAGTACTGCGCACCAGCCTGGTCCAGCAGCCCGATGGCAGTGTCGTCCAGATCATCGCCGCCGCCGACGTCGGCTTGCCGCAGCAACGCCTGGACCTCAGCGCAGTCCAGGATCCCCAGGCCAAGGCCCAGGCCCAGCGTCTGGCCGAAGAAGAGGCCTGTACCCCCTTC
>JAEKLF010000012.1 GCA_019509985.1 Burkholderiales bacterium | reverse complement strand
GACATCTCGGGCTACTCGCAGGCAAAGCTCAATTCGATCGCGAGACAATTGAATGAGAGGCCACGCAAGACGCTTGGCTTCCAGACGCCCGCTGAGAGGTTCAGCGAATGTGTTGCGTTGACCGGTTGAATCCGCCGTCTTTAAGCTGTCGCGTGTTCCGTACCGGTGAATGGGCGCTCCTGGCTGACAACGGTTCCCCACCGCAAGCCACCTCACAAGACGCACTGAAGCGCCTCACGGCACGCTGCTTGCCCCTCTTCTCCAAGCGCGTGACATCCGTGCGCCGAAAGGAAATGCGATGCAGGTGCAGATCGAGACCGACAACCATGTGGAGGGCCGTGAGAAGCTGATCGAGCATGTCGAGGGCGTGATCCGCGACGCCGTGGACCACTACAAGGGCCAGGTGACGCATGTGGAGGCGCACCTGGGTGACATGAACAGCGGCGAGAAATCGGGGCCCGACGACGTGCGCTGCATGCTGGAGGCGCGCGTGGTGGGGCTGAAGAACATCGCGGTCAAGCACCAGGCCGAAAGCCTGCACCTGGCGATAGAGGGCGCTGCCGACAAGTTGACGAGGGCGCTCGAATCGGCGCTGGGCAAGCAGCAGGACCGCCAGCGGCGCCATGCGGGCACCGGTGAGCTGAGCGCCGACGTGGCCCGCGAGTTCGACGACGAGGCGCCGCTTGCGGCCGAGCCACGGTGATGCGACAGGCGCCGGCAAGCGTTTGACGGGGGCGTGGGCCGCCACGACCCACGAAGAGAAGGGGCTGCTCCCGCAGCCCCTTCTGTCACTCAACGATCAAATCCGCTTTCACGCGATCTTCGCTAGCTTCATGCCCGTTGCTGCGCCGGTCAGGTGCCCACCTGCGCGCCGAATTTGTCCTTGTAGTTGGCCTTGATTAGCGGCTCAAGTGTGCTTTTCACGACGCCATGGACAGCTTCCCAGTAGCCCGGGTGCTGGAAGTTGCTGGTGATGTAGGTCCAGCCGTTCAGGTCGTCCACCACGCCCAGGCCGGTGGCCTCGGCGCCCGAGGGCATGGAGGCGATGCGGCTCAGCACCTTGGTGTCGACGTTGTAGGCCCAGACGAAGTTGTTGACGTGGTAGGCGCTGTCCTCGCCGATGAAGAGCGTGCGCAGCTTTTCGGAGAACTTCAGGTTGTCCGGCGCGCCGATCTTGTCGGGGTTGGCCAGGTTGCCCAGCGCGTCGGCCGTGGCCAGGTCTTCGCCGACCAGCAGCGTCTTGGTCAGCGACGGCACCCACTCGCTGTTGATCGCGGTGCCGGCGCTGTCCTTCTGGCCGGCGCTCAGCGTGTGGGTCAGCACGCCACCGGCGTTCAACGCCTTGTCGATGGTGATGTTGAAGTCTGGGTTCCAGGCGGCGTTGCCCTTCACCATGGAGCTCTGCATGTTCTGCAGCGCCGAGTAGGCGATCTTGTCCTTGGCGTTGACGGTCGTGCCCTCCATTTTCGTGAAGGCCATGGAGCCGCCCTTCAGCGCGGCGTAGCGGTGCGTCTCCAGGAAGGCGGCGGCCTTGTCCATGCCGGCCTTCACGCGCACCCACTGCACCTTGCCGCTCAGCCAGATCTTGGTGAACGTGGCGTCCAGCGGATCGGTGGTGGCTAGGTCCATGATGTCGGTCGGCTTGAGCGTGTCGGCCAGCGCCTTGACCTCAGCGCTGGTGGCCGAGCCCAGCTTGATCCACGTGATGGCCGCGCCCGCGGCCGCCGGATCCAGCGAGAAGCCGGCGTCGAACTTGGCGACGTACAGGCTGCCGGCGGACAAGTCCTTTTCCTTGTCGGCCACGAACATGAAGAAGCCGCCGTTGGTGGCGTCGTCGCCCATGATGGCGGTGCGGTTGTCGGGCATGGCCTGGATCAGCTCGTGCGAGATGCGGCCCAGGCAGTAGTGTTTCTTGATGGTGCCCGTGCCGTCGGGGTTCACCGTCACTTCCGGCAGGTGGCCGTAGTGGTAGGGGTTGGCCTGGGTCGCGTCGCCGAACAGGTTCTGGCTGTAGGCCTTGAACTGCGCGTTGCCGGCGATGGTGAAGGCGTCGGGCTCGTACTCCTCGCTGGACAGGTGCGTGCCCCAGGGCGAGAGGCTGGCGCCGCAGGTGATCCACAGGCCCATGGCCGGCGCGGTGTCGACGTTGTGGTACTTCACCAGCGTCAGCTTGCCAGTGGCGGGGTCCTGGTCCAGCGTCAGCACGGCGATGGGCGAGGGCAGCCGGCCGTACATGTCGGTCTTGCCGTCCTGCGCCCAGGTGGTGTATTCGAACTGCACGACGGCGAACACGGTGTTGCCCTTGACGCCGGCGACCGTGGCGTTGTCGAGCTTGAGTAGCGAGGTGCCGTCCGGCGAGTCGCTGAAGAACTGGCGCGGGCTGGCGGCCACCGTCGCGTCGACGATGGGCTTGCCGGCGAAGTCGACATAGCCGCCCGCCAGGATGGTGCCGCCCTTGCCGTCCGGCACCAGGTCGCCGGTCGTGAAGAAGGGGGCATAGGCCAGAGAGAAGCCCTGCGTGCTGTCGTCGCTGAACTTGACGGTCAGCGTCGAACTGACCAGCGTCTTGGCCATGTCGGCCGGCGTGGCCAGGCTGGGCGCGGCCATGCCGGTGAAGCTGGCCGACGCGAAGCTGGCTGCGGGCGCAGCGTCGTCACTGCCGCCGCCGCAGGCGGTCAACAGGCTGCCCAGGGCGGTGCCGCCGAGCGACAGCATGAGCGGGGCGCCCAGGAACTTCAGGGCTTGGCGACGATGGAGGGCGTTGGATTGGGACATGGAAGCGGCATGACAGCCCGTGCAATGAAAGCGCGGCAATCTATGCAACTTGCATGTCGCCCTCGTGAAAGACCGAGGGTCGTGGTCGGGTCAGGCTTGGTCGTCCAGCAGGCTGGGTGGCGCGCCGAACATGAAGCAGTCGACGAAGCTGAAGTAGAGCGACGCGTAGAACACCGTCGACAGGATCAGGCTGACAGCCATCAGCACCATGGGCGCGAATTGCGTCAGCCCGAACAG
>JAEKLF010000197.1 GCA_019509985.1 Burkholderiales bacterium | reverse complement strand
AGGCCTTGGCCTCGCCGCCGAACTTCTTGGACAGCACGGTCGCGATCGCTGCCGTCAGCGTCGTCTTGCCGTGGTCAACGTGGCCAATCGTGCCCACGTTCACGTGCGGCTTGGTCCGTTCAAACTTGCCTTTTGCCATCTTGCGCTCCTGAGGCGAACCCGTTGAAACGAGTAGAAAAAGAGAAAAGTTGTGGTGCCCTTGACGCGGATCGAACGCGTGACCTCTCCCTTACCAAGGGAGTGCTCTACCACTGAGCCACAAGGGCATCGGCACGGGTTTGACGGCGACCCTTTCGGGCCATCGGCCGGCAAACCGGTGTCGACGCTTGCCGACCAAGCCGCCCGTAGTGGAGCGGGAAACGGGAATCGAACCCGTGTCATTAGCTTGGAAGGCTAAGGTTCTACCATTGAACTACTCCCGCCCTGGGAGCCAAATCGAACACTCGCCTCGACTGATGTCTTGGTGGAGGAGGCTGGATTCGAACCAGCGTACGCTATGCGGGCAGATTTACAGTCTGCTGCCTTTAACCACTCGGCCACCCCTCCTGAGGCAAGCCCGCAACTATAGCACAGGGCAAATGGGGCGCAACAGCGGCCGCGTGAAGACACCCGAAGCCAAATCGTCCCCGCTCACGATGCGAGCCTGAACGAGCCTTCGCGGCAATCACCCTTTCGACCCACGGCTGGCGCAATTCCCCAGCCGCCCGCAGCTGAAGCCGCCGCCGCGCCGCGCCGCGGACCAATGCAAAACCAGATCAAGGCCACCCAGCTACCAGCTGACCAACATCGCTGCACGCTCCCAAATGCCTCGCGCAAGCCTCACGTCGCCCGAACGCAACAGTTTCACACGTAAAAAGATGCCAATTAAATACCAATACGAGTCATCCAAATCACCCCGCCCCAGAGGCAGCACCCAATGAACGGGCACTTTGCCGCCGCCACTCGGGAAACCCCCCAGTAAAAATTGGTAGCAAAGTGGCGTTATCAATCGTTACAGTGGCATGGCACTGGTTGGACGCGCTTTTGAGGGCTGACAAGGCGACAACCGGACCGAAGGTGGTATGCAACGCAGTCACCGCCGCCCCGATTCATTGGCCACAACGAGGAATAGACCATGAAGGTCAAGCAGACCCCCATCTCGCAGGCGGTGTTCATCGCTCTGCTCGGCGCCAGCGGTGCCGCCATGGCGCAGCAGCAGGCTGCCCCTGACTCGCAACTGGAAACGGTCGTCGTGACCGGCATCCGCGCGTCGCAGGAGAAATCCCTCAACGTCAAGCGCAACGCCGACACGCACATCGACGTCATCTCCGCCGAAGACATCGGCAAGATGCCCGATAAGAACGTGGCCGACTCGCTGGCTCGCATCCCGGGCGTCACCATCCTGAACAGCCCGGCCGGCGGCTCCGGTGGTTTCGACGAACGCGACCGCGTGGGCCTGCGTGGCACCAACCCCAGCCTGACGCAAACGCTGCTGGACGGCCACGGCATCGCCAACGGCGACTGGTTCGTGCTGGACCAGACCGGCGCCGGCGTCGGCCGCAGCGTCAGCTACTCGCTGCTGCCGTCGGAATTGGTCAGCCGCGTCGAAGTGCACAAGAACTCTCAAGCCTCCTTGGTAGAGGGCGGCTCTGCAGGTTCGGTGAACATCATCACCCGCAAGCCTCTGGACTTTGCCAAGGCACTGACTTTTGAAGCTGGCTTGGGCGCGGTGTATGCCAACCTGCCCGGCAAGACCGATCCGCAATTGAGCGCGCTGGTCAACTTCAAGAACGACGCCAAGACCTTCGGCATCCTGGTGCAGGCGTTCTCCGAAAAGCGCCACCTGCGCCGCGACGGCGTTGAAGTCCTCGCGCAAGATGGCCACATCGCCACTTATGAGACGCTCACGGGCAAGGGCACCGGCGCCAACGCTGCTGCCTTGATCGCTGCCCACCCCGACCTGGAAGGCGTGAAGGCGCCGAACATGCTCGGTTCCGCGTATTTCACGCAAGAGCGCGAGCGCAAGGGTGGTCTGGTCCGCGCCGAGTTCAAGCCCGTCAAGGATGTCGACCTGACGCTGACAGGGTTCTCGTCCAAGATGGACGCGGACAACTACAACCGCAACTTCCTGCTGTCGGCCATCCCGGGCAACCTCAATGCCGCCACGTTGACTGACTACAAGGTCGTCAACAACACGCTGGTTAGCGCGCACTACACCTTTGCTGCGCCGACCAACAACGGCTATTACGACCAGATCTCGCGCAAGGCTTCGGCTTCGGCCAACTTCCTGAGCCTGGACGGCGGCTGGAAAGTCAACGACGCGCTGCACCTGACTGCCAACGTCGGCTCTTCCACCGGCAAGGGCAAGACAGGCAGCCAGGACGTGCTCGAGTCCCACATCACGTCGACCGGCTCCGGATTCGACCTCAAGGGCACGGGCTCCGCCCCCGCCTTTGCGCTGACCAACAGCAGCTATCAAAACTTCGACTGGATCTTCGGCACCCAGAACGTCGTCGTGAACGACAAGGAGTCCTGGGCACAGGTGGACGCCGAGTACACGCTCGACGCCGGCGCACTCAAGAGCCTGAAGTTTGGCCTGCGCGATGCTCAGCACAAGCGCTACACCGGCCCCGTCATCAGCCAAGGCCCGGGCTGCGCCACCGGCACGCCCTACCGCGTCGGCCCGTGGGACTGGAGCAAGGCCAGCGCTTGCGCAGACGCGAACGGCGCGGACGCGCCGCAACTCTCGCCCTACACCGTGCCGGCCTTCAGCGCCAACTACCCCAGCAACTTCGGCAGTGGCCTGGGCAGCGGATTCCCGACCAACATCGCCTACATCCCGGCCGATGCGCTGGCGGCCTACAACGCCAAGATCACCAACCGCGACCCGGTCGTCCGCCGCTACCCGAACCTGGAATACAACGTCAAGGAAACGTCGACCGCCGGCTACCTGCAGGGAAACCTGGAGGGCGAGGCCTGGAGCGGCAACATCGGCCTGCGCCTGGTTCGCACCAAGCAGAACGCCGGCTCCCTGCGCCCGGTCCTGCCGGGCGACACGACGAAGCCGACGATCTCGTCCGCGTTCGGTGACTACGTGGGAACCACCTCCAGCAGCAGCTACACCGACGTTCTGCCCAGCGCCAGCATCCGCATCGACTTGACCAAGAGCATCGTCGGGCGCCTCGCGGTCAGCCGCACCCTAACCCGTGCCGACTACACCGCGCTGTCGGGCTACCTGGACAAGCACGATCCGCACAACCTGGAAGACACCGGCAGCGGCTGGGGGTCGTCCGGCAATCCTGACCTGAAGCCGATTCGCTCCAACAACATCGACGGCAACCTGGAGTGGTACTTCGCTCCGCGCGCTTTCGTGTCGGCAGGTGCGTTCTACATGGGCCTGGACGGCTACATCAAGGACAAGGTGCGCTCGACCACCCTGCCGGCTCTGCTGAGCTCCGTCGACCCGACGGGCCCGAAGGATCAACTGGTCTACCGCCCCTACGACATCTACTACCCGACCAACACCCAGGCGTCGGTCTACGGGCTGGAGTTCGCGTTCGAAACCCCCATCGCCGGCAACTTTGGCGTCAGCGCCAACTACACGCTGGCCAAGGGTCACGACCAGGATGGACACGTGCTGCGCGGCAACGTCAAGAATTCGTTCAGCCTGGGCGGCTTCTTCGAAAACGACCAGTTCTCGGCCCGCCTGAACTACGGCTACACGGACGACATCTTCGTCGGCCAGGACCGCGGCACCGACTACTTCCAAAAGGGTTCGGGCGTGCTGTCGGCCTCGCTCGGCTACAAGATCAACGAGAACTTCGCGGTGAGCTTGGATGCACAGAATCTGAACGATCCCATCCTGAAGTACTACGCGACGGCCGAGCAGCCGCGCGCGTTCTACAAGAATGGCCGCCAGTTCTATCTGACCGCCCGCATCAAGTACTGATCGCTGCTGCCACTGCTGGAACTCTCGGGTTCCGGCGGTGACCGCCGTTGACCACAATCGAAGGGGAACGTGCACCACACGTTCCCCTTCTCTCATTCAAGTCTCCCATGAGCGACACCGCCACCCTCATCGATCAGTACATCGCCGCGCGCCCGCTCGGGGGCAGCACGGATGCGCCACCACCCGTGAAACACATCTGCGTGGTCGGCGGCGGCTCGGCCGGCTGGATGACGGCACTGATGCTGGCCACCACCGCCTACGGCCCGCGGCTGAAGGTGACGGTGCTGGAGTCACCCCAGGTCGGCATCATCGGCGTGGGCGAAGGATCCACACCCTGGCTGCGGCGCTTCTTCGAGATTCTGGGCATCGAAGAGTCGGAATGGATGCCCGCCTGCAATGCCACCTACAAGAGCGGCATCACCTTCGATGGCTGGTCGACCAAGCCCGGCTTCGAGCGCTACTTCCACCCCTTCGTGTCGATGCTGGACAACATGACCATGCATCCCTTTGTGGACAACGTGCACGCACGGCTCGACGGTGCGGACGTGTATGCGCATCCCGACCGCTTCTTCGTGTCAGCGGCGCTGGCGCGCCAGGCCCGCGGCCCACGCGCCAAGGCCAACTTCCCCTTCGACGTCTGGTACGGCTATCACTTCGACGCGACTCTGCTGGGCCAGTTCCTGGGTCGAAAGGCGGTGCAGCGCGGCGTGACCCATCTGCAGCGCCACGTCACCCAGGTGCTGCTCGACGAGCGCGGCGACATCGACCGGCTGCAACTCGACGACGGCGAGACCCTGGCCGCCGACTTCTTCGTGGACTGCAGCGGCTTTGCCTCGCTGATGATCGGCAAGGCGCTGCAGACGCCGTTCATCGGTTTCGGCGAGAACCTCTACAACGATGCCGCCGTGGCCATGCCGACGCCGCTCGACGGCCCCATCGAGTCGCAGACCGTGTCGACCGCGCTGCGCCATGGCTGGGCGTGGAAGATCCCCCTCACCCAGCGCCAGGGCAACGGCTACGTCTACAGCAGCGCCCACTGCTCGGCGGACGAGGCCGAGACCGAGCTGCGCAGGCATCTGGGCATGCTCGACTCGGACACACCGGCCCGTCACCTCAAGATGCGCGTGGGCCGGATGTCCAAGGTCTGGAACCGCAACTGCGTGGCCATCGGCCTGTCGCAAGGCTTCATCGAACCGCTGGAAGCCACTGCACTGCTGTTCGTGCAGGTCACGGCGTCCATGCTGGTGGAGGCGCTGGAGAAGGGCGACCTCGGCAGCTCGGCGCAGGAGCAGTTCAACGCCGCCATGCAAAAGCGCTTCGACAACACGCGCGACTACATCGTGGCGCACTACAAGACCAATTCGCGCACCGACACCGACTACTGGCGCGAGAACGCCGAGAACATGCACTTGTCGGACTCGCTGCAGGGTGTGCTGATGATGTGGATGTCCCGCAAGCCCCTGGTCGCCGCGCTCAAGACAGGCCGTTTTGGCGGCGGCTACCCGACCGTATCCTGGTACGCGCTGCTGGCCGGCATGGGCATCTTCCCGGACCCACAGGACCTGCAGCCGCCGACCGCACACCAGGCCCGCCATCGGCTGGACGCCGTGGACGACTTCATCGCGCGCAGCGCGTCGAACTTTCCGGACCACCGCGAGCTGCTGGCCGACATCCCGCCGGGCACCGGCGACACGGCCTTGCAGATCTACACCTGGTAACTCAGGACTTCAACCTATCCAGGATGTCCTTGCGCACGACGGCGTCGGCCGCCGTGTCGATGTCGCCGAACAGATGGCGCTGATCTGCGGGGATGTGCGCCAGTCCCGCGCCCCGCGCGCCGAACACGTAGTGCCCGAACAGCGCGCGCCAGCCTTCGCGTTCGCCGTCCGGCAAGTGGCGCAAGGCCAGCATGGCCAGGCGCATCGCCGCCAGGTGCAGGTCATCGGGGCGCCCCGGCGCGGCCAGCGGCCGCCACCAGTAGTTCATCAGGATGTTCAGGTGCGGCGCCAGCGCCTCGACCTGATGGAACCACAGTGGCGGGATGTAGACGGCATCGCCCGGTTCCAGCTCGGCGACGACGGCCTGTTCCAGCGCCTCGGCGAGCAGCGGGAACTGCGCCGGGTCGGCCCGGTGCAGATCGGGCACGACCGACATCGGCGCCGGCGTGGGCGCGTAGTCCGGCGGCCCGAGGTAGAGCAGCGGCGCGCATTGCGGCGGCAGCAGCGTGAAGCGCCGCCGACCGGCCGCCACGCAAGCGAGGTTGTGCGAGTCGTCGAAATGTGCGGGCACCGTGGCGCGGTTGCCGATCCAGATGCGTGGCGCCACGGCAGTGTCCAGCAACGGCTGGGCGTTGGCCTGCTCCAGGCCCGGCAAGGCCTCCGACACCAGCGCGCTCTGCGCCGCCAGGCTGGGTGGGTCGGGGAAGTGGCTGTAGCGCCAGAGCTGCTCGAACAAGGCCGCGTAGGGCCGCTTGTCGCGCACGAAATTGAAGCCGTCCAGGGCCGGCTTGTAGCTGAAGGCCCGCGTGAGTTCGGGCTTGGCGAGCACGGCATCCACGGGCTTGCCGCCGTCGAAGCCCGTCAGGTACGCCAGGCAGGGCGCCAGGCCCGCACGCCCTTGCGCCACCAGCGGCCAGTGGCCGACCACGCCACGCATCACCACCGGCTCGTAGGCCGGCACCACGTCGCCGTGGAAGCGCTCGCGCGTGACGCCTTCGATTTCCTTCATGGGCCGCATGGCAGGCATCCTCGCAGGTCGTCAGCGCCGCCGCGCCAGCGCGCCCCGCCAGGCCGGCGGAATGTGCGCAGCGGGATCCTGCTCGCGCTGCACGACGTAATGCTCGAACATGGCCGCCCAGGCGTCGCGCTGAGCCGGCGGCAGCGCATTCAACACCTTGATCGCTTGCAGCAGCGTCGCGACCGGCGCGCGCTGCTGCGCGTCGCCCGGATCAGCCAGCACAGGCCACCAGTAGTTGATCAGCAGGTTCACCTTCTCCAGCGCCTCGACCTGGTGGAACCACAGCGGCGGGATGTAGAGCGCGTCGCCCGGCTGCAGCTCGGCAACATAGGCCGACGCCAACGCCTCGCGGTAGCGCGGATAGCGCTCGAAGTCCGGCGCCTTGGGATGCACGACCGAGATGGGCGCGCCTGATGGCGTGTGTTCCAGCGGGCCGATGTAGAGGTTGCCCACCTGCTGCGGCGCGAACAGCGTGAAGCGTCGCCGCCCGGCCACCACGCAGGCCAGGTTGTAGGGGTGGTCGTGGTGCACCGGCACCGTCAGCGCGTTGCCCAGCCAGAAGTTGGGCACCACGCCGGGCAAGGCCTGCAGCGGGTTTTCGTCCAGGAAGCCGGGGATGACGTCGCCGACCTTGGCGCATTGCGCGGCAATGGCGGGCGCGCCCTCGGCTGGCAGGTAGGCCTGCAGGTTCGCCATGAATTCGGCCAGCGTCATGCGGGCCTTGACGAAGGCGAAATCCGTCAGGCTGTCGTTGTAACCCATGACGCCGCGCGCCGCCGCGCGCGTCTTGGTGGCCATGACCTCGACACCGCGGTCGAAGCGGCGCAGGTAGTCGCAAATGCCCAGTGCGGTTTCGCGCCCCGCACGCACGGCAGGCCAGCCGGCCACCAGGCCCTTCAGCACGACCGGCTCGGCGCGTTGCTCCAGGCGTTCCTTGAGTTGCGGCTCGTCAGCCGCCGACCAGATCTCAGTCGGCGTCATGTCGGCCACGGCAGGTACTGAGCCCGGCGGCGGGGCCTGGCGTGTTCGTCGCTCATCGGATGGGCTGCATCGGTGTCGGGGTGTGGCGATTGTCTCGGTTGAGCGCCCGGCCGGCCAGTACCAGATCAAGGCCACCTGATCGCCCAGGGGGAATCGCGAGCTCAATCGCGGGTATACGACGAGCTGCCACGTCGCCAGGACACAACGAATCGCGGTCGTCAAATACGGCACCAGTCCGATACCAGTTCATCGAACAACCAAACGCCCCCACTGAGAGCAGCCCTCGCTTTCCAGGGCGTAGCCCTAAGCCGTCCGGGAAAACACCAATCATAATTGGTAGCAAAGTGGATTTATCAATCTCTATAGTGGCCTTGCATTGGTTGCAAAGACGTCGCGATAGCAGCGAGCGGCAACCGGCTTTAAGGTGGTATGCAACCGGTCCGAGCAGCCACCGCCGCCCGATTTCATTCGCCACATCAAGGAACCAGTCCATGAAGGTCAAGCAGACCCCAATCGCCGCCGCCGTATCGCTGACATTGCTGGGCGCGGCATTCGCGGCCCAGGCACAAACCGCGGACGCGCCCGCGCCGGCGCAGCTCGAGCAGGTCGTCGTCACCGGCATCCGCGCCTCGCTGCAGACCGCCGCGACGATCAAGAAGAACGCCAGCGCCGTCGTCGACGCCGTGTCCGCCGAAGACGTGGGCAAGCTGCCCGACTCCGACGTCGGCCAGGCGCTGGGCCGCATTCCCGGCGTATCCGTCGGCCGTGCCTTCGGCCAGGGCGCCACGGTGTCCATCCGCGGCTCCGACCCGCAGATGACCTACACGACGCTGAACGGCCAGACCGTCGCGTCCACCGGCTGGTACGACCAGCTCGACATCGACCGCTCCTTCAACTACTCGCTGCTGCCCTCCGAGCTGATCGGCGGCATGGAGGTCTACAAGTCGCAGCAGGCCGACCTGACCGAAGGCGGCATCGGCGGCACGGTCATCGTCAAGACCCGCAAGCCGCTGGACATGGCGGCCAACAGCGGCTTCGTCAGCGTGAAGTACGGCAAGGGCACGATCAGCGACGCCGAGAAGGACGTCTCGGGCCTGTACAGCTGGAAGAACACGGCCAGGAGCTTCGGCGTGCTGCTGGCAGCCGCCCACTCCGACGGCGCCTACATCCGCCGCGGCATCGAGGCCGACAACCGCTGGTCGGCCGACGTGGCGCCGACCGCCTTCGTGCAGGACCGCAAGCGCGACGCCATCAACCTGACCCTGCAGGCCAGGCCCGTGGAGGGCATGGACCTGGGCTTGAACTACCTGAAGCTCAAGCTCGTCGGCGACAACTCCAACAGCAGCGACTACCTCTTCCAGGACCCGAACTGCGACAAGCGCAACACCGACGTGAAGTCGGCCTGGAACCCCGACGGCATGTGCGTGCACAGCACGACCACCGCCTCCAATCCGCTGCCAACGCAGTTCTTCCAGGTCTGGGCGCGCGCCGCCCAGATGACCTCGGACAGCCTCACCCTCGATGGCCACTACAAGCTCGGCGGCGCCAAGTTCGACCTGGTCGCCGGCACCACCAAGGCCAAGGGTGGCACCTCGCTGACGGCCAACTTCCAGTCCATCACGGGCGACGCCGGCTTCAACCTGCCCAAGTGGCAGGGCACCATCGACGCCACCGGTCACCAGATCCAGGTCAGCCCGACGACGGACCAGTCCTTCAACCTCTCCAACCTGCCGGCGCAAATGAGCCCGCAGACTTGGGCCACCTCACAGGGGCCGAACAAGGACCAGGAGAAATACGCGCAGTTCGACGCCACCATCGACCTGAACTGGGGCGCGATCAACACCTTCAAGACCGGCGTGCGCTTCGCCGACCACACCTTCGAGAAACGCGCCTACCGCCCGGTCTGGAACGCCACCATCGCGCCGACCAACACCGCCAGCCTGTTCGACGGCACCGTCGGCGTCGCGAACTGGACCGTCCCGCGCCCCAACATCGGCGCGATGATCTCCGCCACGCAGAAGAACATCTCCAGCTTCATCGAGGACCGCTCCGGCTTCAGCGAGCTCAACGAGAAGAACCAGGCCCTGTACGGCATGTTCGACTTCGAGGCCGAGAACCTGCGCGGCAACTTCGGCCTGCGCTACATCTCGACCGACGTGAAGAGCACGGGCTACAAGTTCGACGGAACGCCGCTGGCCGCGGGCGACTACGAAGGCAACGAGAACTGGGGCCACGGCTACGACGTCAAGAAGTCCAAGTACAACGACGTGCTGCCCAGCGTCAACCTCGCCTTCGACCTGCGCAAGGACCTGGTGCTGCGCGCCGCCGCGTCGCAAGCCATCACCCGCCCGAACTTCGCCAACATGTTCGGCATCCAGGTGTCCGGCTACAACGACGACCGCGTCGGCAACGAGACCTGGACGGTCGGTAGCGTCGAGCTCAAGCCGATGAAGTCGGCCCAAGTCGACCTGAGCCTGGAGTACTACTACGGCAAGGGCAACATCCTGTCGGCGACCTTCTTCAACAAGGACATCCAGAACTTCATCACCGCCAACGTGCTGACGAACCAGAAGGTCGGCCTGGTGGACCCGAAGTCGGGCGTGGACAACTGGACGGTGCAGAACTTCGTCAACGCCGGCGGCGGCCGCCTGCGTGGCATCGAGCTGCAGGCCAACCACGCCTTCGACAACGGCTTCGGCGTTGTCGCCAACTACACCTTCACCGAAGGCACGGCGCCCAAGGAAAGCTTCGCGGACCAGCTCGGCATCTTCACGCAGTCGTCCAAGCACAACGTGAACCTGGTCGGCTACTACGAGACCGGCGACTACTTCGGCCGCCTGGCCTACAACTGGCGCTCGAAGTACATGATCCGCGAGAACGCCTACTGGTACGGCAACCGCATGCACGCCAACTACGGCACGCTGGACGCGAGCTTCGGCTGGAACATCAACAAGTGGCTGAAGCTGAGCCTGGACGCCGTCAACCTGACCAAGCAGGACGACATCCAGTACGGCGCCATGTCCACCAGCCTGCCGGCCGACGTGCTGCACAAGGACCCGCTGAAGGCCGGCTACCCGGCCTGGTCCTTCAAGGGCGAAACGACCTACAAGCTCGGCCTGACCGCCAAGTTCTGAGCGTCCCGACGAGAACCTCCGCTTGTCTCCGTTTGGCCCGGCCGATGCCGGGCTTTTTTGTTCGTTGGATGCGGGTTGGGGCTGGGACGGATCCAAGGGCATCGCAGGTCGCTCGGTGGCAGCGGGTCGTGCCACTCGAAAGTCCTGCGGAGTCCGCACTGCAGCGGCTGCTGCACCTCGGTTTGATGAACGGGCTGTCAGCAATGTGCCCAAAGCCGAAATTGATCGGGTGGCAGCGGCAGGCTGTATGCGGTCGGTCAGGATCGGCAGATGAACGTCGGCCGGGTCCGGAACCGGCCTTTCGGATGTGAGCAAGTCGGAAGACCGCTGCACTTCGGCGAGTTCAACCGGTCGACGCAACACACTATGACCCGCCCAGGCGGAAGGAGTGTTGCAGATGAAGCAGCGACCCCGGATCTACTACTCGGATGCCCAGAAGGCCCAGATGTGGGCGCGGTGGAAGGAAGGTTGGA
>JAEKLF010000196.1 GCA_019509985.1 Burkholderiales bacterium | reverse complement strand
GATCGTTGTCGCCACCTCGGCGAACCGAATCGGCTTGCCGACGATCCCGGGATCCCTCGCATAGAGAACCTGCCAGACGCGCTGCGAGATGACGACCAGGGGCGGAAAGCCGGGTCGAAGCGGTGGTAGTGGTCGCAGGCGACGTCCAGCGTGTCGCCGTCGTGGACCTTGCCGGGCTGGCGGGAGAAGCGGTCCCAGATGGATTCGCCCTTGCCGTCGGTGAAGGCGGCGCCTTCGATCTGCGGCGCGGCGGCGGCAACGCCGAACACGAAGTCGGTGGGGAAGGGGCTGGAGTAGGTCAGGGAAGTCATGGGAAGGCTGTTGCCGTCAGGGCGCCAGCAAAGAGGTCAAAGGGGTGTCCAGGCTGCGGGCCCAGATCTCGTAGCCTTGCGGACTGAGGTGGAGCCAGTCGGGCAGGATGTCTTTGGACAGCGTGCCGTCCGGGTTGGTGAGCGCGCGGCCGATGTCGAGGAAGACGACCTGGCGGCCATCGGCGAGTGCCGGCAGCACTGCGTTGATCTTGGCGTTGTGGCGGCGCAGCAGGCCGTCGGGCTTCTCGTCGCGCGGAAAGAGTGCCAGCAGCAGGACCTTGGCCTGTGGCTGGCGACGGCGGATCTCGTCGAGATTGCGTTTGATGCCGGCGATGGTCAGCGCCGGGTCTTCCAGCCGGTCGCCGGTGTTGTTGGTGCCGATCATCATGACGACGGCCTTCGGCGCCATGCCGTCCAGTTCGCCATGCTGCAGGCGCCACAGCAGGTTCTCGGTGCGGTCGCCGCCAAAGCCCAGCGCCACGGCGTTGTACTTCGCGAAGTGGTCGGCCCACGCCTGCTTGCCTTCGTTCTCCCACCCCTGCGTGATGGAGTCGCCGAGGAAGACCAGGTCCACGCGCCGGCCCGCCTCGCGGTGGGCGCGCACCTCGGCGAGCTTGGCCTCGTGGCGGGGCAGCCACCAGTCGATGGCCCAGGACTCCTGCAACCGCTCGGGCGTGACGGACTGGGTGCGGTAGTCGGGGCAGGCGGTCGTTGCCTTGCCCTTCTTGTTCAGCCGCAGGTGGGCGATCCGCAGCTCGCCGCTGCCGCTGCCTTCGAGCGTGAAGGGCTGGGTCACGGCGGAGAAGTCATCGCCTTCGCGCCAGAAGCATTTCAGCGAAAGCGCCAGATGCTGGCGGCCCTTGCCGACCAGCTCGCGGCCGGCGAACAGGAAAGGCACCTTGCGCTCGCAGTCCTTGCCGCAGCCGATCTTGAACTTCATGCCGCCGTGGGCGAGGTCGACGACGTCGAGGTCGAACTCGACGGTGCCGGCGGCGAGGTAGGGCCGCAGGTCGACCGGCGGCCCGTCCTGCCAGCGCAGTTGCGCGATCCAGGAATTGCTGAACTGCAGCGTCAGGGTCCCGTCGTCGTCGCGGCGCGCGGCGACGTGGCTGTCCGGCACGCGTGGATGGGCGGGTTTGGGCACGGTGACACGGTCGGTGTCGAGCCTGGCCTCGCCCTCGACGTCGGTGACGACGACCTGCCAACCCTTGGCCGGGCGGCCGGCATCAAGGTTCAGGGCTTGGGCGCCCAGCGGCAGCAGCGCCAGGAGCGTGAGCAGGAAACGGTTCATTGAAAGTCCTTGGCGGCCAGCGTGCGCGACTGGCCAGGCTTGAGCTTCAGCGCCACGATGCGCTCGCCGACGCGGACACGTCCGCCTCCCGTGCCGGCCAGCGAACGCACGGTGGCGCTCAGCAGCTGACCGTCGGCCCAGGCCATGTCAACCTCGAAACCGCCGCGGGCGCGCAGGCCCTTGACCGAGCCGTTCGGCCAGGCCGCGGGCAGCGCGGGCAGCAGGTCGATGACGCCGTCCTGCGATTGCAGCAGCATCTCGGCGATGGCGGCCGTGGCGCCGAAGTTGCCGTCGATCTGGAAGGGCGGGTGGGTGTCGAACAGGTTGGGATAGGTGCCGCCCTGGTTGACTTCGCCGCCCGCCAAGGCGGGGCGCGCGCCGGGCGTGGCCAGCAGGCCGCGCAGCATGCTGTGGGCGTGGTCGCCCTCGCGCAGCCGTGCCCAGTAGGCCATCTTCCAGGCCATGGACCAGCCGGTGCTGACGTCGCCGCGCGCCTGCAGCGTCTTGCGTGCCGCGGCAGCCAGCTCGGGCGTGCGCAGCGGCGAGATCTGCCGGCCGGGGAAGAGGGCGAACAGGTGCGACACATGGCGGTGCGTGTCGTGCGGCGTGTCGAGCACGGCGTCCTTCAGCTCGGTCTGCCATTCGAGCAGCTGGCCCCAGCTGCCCACGCGCGGGCCGGCGAGGCGGTCACGCAGCGCGACGGCATGGCTGCGCGCCGCGTCATCGCCGAGCGCGGCGGCCGCCTGGGCCATGTTGTCGAAGTGGTCCCAGAGGATCTGCTGGTCGTAGGCCACGCCGTCCTGGATGGGGCCATGCTCTGGCGACCAGCCGTTGGGCGCGACGAGGCGGCCATCCGGCCCGGCCTTGAGGCGGTCTTCCCAGAACTGGCCCACTTCCTTCAACACCGGCCAGGCCACGTCGCGCAGGAAGGCCTTGTCCTGCGTGAAGGCGTAGTGCTCCCAGAAGTGGCGTGCATACCAGGCGTTGCCGGTCATGTTCCACAGGTAGCTCTGGGCGCCGAAGGGGTTGGTGGCGGTGCGCAGCGTCCAGCCGCGCATGGGCCGCCCTTCCTTCGTCAGGAAGGTTTCCTGCGGTGGCTGAACCGAGTTGTCCCAGGGCGGCGTCTCGGCGGGCAGGGCCTTCGGGTCCTGCAGCGCCAGTGCCGCGCGTTCGCTGACGGCACGGCGCCATTGCGGGATCAGGTCCTGCACGAAGCGATGCAGCGGGCGCGCGGCCTCCGCCAGATTGGTCGGCTCGGCCGGCCAGTAGTTCATCTGCAGATTGATGTTGCTGTGGTAGTCGGCATTCCACGGCGGCTGCAGGCTGTCGTTCCACAGGCCTTGCAGATTGGCCGGCAGCCCAGCGTCCGAACCCAGGCGCGAGCTGCTGACCAGCAGATAGCGGCCGAACTGGAAGTACAGCGCCTCCAACTCGGGATCGCCGCCATCGCGCGTGTAGGCGGCCAGGCGGGCGTCGGTCGTGAGTGCCTGACGTTCCGGTGGGCTGGCGCCAAGGTCGAGCTGCACGCGACCGAGCAGGGCCGTGACGTCGCGCTCGTGCTCGGCCTGCAGCGCCCGCCAAGGTCGGGCGGCAGCGGCAGCGACCCACGCCTGCACGCGCGGCAGTGGTGCGTCGCCGTTGACACGGCCGGCGGCGTAGCTCGTGCCGGCGCCGAGGATCAGCGTCAGCGCGTTGCAACCCTTGAAGACGAGCGTGTTGCCGTCGAGTGCGACCGAGCCGCCTTCATGCCGCACGCGCAGCTGGCTCGCGTAGGCGAGGCCATTGGGCAGGGCACCGGCGGCGGTCAACGTCGCGCCGGCCGCAGACAGCGCGGCGCCGTGGCGGTCGGTCAGCGCGACGCGGCCGGTGTAGCGGCCGGGCTGGTCGGCGCTCAACCGCCAGACGATGACCTGGGCGGGGTGGCTGGCGAAAGCCTGGCGCTCGAAGCGAACGCCGTCCTGTGTGTACCCGAGCGTGTGACGGGCGTGGGCGACGTCCAGCTCGCGGCGATAGCCGCTGACCGGCCCGCTGGCGCCGTCCAGCTCCAGCACGACATCGCCGAAGGGCTGGTAGGCGCCCATCGTCTTGGCGTCGCCGGTCCACAGCGTGATGTCGTTGAACTGCAGCCGGTCGCGCGCGACCTGGCCGAACAGCATCGCGCCCAGGCGCCCGTTGCCGATGGGCAGGGCTTGCTGTTCCCAGCCTTGGGGCGTGTCCGGCGCGGGCGCGGCATAACGCAGCGTCAGCTCGGCGGCCTGCGCTTGCAGTGCGGCCGCCGCAAGGGCGAGGGCGGCGAGGAGCCGCCTCACGCTCGCGGCCTGCCGATGATGACGCCGCGGCCCTCGGGCGCGACGTAGACGACGCCGAACTCCAGCGGGTCGGCGGCCATCGCGTTCAGGCGGCCGTAGCGGTGGCGGTCGTCGTTGATGCGCTGCCAGCTCGCGCCGGCGTCGATCGAGCGGAACAGGCCTTCGACCGGGGCGCCGTTGACGAGCACGCGGCCCCACACGTAGAGGGCGTGGTACGGCGCTCCTTCAGCCGCCTTGCCCAGGGCCACGCGCCAGGGCTCGACGACGCCGGGCACCGCCTTCGCCGGCGCGTCGACGCCGGCCACATGCACCAGCGCGTCGGGCAGCGCCAGCCAGAGGTCGCGCGCCTTGCCGGGTGCGCAGGTCAGATGGGCCGTCTGCTGGACGTCCAGCTTGGGCAGGCCGGTGATGCCGGGCTGGAAGCTCGCACCGCCGTCCACGCTGACGAGCACGTGGCCGTTCGTGCGGTCATGCACGTAGAACACGCCTTCGACGGCGCGGTCGGCCACCGGCGCGAGCGCAATCTCGCGTTCGGCGGGCCAGCCCTGGCTCGTCGCCCAGGTCTTGCCATGGTCTCGCGAGAACAGCGCCGGCTGCTTCTCCGGCACCCACAGGAAGAAGCCGCCTTGCGCTGACACGGCGATCTGGCCGGTGGAGGCCCGCCAGCCCTCGCGCGTCTTGACCGCGCGCGGCGACGGCCCGAACGGGCGCCAGCTTGCGCCGCCATCGCTCGACCAGTAGCCGCCGTTGGCCGCCATGTCGGACGTGCGGGCGACGATGGCCGGCTTGAGTTCCGCGAACGCCACCGAGCGGCAGGTCTCGCCAGCAGGCAGGAAGAGGCCGGCCTTCGGTCCCTGGTTCAGGTCGTCCCAGGCCGCGCCGGAAACGTCGCCCATCGCGGCGAACAGCGAGGCGCCGCCGGACGGGCTTTCCAGGCTCAGCGTTGCGGTCTCTTCGAGGTTCTCGACGGTGAAGTCCCAGCTCACTTCCTTTCCGCCGAGGCTGTGCGTCATCCACAGCCCGAAGCCGGTGCCGTAGACGGCGTGGTCGCCGTCGTGCGGGTCGATCTTGATGTCGGCCAGCCAATGGCCGAGGGCGTGGTGCTGCTTCTTCTGGTAGGCCTGTAGCCAGGGGTGGCGGCTGTCGTCGAAGCTGGAGCGCGGGCTCAGAGGTGCCCACGTCGCACCGTGGTCGTCGGAAATGAAGACCTCGTCGCCCGGCTGCCAGCGCTCGATGGTGGAGACGACGAGGCGGCCGGGGCGCTTGGGGTCGACGTCCAGCCCCGAGTAGGCAAAGGACTGGGCTGACGTCGGCTTGACGGGCGTGATGTCGGTCCAGCGGCCATCGGGTGCGCGGCGCCAGACGCTGCCGGTCTTGGCGTAGCTCGGGTTGACGACGGCGCCGCCTTCGCCGGCGGCGAGGGTGACGTGGAGCGAGCCATCGGCGCCGAAGGCCGCGTGCTGGGGTGCCTGCGCGGGCAGCTCGGCGATGCGTGTGAAGCTTTGGCCTGCGTCGCTGGAGACGAACAGGCCGGGCTGGTCGTGGCTGCCCACATAGACGGTGCGCGAGCCCTGACCGGGCTGGCCCGTCTTCGGGTCGAACAGCACGAGGGACACATGCTTGGCCGGGAAGCCGCTCAGGCGGCTGAAGCTCTGGCCGCGGTTGGTGCTGAGCTGCAGGCCGTCCTGCGACGTGCCGAGCAACAGCAGCTCGGGGCGGTTGGGGTCCACCTGCAGGCGCTCGCCCGAGCCGCGGCCGGGGCCGTTCCCGAGCAGCTTGAGGCCCAGCTCGTGCACTGCCCAGGTCGCACCGCGGTCGGTGGATGCCAGCAGGGCTGCGCTGCGCGCCCATTGGCTGGTGTAGAGGCCGCAGGCGGCGTAGACGCGGTTGGCGTCGCTCGGATCCACCGCGATGCTGAGCACACCCATCAGGTCGCTGTCGGCCTTGCTCAGGTGGTCCAGCAGCGGCAGCCAGCGCTTGCCCGCGGGGTCGAATCGGTAGGCACCGCCGATGTCGGTGCGGGCGTACAGCAGGCCCTTCTCGCGCGGGTGGAAGACGAAGCCGTCGATGAATCCACCGGCACCGAAGGTCAGGCTGCGCCAGTCGTAGGCGGGCGAGGTGCTGTCCGCGCCCCAGGCGGGCATGGCAGCGAGCAGGCCGGCGGCCTGCAGTAGTTGGCGGCGCTGCATCATGGCTTGGCGGGGCGGCCCATCGTGACCTTGAGCATGACCGGCTCGGCCGGCAGGTTCAGGCCGTAGTCGACCTGGTCGCCGTTCCACACGCGCTCCATGACCCAGCGGCCCTTGTCGTCGAAGCGGCCCTGTTCGGCACGCAGCATCATGCCGTTCTGACCGGGCAGCGGCTCCAGGCGCACGCGGGTGCGCTGACCGAGG
Source organism: Burkholderiales bacterium (assembly GCA_019509985.1). Classification (GTDB taxonomy): domain Bacteria; phylum Pseudomonadota; class Gammaproteobacteria; order Burkholderiales; family Burkholderiaceae_C; genus Pelomonas. The sequence goes on along the minus strand of JAEKLF010000196.1, from coordinate 4,958 downwards.
ACGAGGAACTCGTCGTCGGCGATCTGCGCGATGGCGACGCCGCCGCCGGGCTGTTCGGTGCCGGCAGGAAGCTTGTCGGTGCTCTTCCAGCTGCTCTCGCCGAACTGCCATTCGCGGTAGCTCAGCTTGGCCACCCAGCCGGGGAACTCCAGCGTCTGCGGCTTGCGGTCGTCGCCCTCGGCCGCACCACGCGTGCGGCCGTCGAAGGCCCATTGGGCCCATTGGCGCTGCACCGGCTGGAACATGCGATAGACGCGGGCGAAGGGCTCGACCATCTCGCGGTCGGTGGACGTGGCACCGAGCGGGAAGTTGCTGTAGTTGAAATAGTCGATGCCGAAGGGCGACACGCCGAGCGCACCTCGGCCGAGGATGGCATAGAGGTAGCGCGAGTAGATCGCCGCGTTGCTGATCTCGGGCACCCACAACGCATTGTCGGCGCGCTGGAAGAGGCGCAGGTTGGCGTTCACCTGCTCGGATTCAGCGTTGTAGATGTCGGGGCTGACGATGTCGAGCGCGGGCGCGGCGGCCTTGTAGATGTCGATGACATCGTGCGTGGGGCCGCCACTGGCGAAGTCCTTGTTCCAGGGCTTGGGCGGCTGTTCCAGCGGGTTGCGCAGCGCGTTGTTGACGTACATCGGCAGGTCGTACGTGGCACGGCCCGCCGCGGCGATGTCGCCGATGTAGCGGGCGATGGCCCAGGCGTGGAAGTACTCGTCGGCGTAGTCGCCGTAGACATCGCGCCAGGTTCCCGCCGGCGCGGCGACAGGCTTCTTGTGCGCGAGCACGGCGGCGGGCACGGGCTGCTCGAAGGCAGCCTGCGCGGCCGGTGCGAAGTCGCGCACCAGGCCGTAGGTGCCGACCTCGTTCTCCACCTGCACCATCAGCACGGTGCGCTCGGTCGAGTCGAGCTTCTTCAGGTGAGCCATCAGCGCGACGAAGGCGCGCTTGTCGGCCTTCAGCGTCTCGGTGCCGAAGGGACTCAGGCAATAGCTGGGCTTGCCATCGTGGTCCAGCATGGCGGGGAAGCGCTGGGGCGCCAGCTTGACCCAGGCGGGCGTGTACTGCGCGCTGGTGTTCTTCCACGTCGCGAACCACAGCAGCACGAGGTGCTTCTTCTGTTGGCGCGCTTGCTTCACCAGCGTGTCGACGAAGCTGAAATCGAAACGCCCCTCCTCGGGCTCGACCTGCTCCCAGGCCACCGGCACGAGGACGGTGTTGGCCTTGAGGTCGTTGATTGCCGGCCAGACTGCTTTCAGCGCCTCAGGGTAGTTGCTGGAGTTGTGGACCTGCGCGCCGAGGATGAGGAAGGGCTTGCCGTCGACGAGCAGCGCGTGGCGGCCATTGCGCTCGATGACGCGGGGCGCTTCGGTGGCGCAGGCGGACTGCGCGGCGAACAGGCAGGCAAGCGCCGTCGCAAAAAGGGTCTTTGTCTTCATCGGAATTCCGGGATGGCAACAAGGTCCGGCGACCCGAGGGGCGCCGGACCGTCGCCCGTACTCAGAAAGAGTAGCTGGCTTGAACTGTGTAGCGGCGGCCGGTGTAGTTGACGCCGCGGGTCATGTAGCCGATGTGCTGCTGCATCAACTGCCGGGCCAGGGCGTTGTTCAGGTTCTGGCCTTCGAGGCTGAAGCTGAAATGGTCGTTGAACCGGTAGGTGACGCCGGCATCGACCTGCCCATAGGCGTCGCTCCAGGTCGGCAGGGCCCAGGCCACGCCGCCGCCGGCATTGGGCAGCTGGCCGTCGCCGCCGTTGGTGCCGTTGACGTTGACGCCTTGCAGATACCTAGAGCGCCAGCTGTAGGCCACGCGCGCCGAGATCGGGCCGTAGTCATACAGCAGCGCCAGGTTGTAGGCGTTCTTGGACAGGTTGATCAGCGGGAGATTGCCGAAGGTGCGGCCATCGGTGTCGCAACCGTTGATGTTCAGGTTCAGGTTGTCGGCGCCGGTGCTGGTGCCGCTGCAATAGGCACTCTTGATCGGGTCGTAGGGCTTGGTCTTGCTGTCGACGTAGGTGTAGTTGGCCTGCACGCCGAAGCCCGCGAGCCAGCCCGGCAGCATGTCCAGGTAACGCTGGAAGGCGATCTCCAGGCCGCGGGCGTGGCCCTTGGCGCCGTTGACCGGCGACGTGACCGTGAAGTTCACAGGCGTGCCGTTGCCATCGTTCAACTGCACCGAGGCCGACTGGCCGACGATGATGTCCTTCAGTTCCTTGTCGAAGACAGCCACCGTCAGCGAGCCGGTCTTGGAGAAGTACCACTCGCCGGTCAGATCAAGCTGGTTGGACTTGACGGGCTTGAGCAGCGGGTTGCCGTCGGCCTTGCCGGACAGGCTCACGCTGTCGATGACGACAGTGCCGTCGGTCAGCGTGTGCTTCTGGGTGTCCAGCGACAGCGCGGTGTAGGCCTGCAGCTGCGAGAAGTCCGGACGCGAGATGGCCTGGGACAGCGCGGCGCGGAACTGCAGCGTGTCGCTGGCCTTGAGGCGCAGGTTCAGGCTGGGTAGCACGTCGGTGTAGGTCTGGGCGGCGTCCAGCGGCTTGGAGAAGGCCGCCACCACCGGCACTGGCACGCCCGTGGTTGCCGTGGTCGGCGCGTTGTTCTTGAAGACCATGTAGCCATTGGCCTTCATGTCCGTGCGAACGACGCGCAGGCCGACGTTGCCGTCGACGGGCGTGGGCAGGTCTTCCCAGCCGAAGCGCAACTGGCCGTAGACGGCCTGCGTCTTCTCATGCTGCTCGTTGGTGCCCTCGGGATCGGTGCCGAAGGTCGCGGGTGTCCACGGACCGCAGGCTGAAGCATCGCCGCCGTGCTGTTCGGTGCACAGGATGTCGTGGTACTTGTGCAGGTCGGCGTAGGTGCCCGGATAGCCCTTGGCCAGGGACACGTCGGGCACGTAGATGCTCGGCACGTTCTGGCCGCCGAAGAAGTTCTTGAACTGGTGCAGCGTCGTGGGCGCGTTGAAGCGCGGGTCGTTCAGGTAGGCCAGGTGGTTGATGTCCCAGCCGCGCTGCCAGGTCTGGGTGATGGCGGCCCAGTTGTAGCTCGGCGCGGAATTGATGGTGGTGGCAGACTTGTCCGTCAGGCGGATGCCGAACTGCAGGTCCTGCAGCACGGCGTTGTCGAAGTTGACCTTGGCGTCCGCGCGCCAGACCTTGGAATCGGCCTTGCTGCGGTCCAGGTGCTCCATCGTGAACGCCCAGTAGTAGTTGCCCAGGTCCTTCAGGCCCGCCAGGTCGGAGGCGTCGAAGACGACGCGCGGCGTCGAGCCCGTCAGGTCCAGCGTCTCCTTGGGCATCACCAGGCCGGTGGCGACGGTGGAGTCGAAGGCGTTGGTCTTGGACTTCACGAGCTGGAAATCGGTGCTGAAGCTCCAGCGGTCGCTGGCCTTCCACTTCAGGTTCCAGCCCAGATCACGGGTCTTGGAATCACGCGTCATATAGCGCGTGTCTGCACCGAAGTTGATGCCGCCATCGGCCGGGTCGGTCAGCGTGCCGGTGAGCAGCGCACCGTTGGCGCCGTAGGTGGCGTCGCTCGAGATCTTCATGTTGGACGGCGAGGACTGGGCGAACAACGCGTTCTCGTCCCAATGCATGCGGTACTTGGACTCGAAGTAGGTCAGCGAGCTGCTGACGTTGGCCTTCTTCCACTGCAGCGCGCCGTAGGTGCCCTCGCGGGTGCGGTCGAAGTTGGAGTCGCGCCATTGCGCGCCCTTGGGCGCCCAATGCGTGCCGTCGATGTTGTAGTAGGGCTCGACCTGCCAGAGGTCGGTGCGGGTCGTGGTTTTGCTGCGGGCCAGGCTCAGCAGTGCGCCGAACTCGCCCAGGTCGGTGTTCCAGCGGTTGGCCACCAGTCCCGAGGCGGAGGGGCTCCACTTGCCCTGCAGGTCGTTGTAGTTGCCGCCGACCGTCAGCGCGGCCTTGAAGCCGGCGTAGTCGAAGGGCAGGGCGGTGCGCAGGTTGACCAGGCCGCCGATGGCGCCCTCGACCTGGACCGCCGACGGATTCTTGTAGACGTCCACGCCAGCCATCAGCTCGGGCGGCACGTCCTCGAAGTTCAGCGCGCGGCCGCCGTTGGCGGAGAAGGTGTCGCGGCCGTTCACTTCGGAACGCACATAGGACAGGCCGCGGATATTCACGCTGGAGCCTTCCACCGAGTAGTGCTCGGGGTCGCCCTTGGCCATCGTGCGGTCGATGGTCACGCCGACGATGCGTTGCAGCACTTCAGTGACGGAGTGGTCGGGCAGCTTGCCGATGTCATCGGCATTGACGGAGTCGACGATCTCGTCGGCGTCTTGCTTGATTTTCTGCGCCGACTGCAGCGCGGCACGTCGCCCGCTGACGACGACGGTCTCGATCTTCTGCGTCTTGGCGTCAGGGGCGGAGGCCGCGGCGGCAGGCGCGGGAGCTGTCTGCGCGAAGGCCATGCCGCTGCAGAGCAGGGCGGCCTGGGCGGCGGCTAGGGATACGGCGGTCTTCTGGTACTTGATCACGGGTGTCTCCTCGTTGTCGTACCGGGCTCAAGGCCCTTCTGGGATGGACTGGTTCGGCGCCTGGGGGAAGCTGGGATCAACATCGACCAGGCAGACGGGCGGGTGAAATCGGAGCGGGGGTGTGCTTCATGGGTGGCGTTGTCACTCGGGTGTGTTGGGGGAGGGTCTCGTTGAGCTTTATGGCTGGCGCCTCAGCCGCCACAAAAGCGGTTGACCAGGTTCTCCAGCAGTTCCTGGCGGCCCGAGACCGGCGCCACGTCGGCGTTGCCGGCCAGCACCTGCTCGGCCAGTTGGTCCAGCGTGCGCCGGCCCTGCAGGATGTCCTGGCCTGGCGCGCTGTCCCAGCCGGCGTAGCGCGCATCCACGGCGGCCTTCAGGCGGCCGTCGGTGATCATCTTCTCGGCGATCAGCAGCCCTTGCGCGCAGACATCCATGCCGCCGATGTGGCCGTGAAAGAGGTCCTCGGCATC
>JAEKLF010000355.1 GCA_019509985.1 Burkholderiales bacterium | reverse complement strand
TGCCGGCCTCGCGCGATGGCGCCTTGCCGCTGTCGTTCGCCCAGCAGCGGCTGTGGTTCATCGCGCAGCTGGATGCGCGCGCGGCCGCCGCTTACGCCATCCCGGGGGGTGTGCGCTTGAAAGGCGCACTGGATGCCGCTGCCTTGCGCGCCGCGCTGGACCGCATCGTCGTGCGCCACGAGGCGCTGCGCACCTCGTTCGTCTTGGTCGACGGCGATCCCGTGCAAGTCATTGCCGCACCCGAGGTGGGTCTTGCGCTGACACAGGTCGATCTGTCGGGCCATGCTGCGCCCGAAGCGGAACTCGAGCGCCTGGCCGCGGAGGAGGCCGCCGCGCCGTTCGACCTCGAACGCGGCCCGCTCATCCGTGGCCGCCTGGTGCGCTTGGCCCACGACGACCACGTGCTGCTCGTGACCATGCACCACATCGTCTCCGACGGCTGGTCCATGGGCGTGCTGGTCAACGAGTTCAGCGCCTTATACGCCGCCTTCTCTCAAGGCCGGCCCGATCCGCTGCCGCCGCTGCCCATCCAGTACGCCGACTACGCCGTGTGGCAGCGCCGCTGGCTCGCCGGCGGGGTGCTGCAGCGCCAGCTCGACTTCTGGCGCAACCACCTGTCAGGGGCGCCCGCGCTGCTGGAGCTGCCAACCGACTGGCCCCGCGCGCCGGTGCAGGACTACGCCGGCGCGTCCGTCGACTTCGCGTTCGATGCCGAGCTCAGCGCGAACCTCAAGGCCTTGAGCCAGCGCCACGGCAGCACCCTGTTCATGACGCTGCTGGCGGCCTGGGCGGCGCTCTTGTCGCGCCTGTCCGGACAGGATGAGGTGGTCATCGGCACCCCGGTGGCCAACCGCCACCGCGCCGAGGTCGAGCCGCTGATCGGCTTCTTCGTCAACACCCAGGCGCTGCGCATCGACCTGTCCGCCTCGCCCTCGGTGGCCCAGCTGCTCGCCCAGGTGCGCGCCACCGCCCTGGCCGCCCAGGACCACCAGGACCTGCCCTTCGA
>JAEKLF010000354.1 GCA_019509985.1 Burkholderiales bacterium | reverse complement strand
CGACGCTCGTGGGCCTGCGCCGCCGCGGCTTCACGCCCGAGAGCATCCGCGCCATGGTCGAGGCCACCGGCGCCAGCAAGCAGAACGCCTGGATCGACGACACCGTGCTCGACCAGGCCCTGCGCGCCGACCTGGAGCCGCAGGCGCCGCGCGCCTTCGCCGTGCTGCAGCCGCTGAAATTGAAGCTGACCAACTACGCCGAGGTGTTTGGCTCGGTCGACCACCGCGAGCCCTGCGAGACGGCCGCGCACCCGCACAAGCCGGAGCTGGGCCTGCGCAAGTTCTCGCTCGGCCCCGAGCTGTGGATCGAGGCCGAGGACTTCGTCGAGACGCCGCCCAAGGGCTACTTCCGGCTGTTCCCGGGCAACAAGGTGCGCCTGAAGGCCGGCTACATCATCGAATGCACGGGCGCGGAAAAAGATGCCGACGGCAAGGTCACCGCTGTGCTCGCCAGCGTCATCCCCGACACCAAGAGCGGCACGCCCGGTGCGGACGCGGTGAAGGTCAAGGGCACCATCGGCTGGGTCGGCGCACACGAGGCCGTCGCTGCCGAGGTGCGGCTGTACGAGCGCCTGTTCAGCGAAGCCCAGCCGGACGCCGGGGGGCGCGATTTCATCGAGTTCATCAACCCCAACTCGCTGCGGGTCGTGCAGGCCTTCGTCGAACCTTCACTGGCCGGCGCCGCCGCCGACCAACGCTGGCAGTTCGAACGCCACGGCTATTTCGTCACGGATCGCGCGGACCACAAGGCCGACAAGCCGGTGTTCAACAAGATCACCGGATTGAAGGACAGCTTCGCGAAGTAATCAGTTCCTCGATCCACCGCAACGCAGGACGATGGGCGTGGCGTATTCACGGCCGACGACGGCGCGGGCGAACAGGTAGTTCTGCAGCGCCCGTTCGCTCAACGCGTCCAGCGTGACGCCGCCGTGCGAGTCGCAGGGAAAGGCGAGCGCGCGGCCGGCCTGGAACAGGGATTCGAACCGAAGTTCGTAGTCGTCGTACAGGG
>JAEKLF010000032.1 GCA_019509985.1 Burkholderiales bacterium | reverse complement strand
GGAGCATGACTGTGAGACTTGCTTGCGCGGCAGCCCTTCTGACGCTGGCGCACGGCGCCGGCGCGCAGGCGCCGATGCGCTTCGTCACCGAGCCCTTTCCGCCCTACACCTATGCCGGGCCGGACGGTCACGCGGCCGGACCGATGGCGGACGTGCTGCAGGCCGCCTGCGCCAAGCTGGCATGGCGCTGCGACGTGGAGGTGCTGCCCTGGCGGCGGGCCCTTGCCATGGCGCAGCGCGGCGAGGTTGAGGGCATCTTCACGGTCGTCGACTCGCCCGAGCGGCGCCAGTACTTCCACGTGTCGCCGCCCATCATCGAGGCGCGCTACGTGCTGTTCGCGCGCAGCGGCGGCTTCCAGTACGGCGGCGATCCCCAGACGCTGGCCGGCCGCACCATCGGCGCCTACGGCCCGTCCGCCACGGCGCTGACGCTCGAGCAGCTCATCGACGACGTGCCGCGCACGCGCAGCGAGATCGAGCCCGACAACCGCACCGTGCTGCGCAAGCTGGCCGCCGGCCGCTATGGCGAGGAGGGCCTGGCCCTCGCGAACGAGGCCGTCGCACTGCACCTGATGCGCGAGGACGGCATCCGCGGCCTGCAGTCGGTCGGCCTCGTCAAGGCCTTCGGCTATTCCTTTGGCCTGGCGCGCCAGAACGTCGACCTGAACCAGGCCCATGGTTTGGCGAAGGCGCTCTACGAACTCTGCCGCAGCGGCCGCACCGCCGAGCTGCTGAAGGGCTACGGGCTGCCGGCCTCGGCCTGCGTGAAGCCTTAAAGCACGGCCGGCGACAGCAACCGCATCGTGCCGGCCTCCGCATCCATCTCCGCCATCGCCCCCACCGGCACCGTCAGCTTGCGCTTGATGTGGCCGATGGCCGCGCCGCGGTAGACGGGCACATTGAGCGGCAGGAAGTAGTCGTCGAAGACCTCGTCCAGCGTCAGACTGCCATAGCCCTCGCCGGGCTCGCATTTCGTGAAGCGGCCGAGCACCACGCCAGCCAGTGCGCCGAGTGCGCCGTTCAGGCGCAGCGTCGACAGGCAGCGGTCGATGCGGTAGATGTACTCGTTGATGTCCTCGAGGAAGAGGACGGCGCCGCGGCAGTCGGGGAAATAGGCGGTGCCGGCCAGCGACGCCAGCACCGTCAGGTTGCCGCCGACCAGCGGCCCCTGCGCCTTGCCGGCGCGGATCACGCTGGTGCGCTCTTCACGGGCGACGACGTCGTCCACCGGCTTGACGACGGGGTTGCGCAGCACGGCCGCCTCGGCGTTCATCACGACGGCCCGGAAGTTCTGCACCGAGTAGTCGTTCCACTCCGAGCCGGCCACCGGGCAATGGAAGGCGACCAGGCCGGTCTGGCGGTGGATGGCGTTGACCAGGCTGGTCAGGTCGCTGAAGCCGCCGAAGAACTTCGGCTTGCGGCGGATGAGCTCGTAGTCCAGCTTGTCGACGATGCGGTTGCAGCCGGAGCCGCCGGTGAGCGCAATGACGCCGGCCACGGCGTCGTCGGCAAACATGGCGTTGATGTCGGCCGCGCGCTGGGCGTCGGTGCCGGCAAAGGGGCCGCGGCGCGCGGCGACGAATTCGCCCGGCTTGACCTTGAAGCCCAGGGCCTGCAGCGATTCGATGGCGAGCTTCAGCGGCTCGCGCTCGAAGGTGGCGTTGGCCGGGCTGACGAGGCCCAGCGTGTCGCCCGGGCGCAGGCGCGGAGCCAGCAGCGCGCCGGTGGCGGCCTGGCTGGGCCGGGCGGCGGCCAGCAGGCCGGCGGCGGCAGCGCTGAAGTGCAGAAGTTGACGACGGGACGAATTCATATCGTTTTGCAAACAGTCAGAAATGAGGGGCTAACCGCATACTCGGTCGCGTGGACTGGTCGACCGCGCACGGCATTGTGTCCGCCCCGGGGGCGGTCGCGCGGTGGTGCGGCTGGTGGCTGGCGGCGCTGCTGTTGGCGGCCGGTGCGGCCCGCGCCGGGAACTGCCCGGAGCGGCTGCGCATCGCCTTCCCCGACGCGCCGGCCGAGCCTTTTCTGAGCGGCCAGGGCGACGACTTCGCCAAGCCGCCGGGTCTGCTGGTCGACTGGATGCGCGCGGCGCTGCGCGAGACCGGCTGCCTGGAGCGCGCCGAGCTGCTGCGCCTGCCGGTCCGGCGCGTGCGCGCCATGGTCGAGGCCGGCCAGATCGACCTCGTCGCCGGCGTGGGCGAGCGCGGCCCCATCGCCGCGCTGCTGACGTTGCCGCCGCACACCGGCCCGCGGCGCGAGTTTGACTACAGCCTCGGCCATGTCGAGTACGCCTTCTATTCGCGGCGCAGGTCGGTCGGCACGTCCAATGGCGGTTGGGACGGCCAGCAGCTCGTACTGGCGCCGGATGCGCGCGTGGGCGTGACGGCCGGCAGCCGCGCCGAGGTGATCGCGCAGGAACGAGGCTGGGCGCTGGACGCCGCGCCCAGCCACGAAAGCGCCCTGCAGAAGCTGGTGGCCGGCCGCACGCCGGTGCTGCTGGTGCACAGCTTCTACGTCGACGAGCGGCTGCGCCACGACGCCGCGCTGGCGAAGCAGGTCGTCAAGCTCGGCCCCATCGTCGAGCTGCGCCGCCTGCATGTCGGCGCGCTGCCGGCGTTTGCGCGCGCCGAGAACGGCTTCGTCATGCGCATGTGGCGCGAGCTCTGCCGCCAGTCGGCCAACGCCAGGTCAGACGGCGCCTGCCGGTTGCCGCCACCCTGAGGCCATCCCTTCGTCCACTCTCTTCAGGATTGACGCTGTGCCGGTGAGCTGGCTATGTTGCGCGGTCCGACAAGAACGACGACGACGAGGAGACCCCATGAAGCTCTGCCTGACCTGCCTGGCCTGGATGCTGGCCCTGCTGCTGACCGGCTGCATCAGCACGACGCCCCAGGCCAGCCTGGACGACACCAAAAACTGCACGGCCATGGTGGCTGGCGGCTTTCGCAAGGTGGCCGACGAGCGCGGCGAGCGCTTCAACGGCAAGGTGGGTGAGGCGGTGGCACGCTGCCGCGGCGGCGACAAGGCCGCGGCCTTCCGGCCCTTGCCCTATGTCGACTGGACCAACTACTGGGCCACGGGCGACGCGGCCTCGCTGCTGCCGGGCACCAGCGGCGTCGCGGGTCATCTCGGGCCGAATGGCCGCGGGGTCGACGGTGCGCTGCTGGACCTGGAATACCAGCGCATGGAGCTGATCAAGTTCAACCTCTTCGACAACTCGGGCAGCTTTGCCGACTACGCGCTGGGCCGCGACGGCGTGGCGGGCGCCGCCATCAAGACCTGGCCCTCGATGCGGCTGGCCAGCGACTCGCCCTTCTACGCAGCGGTCGGCGGCGACGGCCCGCAGCTGTGCCAGGGCGAGCTGATCCGCTGGCGCCAGCTCAGCGGCATCTGCAACGACATCCGCAACCCCAGGATGGGCTCCAGCGGTGCGCTGTTCGCGCGCAATGTGCAGTTCGAGGCCACCTACCCCGACATCAGCGACGACCAACTCGCCCGCAACCGCCACGGCAACCGGCTCAGCCTGCTGCAGCCCGACCCGCAGCTGATCAGCCGCAAGCTCTTCACGCGCGCGCAGACCGAGCCGGCCAAGTGCCGCGACGGCCAGGGCCTGCCCGGCAGCTCGGCCGATGCCAACTGCGACTACCAGAAGGCGCCCTTCTTCAACGTGCTGGCGGCCTTCTGGATCCAGTTCATGACGCACGACTGGTTCTCTCACATGGAGGAGGGTCACAACGAGCCGAAGTGGATGCCGGTCGGCTGCACGGGCGATGCGGCCAAGCTCGGCTGCCGACCCGACGACCGCATCGACCGCGGCTACGTGGCCGAGGCCGGCGCGCCGCCGCGCTACATCGCGGCCGCTGGCGCCCAGCCGCTGGCCCGCGCCTTCCGCACGCACGCCAACAACACGACGGCCTGGTGGGATGCGTCGCAGATCTACGGCTATGACGGCGTTTCGCGCCAGCGCGTGAAGCGCGACCCGGCCGACCCGGCCCGGCTGCTGCTGCAGCCCGGCGCGCGCGGCGGCGCCGGCGAGGCGCTGGGCCAGCTGCCCGTGTTCGGGCCTGGCGACCCGATCAACCCGCAGTGGGCGGGCCAGGGCACGGCGGCCTTCCCCGACAACTGGAGCATCGGCATCGGCTTCTATCACACGGTGTTTTCGCGCGAGCACAACGCCTTTGTCGCCGAGTTCCGCCGCCGCGCCGCGGCCACGCCGGACGACGACTCGGGCCTGCGCGACCCGGCTCGCCCCGACGCCGTCATCCGCTACCGCGACGTGTCGGCCGACGTGCTGTTCGAGGTGGGGCGCCTCGTCGTCGCCGCCGAGATCGCCAAGATCCACACCATCGAATGGACGACGCAGCTGCTCTACGACGAGCCGCTCTACCTCGGCATGAACGCCAACTGGGGCGGGCTGTTCGAGGGCCACCCCTGGGTGGAGAACGCGCTCGAAGCCATCGTCGTGCAGAACTACGGCAAGAGCACCGATGCGAAGAAGGCCGCGCAGTGGTACTCGGCGCTGGCCTCCGGGCCGGGCATCTTCGGCCTGGGCGCGCGCGTCTACAAGGACGACCGCTTCTTCGCCCGCCACGACGCGACCAAGGACGACATCTGGAACCTGGCCAACCCCGAGCATGTGAACGGCGGCGTCAACCATTTCGGCTCGCCGTTCAACTTCCCCGAGGAGTTCGTCAGCGTCTACCGCCTGCACGCGCTGGTGCCCGACCTGATCGAGCTGCGCCACTGGGACGCCGACCCCAACCGCATCGCCGCCAAGGTGCCCGTCATCGAGACCTTTCGCGCCAAGGCCACCGGCGCGCTGGCGAGCGAAGGCGCGGCGGATTGGGCGTTGTCGATGGGCCGCCAACGGCTGGGCCTGCTGACGCTGGGCAACACGCCAGCCTTCCTGCAGAACCTGCCGCTGCCACGCTTACAAAGCAGCACCGGCAAGATCGACGTGGCGGCGCTGGACGTCATCCGCGACCGCGAGCATGGCGTGCCGCGCTTCAACGAGTTCCGGCGCCAGTACGGGCTGCGCCAGCTGACCAGCTTCGACGACTTCATCGACTCGCGCCTGCCCGCCGACTCGGCGGAACGCACGCGCCAGCAAAAGGTCATCAACGACCTGCGCAGCATCTACGGCCAGCACAAGTGCGACGCGAGCAAGGTCATCACGGCTGCGCAGAAGAATCTCGACGGCAGCGCCATCAACGACTGTCTGGGCAAGCCCGACGGCAGCGTCGTCGACAACATCGAGGACGTGGACACGGTGGTGGGCTGGCTGTCCGAGTTCACGCGGCCGCATGGTTATGCGATCTCGGAGACGCAGTTCCAGGTCTTCATCCTGAACGCGTCGCGGCGCCTGTTCAGTGACCGCTTCTTCACGTCCAGCTTCCGCCCCGAGTTCTACGGCAAGCTCGGCATCGAATGGCTGATGAACAACGGCCCGAGCGGCAAGCAGTACGAGGCCAGGGAGAGCAACGGCCACCGCGTCGAGGTCTCGCCCTTCAAGCGCGTGCTGCTGCGCACCGTGCCCGAGCTGGCGCCCGAACTCGCCCACGTCACCAACGCCTTCGACCCCTGGGCGCGCGACCGCGGCGACTACTACGGCCTCGGCTGGCAGCCGCGGCGTGGTGCGGAGAGCGACCCGGCGTTCAAGTAGCGCGGAGCTGATCCAATGCGAGCATGAGCGAATCCGACCTGCCGGCATTGCCCACCATCACTCCTGGCCGCTATCGCCACTACAAAGGCGGCGAATACGAAGTGATGGCCGTGGCCCGCCACAGCGAGACGCTGGAGGCGGTCGTCGTCTACCGGCCGCTGTACAACGACAGTGGCTGGTGGGTGAGGCCCTACGAGATGTTCACCGGCACGCTGGAGGTCGACGGCGTGACGCGGCAGCGCTTCGTGCGCATCGGCTAAAAAAGAGGCCGGGCAGGGGAGGGGTGGTGGATGAATGAAGAGCAACAGGCGCCGGACGTGCCTGCGGAAGTGCCGTTGCTGACGGCCGCGACACTGAACGATGGCGCGCCACCAAGCGGCAGCGCGTCGTGGCTGCGCGAAAGCGCGCGCGTGCTGGCATTCCGCCCGCCGCGATGGGATGGCCTTGAGGCCGGGCCGGCGACGGTGGCGGCATTGATCCTTGCAGGTTACCTGCTCAGCTTTGCCGTCCAGCGCGCGCTGATGTCCGGCGAGCCCGTGCTGCTGTGGCGGGGTTTTCTGTCCGGTTGGATCTGCGTCGCCGCGAGCGCTTGGCTTTGCTGGGTCGTGGCGCGGTCGTGCAAGGCGCAGGGCAGCGAGGCGGTGAAGCCGGCCACGCTTTTTGCGCTGTCCTGCAGCGCCAGCCTGGCGCTAGGCATGATCATCTCTGCCGTCTTCCTCGGTCTGAGAGCCGCCCTCGGCCCCGCCGACGATTGGCCTTCGGCCTTGCAATGGGCGGCTTGGCTGCTGCCGCTGTCATGGGCCGGGCTCACCCAGCTCGCGCTGTTGTGGCGTGTGACGGGTTCCCGGCTGGCGCGAGGGGCGGTGTTGCTGCTCATGCCCGTCCCGCTACTGCTGAATGGCTGGCTCGCCCCACCGACGTTCTGGTGGTCGCAACCAGCGGCCAGTGCCGAGGCCGAGGCCGAACCCGAGGTCGGGCTGCCAGTGACCGACGAGACCATCGCCAAGCAGGCGCAACTGCTCAATGCAGCGTTGCTGGGCCTGCGGCCGCCGCAGCCCGGCCGCGTCAACGTCTACGCTGCGACCTACGCTCCCAACGCCTCGGAGGACGTCTTCATGCGCGAGAGCGCGGCCGTCGCGAAGACGATGCGCGAACGCTTCGGCGCGGACGGCCGCCTGGTGGAGCTGGTGGCCAATCGCGCGACGAGCGACACCCTGCCCTGGGCCACGCCGGCCAACCTGCGCCAGGCCATTGCCCGCATGGCCGCTGTGATGGACCGCGACCGGGACGTGCTCTTCCTGCACCTGACCTCGCACGGCGGTCGCGACGGCAAGCTGGCCAACGACACCTGGCCGCTGAAGACCGAGCCCGTCACGCCGGACCTGCTCAAGCGCTGGCTGGACGAGGCCGGCGTGCGCTGGCGCGTGATCTCGGTGTCGGCCTGCTACTCGGGCAACTGGATCGCGCCACTGGCCGGCGACGGCACGCTGGTGATGACGGCGGCCGACGCCGACCACACCTCCTACGGCTGCGGCAGGCGCTCGGAGCTGACCTTCTTCGGCCGGGCGATGTACGTGGACGCCTTGCAGAGCACCTGGTCCTTCACCGAGGCGCATGCGCAGGCGCGCCAGCTCATCGAGGTGCGCGAGAAGGAGGCGGGAAAAAGCGACGGCTATTCCAACCCGCAGATCAGCGAAGGCGCGGGCATCCGCGGCGTGCTGCAGCGCCTGGCCGACGAGCAGCGCAGGCGCTGATCGCGACGGCGCGTCAGCGGGCCGCCGTCAGCGCCGCCAGGCGCTTCTCCAGCTCAGCGATGCGCTCGTCGCGCTGCTGGATCGCCGCCAGCACGTCGGCCGCCTCAAAGCGCTGCGGGATGTGCTTGGGGCAGTTCACGTCCCAGGCCTCGACGTCGAACAGGATGACCTGCTCGGGCCGCGCCGCGTAGCCGGCCGGCATCAGCCGCGCCATCAGCTCGGCATCGCCCTCGACGACGCGCGCGCGGCCCCAGATCTTGATGCGGCGCTGGTGCGCGTAGTCCATCAGGAAGAGGAAGGCGCGCGGGTTCTCGGCCAGGTTGCCCTGGGTGATGTACTGGCGGTTGCCGGCAAAGTCGGCGAAAGCGATGGTGTGCTCGTCCAGCACATGCAGGAAGCCCGGCGGGCCGCCGCGGTGCTGCACATAGGGCTGGCCCTCGGCATTGGCCGTGGCCAGCATGACGCTGATCTGCGCCTCGATCTCGTCCTTCAGGTCGGGCGTGATGCGGCTCTCCCAGCCGCCGCCCTGCTCCATGCGGGCATAGGCGTGGCGCGAGCCCTTGCGGGTCTGCAGCGCCTTGACGGTGGGCGTGAAGGCGACGTCGCTCGGTGTGGCGAGGGCGGGTTGCATGGCTAGAGTCCCAGGTCGCTGAGAGAGGGGTGGTCGTCCGGCCGCCGGCCCGAAGCCTCGCGAGGCCAGTGGAAGAGACGCCCGGCCTCGGTGATGGCCACGTCGTTGATGCTGGCGTGGCGGGTGTGCATCAGGCCCTCTTCATCGAAGGCCCAGTTCTCGTTGCCGTAGCTGCGCCACCACTGGCCGTCGGCGTCATGCCATTCGTAGGCAAAGCGCACGGCGATGCGGTCGTCGCCATGCGCCCAGATCTCCTTGATGAGGCGGTAGTCCAGCTCGCGCGCCCACTTGGCCGTCAGGAAGGCTTCGATCTGCTCGCGGCCGGTCACGAAGGTCGAGCGGTTGCGCCAGCGGCTGTCCGGCGTGTAGGCCAGCGCCACGCGCGCGGGCTCGCGGCTGTTCCAGGCGTCTTCGGCCATGCGCACCTTCTGCACGGCGGTGGTCAGCGAGAACGGCGGAAAGGGCGGGCGGGACATGGCGGGCTCCTGAGGGTTGAAAGCGGATGCGCACCGCAGGCAGAGCGCGGCGCGCGTGAAGCGATTTACGCAGCCAGCGGCAGGGCTTCGGGGAAGTCGATGACCGTCTTGGCGACTTCGTTGATGTAGTTCGTCCACGTGTTCAGCGCTACATGCTGGACGATCTCGACGATCTGCGCGTCGTCATAGCCGGCGGCGCGCACGGCGGCCATTTCGGTGTCGGACACATGGCCGCGCTGCGTGGCCACGCTGGCGGCGAAGCGCACGGCCGCGTCGGCCTTGGCGTCGTTGGAGCGGCCGGCGCGGTTGGCGGCGATCTCGGCGGCGTCCAGCTTGGCCAGGTTCGTGCCCAGATAAGTGTGGGCGGCCAGGCAATAGCCGCAGCCGTTGACCTGGGCCACGGCCAGCGCGATGCGCTCGCGGGTCTGGGCCGGCAGGCGGCCCTTGGCCAGTGCGCCCGACATGCCGAGATAGCCCTCCAGCGCGGCCGGGCTGTTGGCCACCATGCGGAACAGGTTGGGCACGGAGCCGAGCTGCTTGTTGACAGCTTCCAGCAGCGGGCGGGCGGCTTCGGGGGCGGTGTCGATGGTGGCGGGGGTGGCGATGCGGTTCATGGTCGTTTCCTTTGTGTTCGGTGGGTGGGTTCGGCGTTTCGGCCCGGTGGCCTGCCGGTGACGAGAATGTAGAAACTTGCATCTGCAAGCACTAGCCGGCAGGATTCGGAATCTTTCTTCCGGAATTTGGAAATATGGACCGCTTCGAGGCGATGACGGTGTTCGTTGCCATCGCCGAGGCCGGCAGCCTCTCCGCTGCCGCGCGCAAGCTGGAGCAGCCGCTGGCGACCGTCAGCCGCAAGCTCACGCTGCTGGAGGCGCAGCTCAAGACCCGCCTCATCGCCCGCTCCACCCGCCGCCTGGAGCTGACCGACGCCGGCCGCGACTACCTGGAGGCCAGCCGCCAGATCCTGGAGCAGGTGGACGAGGCCGAGCGCGCCGCGGCCGGCGCCTATGCCCGGCCGCACGGTCGCCTCGTCATCTCGGCGCCGGTGGTGTTCGGGCGGCTGCACCTGCTGCCCGTCGTCGTCGAATTCCTGCGCGAGTTCCCCGACGTGGACGTGCGCCTCATCCAGGCCGACCGCGTCGTCAACCTGCTGGAGGAGCATGTCGACCTGGCCCTGCGCATCGGCGAGCTGGCCGACAGCGGCCTCATCGCCACCAAGGTCGGCGAGATCCGCCGCGTCTGCTGCGCCAGCCCCGCTTACCTGGCCGCCTATGGCCGCCCCGAAGCGCCCGCCGATCTGGCGCGGCACGCCTGCATCAGCTTCGAGGGGCTGATGTCGTCCGGCCGCTGGGTGTTCCCAAGCGAAACCGTGGAGATCCACTCGCGCCTGACCGTCACCACGGCCGACGCGGCCATCGCTGCCGCGCAGATGGGCCTGGGCGTGGCCCGCGTGCTGTCCTACCAGGTGGCCGAAGCCGTGCAGGCCGGCGCGCTGGAACGCCTGCTGCCCGCGCATGAACCCGCGCCGGTGCCGGTGAGCCTGATCTACTCCGGCCAGGGCCGGCTGCCGATGAAATGCCGCGCCTTCCTCGACTACGCCGCGCCGCGGCTGCGCGAGCGCCTGCAGGGCCAGGCTTGATGACAATCGCTGTCGTGTATCCAGCTCCCTCCCCATGCGCGCAAGCCGGCTGCTGTCCATCCTGATCTTGCTGCAACTGCGCCCGCAGATCACCGCGCCGGCGCTGGCGCGCGAGTTCGAGGTGTCGGTGCGCACCATCCTGCGCGACATCGACGAACTGTCGGCCGCCGGCGTGCCCGTCTACGCGGAGCGCGGCCGGGCCGGCGGCTTCAAGCTGCGCGAGGGCTTTGCGAC
Organism: Burkholderiales bacterium; assembly: GCA_019509985.1. GTDB lineage: Bacteria > Pseudomonadota > Gammaproteobacteria > Burkholderiales > Burkholderiaceae_C > Pelomonas. Next base: position 214,053 of record JAEKLF010000032.1, on the reverse strand, counting down.
GCGGCTCAACGGTTTGCTGGGCGACGAGGCCCAGGCCTTGCCGCTGCTGGGCCTGCCGGGGGCGGCCAGCGAGTTGGGCCTGGGCGGTGCGTCGCAACGGCTGCGGCTCAAGCTGCAATCGGCGCTGCCGGGCGACACGGCCGCGCTGGCTGGCCGGCTGCAGGCGCGGCTGCATGTCGATCCACTGGACTGGTACCAGGGCGGCGAGCCGGCCGCGCACCTGCCGGCGCTGGCCCAGGCGGTGCTCGAATGCCACCGCGTCGAGCTCCGCTACCTGAGCTGGAAGGGTGAGCGCGACTGGAAGGCCGAGCCACTGGGCCTGGTGCTCAAGGGCGGCAGCTGGTACGCCGTGGCGCGGGCTGGCGCGCGCACGCTGACGTTGAAGGTGGCCAACATCCTGGCGCTCAGCGTGGGTGAGGAGAGCTTCGAGCGACCGGCGGACTTTGAGCTGGCGACCTGGTGGCAGACGTCGCTGCAGCGCTTCGAGCGTGAGCTGCGGCCGCAGGTGGCGGTTCTGCGCGTCACGGCGGAGGGCCGCCGACGGCTGGCGGAGAAGGGCAGCTACGCCGCCCAGGCCGTGGCTTCAGCCGTGGCCGAGAAGCCCGCGGGGCCGCAGCGCTGGGCGAGGGTCAATCTGCCCATCGAGAGCGTGGACCAAGCGGCGCGGTTGGTGATGTCGTTGGCGCCCGAGGCTGAGGCGGTGGGGCCAGTGAAGGTAAGGGCAAGGGTCGCTGAGTGGACTGCGGAGCTGGCTCGGCGCCATGCGGTTGCCTAGCCATGTGCCACAGTCGCTCGCATCAAACGAGGCGTCAAAAGTGAGCATCAACGCAGCCCTCAGCCTTCTCCTTGAGGAGTATGCAAAAGCCTCGGAACAGGCGTTTGCAAACAATACTCTGGCGGGGATGCTCCGCGCCGATATCCCGAAGGAGTTCGAAGCCGCCGTCGGGGATCTAAATCGCTATGCGGTAGACGGAAGTCCTGGCCAAGGCAATTGGGCGGATATCCCTTGGATAGCAATTTTTGACCGGCTAGTCACGGAGTCGGCGCAGCAAGGCTACTACCTTGTGTATTTAGCGAAGGCCGACAGTTCCGGTGTGTATCTCTCTCTCAACCAGGGCGTCACGACAGTGCGCCAACAGTACGGCGCGACAGCTCGCAAAGCGCTTACGACGAGAGCGAAAGACTTCGAAGCGCGGCTCGGTCTGCTTACCAAGGGACTGCTTTGCGGCCCCATCGATCTCGGTACCAAAAAGGGATTGGGAGCTGACTATCAACGTGGCTCCATCTGTGCGAAATACTACCCACGCGATGCTCTGCCTACGGACGACTCGCTGAACGCAGACCTCAAACACTTTCTGAATCTTTATCGCCAGTTGGTTGATAGCGATGCATCCCTGTACCTTAGGGCGGACGCTGAGGACGACGAAACGGGGCTTCAGCCCGAGAACCTAAAGCGTCTTCGCGAACACAAGCGAATCGAGCGCAATCGGCGGCTCGCCGCCAAGGTAAAGAAGCTTCAGGGCTACACCTGCAAAGCGTGCGGCTTCAACTTCGAAGAGAGATACGGGGCCATCGGCAAAGACTTCATTGAAGCTCATCACCTGGTTCCATTGAGCGAACTGCGGGGTGACGTCGCCTACCTTGATCCCAAGCGTGACTTCAGCGTGTTGTGCTCGAACTGCCACCGGATGATTCATCGCACCGAATTCGCAAACCGCGTGGATGAATTCCGAGCGCGCTACCTAGTGAGCGTTGAGGCGTAGCACCCGCACCTCACGTTCCTTCAGACCCTTTGCCATGGAGCCTTTGGCTTGACGACCATCACCTTTGAATCCGCCAACCAGCCCGACGTCATCGCGCTGATTGCCGAGCTGGACGCCTACCAGGACAGCCTCTACCCGCCCGAAGCCCGGTATGCCTTGGATCTGGGCTCGCTGACCCAGCCGAACGTGGTATTCGCCGTGGCTCGGGACGCAACAGGGCGGGCAGTGGGCTGTGGCGCCATCGTGCTGAGCCCCGAGTTCGGTGAACTCAAGCGCCTGTTCGTCAGTCCGGCGGCGCGTGGGCAGGGCCTGGCCCAGCGCCTGCTAGCCGAGCTGGAAGCCGAGGCGGTGGCGCGTGGCTGCAGGCTGCTGGCGCTGGAGTCGGGCCCTTTCCAGCCGGAAGCGCTGCGGCTGTACGAGCGTTTCGGCTTCCAGCGCTGCGGCCCCTTCGGCGACTATGCCGACGACCCCTTGAGTGTCTTTATGCAAAAGCGCGTCGGGGCGGGCGTCACAGCACCCGCGGCAGATCCCGCCTGACCGCGACGCGGTCACCGAAGTCGAAATGCCACCACTCGGTGGCGATGCCATGAAAGCCCGCCTCGCGCATCGCCGCGCGCAGCCATCCGCGCTCGATCAGGTGTTGCGGCGTCAACGCCCCCAGCGCCAGGTGCTCGGCCTCGTGGTCGGGGTGCGAGGCCAGCGTCATCTCATCAAAGCCGCTGCCCATGTCGACCTCGCGGCCAGTCGGGTCCATCAGTGTCAGGTCCACGGCCATGCCGAAGCTGTGAATGGAGCCGCGCTCCGGGTTGGCCAGGTACATCGTCAGTGGCGTGCCCTGCAATTCGTCCCACAGGCGCTGCTGCACGCGTTGCGGGCGCAGCGCGTCCAACACCAGCAACCGATAGCCGGGGCGGCGCTCGGCCAGCCAGGCGGCTGCGGCTTCGAGCGCGTCGGCGGCCTCGCGGCGCAGCCAGGCACAGTCGATGCCGGCGTAGACGGAATGGCCGACGAAGTTGTCGGCCGTGGCGTAGCGCAGGTCCACCGCGATGCCGTGTTTCAGGCTGCTCAGCGGCCGGAAATCGGCGTGTGTGCTGATGTCTTCAATGCGAATCAAGGCGTGGTCCTTCGTGGCCGTCATGCCGATTCGCTTGCGACATGGTGTCTGACGCAGCGACTGCCGCGGAACCGGCTTTGCCGGGCCGCTGGCGGTGCCCCCTTGAGGGGGCGCGCGAAGCGCGTAGGGGGTGGGTAAGCCTCACGGCAGTCGGGCGAGGTGGGTTTGCGCGGCCGCGGTGATGAACTTGACCAGGCGGCGCGAGGCCTGGCCCAGTGGCGCGCTGGCGGCGCTGAGCAGGTAGAGGTTGACGGTCACGGTCGGGCTGAGCGGCCGGATGCGCAGCTTGCCGAGGTCGGCGCTGGCGGCGGTGAAGGGGTCGACCAGCGTCATGCCGACGCCGGCCTCGACGAGGGCGCGCGCGAGCTGGTAGGTCTGCACGGTGATGCGGCTGGCCAGCGGCTGCCCTAGCGCCTCGCCGGCATGGTGCAGCAGACCGGCCAGCGGGTCGTCGCTTTGCAGGCCGACGATCTCGGTGCGGATGTCGGCCAGGCCCAACGGACCGTCATCCCTGGCCTCGGGGCTGCCGAGCGGGCACAGCGCCACCATCGCGCCGCTGGCGATGATTTCGGCCTTGATGCCGGGGTGGCGCGGGTCCTGCAGCGACAGCGCCAGGTCGGCCTCGCCGAGCAACAGCGCTGACACGATCTCGCGCGTGTGGTGGGTGGCCAGCGAGCAGCTGGCGTGGGGGAAGGCCTTGCACCAGGGCGTCATCGCGGCCGGCACGATGGCCATGGCCAGCGCCGGCGTGGCAACGAGGCGCACCTGCTCGCTCTCGCCACTTTTGAGGTTGGCGGCCAGGCGGCGGATGCCGACGAGGTCGCGGTTGAGCTTGTCGATTTCGACGAACAGGCGCTGCGCCTCCGGCGTCGGGTAGAGCTTGCCGCGCACGCGGTCGAACAGGGCCATGCCAAGCTGCAGCTCGCAGTGCTGCAGCACCTTGGTCACGGCGGGCTGCGAGATGTGCAGCAGCTGGGCGGCACCGCTGATGGTGCCGGCCTGCATGATGGCGTGGAAGACTTCGATGTGGCGGAGCCTCATTTCCTGTAGACGCCCTCGAAGTCGACGGAGCCATTGGGCGCCATCTTGAACCCGACCACGTCCTTGCGGATCGGGATGTAGACGGTGGAGTGCGCCATCGTGATCCACGGCCGCTCGTGCTTGAAGATCTCCTGCGCCTTCTCGTACAGCGCGATGCGCTTCTTCTGGTCGGGCGTGGCGCGGGCTTCGTCGATGAGTTTCTCGAATTCGGCGTTGCAGAATTTGACGCCGCTCTTGTTGGCCGCGCAGCTCAGGTTGGGCGTCAGGAAGTCGTCGGCGTCACCGGTCTCGCCGCTCCAGCCGCTCATGTAGACGTTGTGCTCGCCGTTGTTGGCGCGCTTGAGGTATTCGCCCCACTCGAAGGTCTTGATGCTGGCCTTGACGCCGATCCTGGCCCAGTCCTGCTGGATGAGCTGGGCCATCAGCTGGCCATTCGGGTTGGTGGGCCGTTGCACGGGCAGGGCCCACAGGTCGATCTCGAAGCCGTTCGGAAAGCCGGCCTTGGCCAGCAGGGCCTTGGCCTTGGCCGGGTCGAACTCGTTCTTCAGCTTCTTGTTGTAGCCGGGCACCGCGGGCGGGAAGGCGCTGACGGCCTGCATCGCATCGCCGCGCGGGAACAGCGCCTTGAAGATGGCGTCGCGGTCGATGGCGATGTCTAGCGCCTCGCGCACCTCGCGCTTGTCGGTGGGCGGTTTCTTCAGGTTGAAGCTCAGGTAGGAGATGTTCAGCGCCTGGATTTTCTCGATGCTGACGTTCGCGTTGCCGGCCAGCGTGGCCACATCCACGTCGCGCAGCGCCGCCGTCACATGGCATTCGCCGGCGGCGATCTTCTGCACGCGCACATTGGGCTCGCGGCTGATGCTGAAGACGAGGTTGTGCGTGGGCTGCTTGCCGCCCCAGTAGTCGGGGTTGGCCGTCATGCGCAGCACGTCGTCCTTGGCGTAGCTCTTGAACATGAAAGGGCCGGCGCCCACTGGCAGTACATTGATCTGGCTGGCCTTGCCCTCCTTCAGCAGCTGCGCGGCGTACTCGGCCGACTGGATGCCGGCCCAGGCGAACGCGAAGTTGGCGACGAAGGTGACGTTGGGGGCTTTGAGGCGGAAGCGCACCGTGTGCTCGTCGACCTTGTCGATGCCGTCGATGAGCTTGGCCAGCCCCAGGTTCTGCGGATAGATGAAGTTGGCCGGGAAGGCCTTGTTGAAGGGGTGGTTCGGGTCGATGAAGCGGCTGAACGTGAACACCACGTCGTCGGCGTTGAACTCGCGCGTGGGCTTGAACCAGGGCGTGCTGTGGAACTTCACGCCAGTGCGCAGCTTGAAGGTGAAGCTCTTCGCGTCAGGCGAGATCTCCCAGCTCGTGGCCAGCTTGGGCATGAGCTCCGTCGTCGGCCGCTTGAAGCCCAGCAGCCCGTCGAACATCTGAGCGCTGACGATGTTGGTGCTGGCGCTGTCCCACAGGCCGGGGTCGAAGCCCTCGGGGCTGGCGTCGGCGCAATAGACCAGCGGCTTGCCCTGGGCCAGAGCGGCGGACGCGCTGCCCAGCAGCAGGCAGGACAGCAGGAGGTGGGAAAGGAGGTTCATGGCTGCCGATTGTTTGAAGCGCTTGGCGATGCGGCAAGCCCGGCGGCACGCATCATCCATAACTGAATGTTATACAGCCAGCCCGCCCCGCAAATCACAATGGCGCGATGTGGACCGGCTTTGAATCCTGCGGTGTTCAACGTGATGGCGTCGCGCTGTTTGCCCGCCACGGCGGCCCGCCGGACGGCGGCCAGCCGCCCTTGCTGCTGCTGCACGGCCATCCGCAGACGATGGCCATGTGGCACCGCGTGGCGCCGGTGCTGGCGCGCACGCACCGCGTCGTGCTGATGGACCTGCGCGGCTATGGCGACAGTGACCGCCCGCCAGCCGGCGAGGGCAGCGCGGCCTACGCCAAGCGCGAGATGGCGCTGGACGCCGTCGCGCTGATGCGGTCGCTGGGCCATGAACGCTTCGGCGTGCTGGCCCACGACCGCGGCGCGCGCGTCGCGCACCGGCTGGCGCTGGACCACCCGCAGGCGGTCGCGCGGCTGATGCTGCTGGACATCGCGCCGACGCTGGCCATGTACGAGGGCACGACCGAGGCCTTCGCGCGGGCCTACTGGCACTGGTTCTTCCTGATCCAGCCGGCGCCGCTGCCCAAGCGCCTCATCGAGGCCGATCCGATCGCCTACCTGCGCGACGGCATGGGCCGGCGCGGCGGCAGCTTCTTCGCGCCCGAGGCCTGGGCCGAGTACGAGCGCTGCATGGCCCGCCCTGGCACGGCCGCCGCCGTCTGCGCCGACTACCGCACCAGCGCCGGCATCGACCTCGAGCACGACCGCGCCGACCGCGCCGCGGGCCGGCGCGTCACTCAGCCGCTGCGCGTGCTGTGGGGCGCGAGCGGTGTCGTCGGCCGCTGCTTCGAGCCGCTGAAGCTCTGGCAGGCCGCAGCCATCGACGTCAGCGGCCGCGCCGTTGACAGCGGCCACTACATCGCCGAGGAGGCGCCCGACGAGGTGCTGGCCGAGGCGGCCGAGTTCTTCGGCAGCGGCGCCTGATGTGCCCGAGCCGGTGCGGCTTTCTCCAGGCTGCGAAAATGGCGCCATGAAGTCCATCGCCTACACCCGCGCCCAAGGCCTGCCGGCCCTGCTCCAGCAACGCATCGCCGTGCTCGACGGCGCGATGGGCACCATGATCCAGCGCTACAAGCTCACCGAGGCCGACTACCGCGGCGAGCGCTTCAAGGACCATCACAAGGACTTGAAGGGCAACAACGAGATGCTGATGTTCACGCGGCCCGACGTGCTCAGCGAGATCCACGAGCAATACCTCGCCGCCGGCGCGGACCTCATCGAGACCAACACCTTCGGCGCCACCTCCGTCGCCCAGGAGGACTACGACCTCGCCGGCCTGGCCTACGAGATGAACGTCGAGGCCGCCAGGATCGCCCGCGCCGCCTGCGACAAATACAGCACGCCCGACAAGCCGCGCTACGTCGCTGGCGCCCTCGGCCCCACGCCCCGCACCGCGTCCATCAGCCCCGACGTGAACGACCCCGGCGCCCGCAATGTCGACTTCGACACGCTGCGCGCCGCCTACTACGAGCAGGCCAAGGGCCTGCTGGAAGGCGGCTGCGACCTCTTCCTCGTCGAGACCATCTTCGACACGCTGAACGCCAAGGCCGCCATCTTTGCGCTGGACGAGCTGATGGAAGACACCGGCGAGCGCCTGCCCGTCATCATCTCGGGCACCGTGACGGACGCGTCCGGCCGCATCCTGTCCGGCCAGACCGTCACCGCCTTCTGGCACTCGGTGCGCCATGCGCGGCCCATCGCCATCGGTTTGAACTGCGCGTTGGGTGCCACGCTGATGCGGCCCTACATCGAGGAGCTGTCCAAGGTGGCGGGCGACGTGGCCGTGAGCTGCTACCCCAACGCCGGCCTGCCCAACCCGATGAGCGACACCGGCTTCGACGAGACGCCCGACGTGACGGCGCGGCTGGTGGGCGAGTTCGCCAAGGCCGGCTTCCTGAACATCGCCGGCGGCTGCTGCGGCACGACGCCCGACCACATCGCGGCCATCGCCAAGGCCGTGTCGGCCTACAAGCCGCGCGTCAGCGGCGACAGGTTCTTCAGCGAGATGCTGGCGGCTTGATCAGGCACCTTTCGTCGGCGCGCTTGCCGCCGGCTTGGCGCTGCGCCGCGGGCTCTCGCTGAAGTCCGCCGGCGGCTTCATCAGCGCCGCGTCGGGCTCGCCGCGCCTGATCTTCTCCAGCCGGTAGTTCTGTTCGCCCGAGCGCGGGTCGGTGTCGCGGCTCTGCACGGTCAGCATCAGCTCGGGGCTGCGCCAGACCTCACGGCTGATGACGATGGGTTTCTCGTTGCCGATCTTGCCGGCCTCGATCGTCCAGGTCGTGCGCTCGCCGTTGACCTTGACGCCGTCGATCTCCTTCGGTGCGAGCACCGTCGTCGTGCCGCCTTCGCGCGGCAGGACCGGGCCATGCAGCATCAGCGGTGGCATGGGCGGCACCGGGATGGCCAGGGGCGCGGGGGCGGCCAGCGGCGCGGGTGGCGAAGGCAGTGCCGGCAGTGGCGGCAGTTCGCTGGCGCGGATGACGCGCAGCTCGCGGCGGCGCTCGGGCGCACTCGCGCCGGTCGCGGGCGGCATCACCAGTTCCTGTTCGATGACGATGCCTGGCTCGCCGGCCATCGCCCGGGCACGCACGCGCTCGGCGTCCACGCTGCGCGCGCGCTCGGCCACCCCGGCCGCCCATTCCTTCCAGCGCCCGGCCTGTTCCTTCATGCGCTCGCCCCAGTCCTGCATCGAGGCCTGCCAGGCGGCTTGCGCGGCGGAGTCGCCGCCCTGCATCCACAGGTTGCCGCGCAGCCGCTGCGCGCGCTTCTGGTCCGGGTAGAGCACCCAGCTTTCCTTGGCCACCGGGTCGTTCAGGTAGATGACCTTGGGGCGGCCATCGCGCTGCACCTCGCGGCGCGTGCGGCCTTCGCCGTCGCGGCAGAGCTGGCTCTGCTGCTTGCGCACGATGCGGTTGCCGTCGCCCAGCGTCTGGATGTTTTCGTGCACGGCCGTCGCGCAATAGGGCGCGCCCTTGACGACACGCTCGCCCTCCAGCTCCCGGCCAGCAAAGGCCAGCGCCTGGTCGCCCAATGCCAGCTGCATCGGCAGCTCGATGGGCATCCGGTTCAGCTGGACCTGCATGTCGCGTTGCACCTGGCGCTGGGCGTCTCGCTCGATGTCTCGTTGCAGGGTATCGGCCTCCAGCGCACAGGCCGACGAGGCCGCCAGCGCGCACAGCGTCAAGCTCATCAGGGGCTTCTTCATGATCGGGTCTCCATCGACGACATCAGTTCAGGATGCGCACGGCCAGCACCTGGCCGCTCGGGTTCAGCATCAGCTCGGCATGCACGGGCTCGTCGGCGCGTGCGGCGTCGAACGGCAGGCCCAGCAGCGCCAGCCGCTCACGCGGCAGCTCGGTGGGTTGCAGCCAGACGGCGGCGCTGCGCTCGGCCGCCAGCGCCGCGCGGAATTCGCCCTCGGGCACCAGCGGGATGAAGCCGCTGCCCGTGGCCGGCGCGGCCTGGGCGCTGTTGAGGCTGCCGGGTGGGTCCAGCAGCAGCACGGCGCACAGCAGCGCCGCCGCCGTGGCGCCCAGCCCACCGGCACCCCAGGCCAGGCGGCGCAGCCAGTGCGGCCGGGCGAGGTCGTCGGCCGACGCGCGCCGCGCTTGCCGGGCCTGCAGTTGGCGCGTCAGGCGGGCCAGCAGCTCGGCGTCCTGTTCGGCGTCGGGTTGGAGTCGTGCCAGCTCGGCGCGGGCGGGCTTGAGCCAGTCGGGTGTGTCGTCGATGTTCATGAGCGTTCTCCCACAGCCAGCAGGGCGGCCAGGCGCTGGCGGGCGCGGTGCAGGCGGGTGCGCAGCACGTCCACGCTGACGCCGGCAATGGCGGCGGCGTCGTCGTAGCTGCGCTCCTGCAGGTCCACCAGCACCAGGGCCTCGCGCTGCGGCCAGCTCAGGCGGCGGATGGCGGCCCAGAGGCTGTCCTGCTGTTGTGTGCGGCTGAGGCGGGCGTCGCTGGCCGGCACCGGCTCGGCGGTTTCGTCGTCGTCGAGCGAGTCGTCCAGCGCGTCCAGCGGCACATGGCGGCGCGCGTCGCGCCAGTGGTTGAGCAGTTGATGCCGGGCCATGCCGGCCAGATAGGCGCCCAGCGAGCCGCGCCCCGCCTGGTAGGACTGTGGCCCGCGCAGCAGCTGAGCGAAGGCCTCCTGCACGGCGTCCAGCGCGGCGGCTTCGTCGCCGCCCAGCGCCAGCGCATAGCGGTAGACCGAGCCGCTCTCGCGCCGGTACAGCAGCGCCAGCGCGTCGGCGTCACCGGCGGCCAGGCGCGCCAGCAGCGTCGCTTCATCGGCCCGAGCCGACGCCGCGGGGGCGACGAAGCCGAGGCGGGTCAGCCAGCTCATGTCGGGCAACATAGGGGAAGGGCCTGCAGGACTTGCATGCCTCTATTGAGCGCGGCGACCCGTTCTCGTTACTCGGGACAAACCCGTCATCACTTCCGGCACGGGCGCGGCATGGCGGCATGCTCGCGCCTCCACCCGCACCACCTCTCGCAACACCCGCATGCTGAACCTGCAAGGCCTGGACCACCTCGTGCTGCGCGTCGTCGACCTCGACGCGATGCTGCGCTTCTATGTCGACGTGCTCGGCTGCCGCGTCGAGCGCCGCCAGGACGAGATCGGCCTCGTGCAGCTGCGCGCCGGCCGCTCGCTGATCGACCTCGTGCCCGTGAGCGGCAAGCTCGGCCGCATGGGCGGCGCGGCACCGGGCGTGGAAGGCCGCAACCTGGATCACTTCTGCCTGCGCGTCGAGCCCTTCAACGCGGAGGAGATTCACGCCCACCTGGCATCGCACGGCGTCGATGCCGGCAAGACCGAGAGCCGCTACGGCGCCGAAGGCGAGGGACCGTCCATCTACCTGAGCGACCCGGAGGGCAACGTCGTCGAACTCAAAGGTCCGCCGGGAGCCCTGCCATGAAGCCGCTGACACGCGCCATCGTCTGGGGCGGCCTGCTGGCCGGCACGGGCGACCTGATCTTTGCGCTGAGCTACTACGGCATGAAGCTGCGCGTCTTCCAGGGCGTCGCCGCTGGCCTCATCGGCCGCGAGGCGGCCTTGAGCGGCGGGCCGGCGACGTTCGCGCTCGGCGTGGCCCTGCACTACGCCATCGCGCTGATCTGGGCGGCCATCTTCTGCATCGCCGCGCGCCAATTGCCCGCGCTGCTGCGCAACGCGACCGTTGCCGGCCTCGTCTATGGCCTCGTCGTCTACTTCGGCATGAACAACGTCGTGCTGCCGCTGTCGGCCCTGCACACGCCGGCCTGGCCGCCCCGGCCGGACGCGGCCGCGATTGCGGCGCACTGCTTCCTGTTCGGGCTGCCGATCGCGCTGGCGGCGCGGCGCGTGCTGCGGGGCGGCTGGATGCGCCGCTGAGGCCTCAGCGGTTCGGATCGAGACCGCGCGCCAGCACGCGATTGCCGTAGCGGTTGCCCTCGAAGCTGTAGCTCGTCGCACCGACGTCGGCATAGCCCTGGCGGGCATAGAAGGCCAGCGCGCGGTGGTTGCCGTCCCAGGCCGTCAGCCACAGCGCCGGCAGGCCAGCCTCGGCCGCGACAGTCTCGGCGGCACGGATCAATTGCCGACCCAGGCCCGAGCCCTGGGCCGCCGGCTGCACGTAGAGGCGGATCAGCTCGGACCCGGTCACGCCGCCGGCGGGCGCGGCCTGGTCGGTCAGCGTCAGTTCGGCAAAGCCCAGCAAGCCCGTGCCGCGCTCGGCCAGCACGAAGCGCCGCGCCGGTTCGCGCAGGCGCGCGTCGAAGGCGTCCACGGCGTATTCGCGCAGCGCCTCGCGGGCCAGGTCGGGGCGCACGCCCTCGGCGGCGTAGGTGTCCAGGAAGACCTGGATCGCCAGCGCGCTGAGCGTGGCGGCGTCATCGAGCCTGGCAGGGCGAAGACTGAACGGGGGCGAGTCGGGCGTGGTCAAGGTCGAGGGCGGTAGTCGGCGAGCGCGGCAGCATATGCGCGCGGCGCAGAAGGACACCGGCCGCTCGCGCAGAATGCCTGCACCATGCCCGTCCTGCCCACCAAGCTGCCCCACACCGGTACCACCATCTTCACCGTCATGTCGGCTCTGGCCGCCGAGCATGGCGCCGTCAACCTCGGCCAGGGCTTCCCGGACTTCGGCGCCGACCCGGCCTTGTTGCAGGCCGTCACCGACGCGATGGCGGCCGGGCACAACCAATACCCGCCGATGACCGGTGTGCCGGCGCTGCGCCAGGCCATCGCCGCCAAGTTGAACGCGCTGTACGGCTCGGCCTACGACGCCGACCGTGACATCACCATCACCGCCGGCGGCACGCAGGGCCTCATCACCGCGCTGCACTGCTGTGTGGCCGCGGGCGACGAGGTCATCATCATCGAGCCGGCCTACGACAGCTACGACCCGGCCATCCGCCTGGCCGGCGCGGTGCCGGTGGGCGTGCCGATGACGCAGGACTACCGCATCGACTGGACGGCGGTGCGCGCCGCCATCACGCCGCGCACGCGGGCGCTGGTGCTGAACACGCCGCACAACCCCAGCGGCCGCGTCGCCACCGGTGACGACCTGCGCGAACTGGAGCGGCTGGCCGAGCTGCATGACCTCTTCGTCATCAGCGACGAGGTCTACGAGCACATGGTCTTTGACGGCGCACCGCACGAGAGCGTCGCGCGCTACCCCGGGCTGGCGGCGCGCAGCTTCCTCGTCAGCAGCTTCGGCAAGACCTTCCACGTGACGGGCTGGAAGGTCGGCTTCGTTGCCGCGCCGCCGGCGCTGAGCGCGGCCTTTCGGCGTTTGCATCAGTACACGGTGTTTACCGTGCACACGCCGACGCAGCATGCGCTGGCCGCCTACCTCGCCGACCCAGCGCCGTGGCAGGGCCTGAGCGACTTCTACCAGGCCAAGCGCGACGCTTTCCGCACCGCGCTCGCGGCCACGCCATTGAAGTTGCTGCCCTGCGAGGGCACCTATTTCCAGACCGTTGACTACCGCGGCGTGTCCGACCTGCCCGAGCTGGACTTCGCCAAGTGGCTGACCACCGAAATCGGCGTCGCTGCCATCCCCCTGTCGGTCTTCTACCAGCAGCCGCAGGAGCGGCGGCATGTGCGGTTCTGCTTTGCGAAGCGCGACGACACGCTGGCGCTGGCCGCCGAGCGGCTGGCACGCCTGCGCGGCACCTGAATCAGCCCGCGCGACTGCGCGTCAGATCAAGGTTTGCAGCGCCGCCTTGCGCTGTTGCAGCGAAGGTTTCTTGTTGACCGGGAACGCACCGGGCATAAGCGTCAGGCAGGCCGAAGCGTTGGCGCCGCGTGCGCACAGCTGGTCGATCTCGGGCCGTGCAAAGGCCTCCTGGCCGAGGCCCGGCACCGGCTCAAAGCCGGGAACCTGCTTCCAGTCCGAGAAGCTGGCCGGCGGGGCCTGCATCACCGAGGCGATGTCGTTGCCCGCGCGATCAGTGACGGCGTAGTCTTGTTGCACCTGCTGGGGCCGACGCTTGGGCACGGCCTTGACCTGCAGGCCGGGCACCCCCAGCGCTTGCGCCAGTTTGTCGGCGGACACGCCGTCAGCGTGGGCCAGGGGCCAGGACAACAGCAGGGCGAGTGACAGGCAGAGACGATTCGGTCGCATCCAATCCTCCTTGGTGGAGTCGAGATTCTGGCGAGCGACCCGTCGATCGGTCGTTCTCGCCCGGCGGATTTTCGTAACGCGATGCGTCGCGGCGCGCCAGTCAGCGACTCGCCATTCAGGTGCATGGCACGGCCCGTGCTAACCCTGGGTCTGGCAGGACCGGCATGCTTGCCGAGGGAGGCGTCGGTCCTGATCCAGATCAGGGAGTCCACCATGTTGCACCACCCACGTGCACTTACCGATGCACCAAACCGAGGGATCGCGCCCAAGCAGATGGCGGGCGAGGTCCACGGCAAGTCGATCAACCTCTCGGGCCGCCGTCGCTTCACGTCGCAGCGCGTCGTGCTCTACGCGGTGCTGGCCCTGCAGGGGCGCGAAGGCGCGCTCGCCACGGCCCAGGACGCGCTGGCCACCTTTCGCGATGCGCATCGCGCCCTGCTCGAAGGGGAGCTGTCGCCGGCCGTGCTCGGCGATGAGCTGCAACAGGCCTACTTCGGCATGGACAAGGCCGACGAGCGCATCTGCGCCTTCATGGCCCTGGCGCAGAAGGCGCTGAACGGCATTGCCGCCCAGGCCCGCGGCGCCGCAGACCTGCTGGAGGAACTCGTCGAAAGCGCGACGCTCCTGCTCGGGGTGCTCAACCGGTTGACCCAGATCTACGAAGATCTCGCCCGCCAGCACGCCGCCACCGCGAAGAAGCAGCTGACAGCGGTGATGGGCGACATCGAGGCCATTGCCAAGCACGCCCGTATCGTGTCCTTCAACGCTCAGGTCATCGCGGCGCGGGCCGGCACCTCGGGTCGCGAGTTCGCGGTCGTATCAGGTGAGTTCACGCAGATCACCGGCAAGCTGGACGGCCTCGTGCGCGAGGCGGTGCGCAGCTCGGTGGCTTGACGAGTCAGGCGGCCGGCCGCAGCGGGCAGCTCGCGCCAGTCTCCGGAGTCTCGTCCAGCCGCGTCGCCAGCTCGGCCCGCAGGCCTTGCAGCGCGGCGATGCGCGCATCCACGTCCGCCAGCTTGCGCGCCAGCGTCGCCCGCAGCGCCGGGCCGGCGTCTTCACCCTGGACCAGCAGCGGCAGGTCGGCCGCGATCTCGGCCAGCGTGAAACCGAGCTGCTGCGCCGTGCGTACATAGCCCAGCCATTGCACGGCCTCCTCGGGGTAGTCGCGGTAGCCGTTGTCGGCGCGGCGCGCCTGCAGCAGGCCGCGCTTCTCGTAGAAGCGCAGGCTGTCGCGGCTCAGGCCGGTCAGCGTCGAGAGGGTGCCGATGCGCATGCGTGTGGGTGTCGATAGGGCTTGACCCTGGAGCGTAGTCCAGGGTCGAGCATGCCGGCTCTGTCTGCCTCTCGTCCTTCGCGACGTTCCATGCATGCCTTCCTTCAGCACTCGCCGCTTCCTGCGCGTCGTCTGGTTCAGCGCGCTCTACGACCTGATCGTCACCGCGCCGTTCGCGACGCCCTGGACCTTCGAGCTGAGCCGCACGCAGTTCAGCGCCATCAATGTCGCGCTGGGTGGGCAGCCGCTGCCGGCGTTCGATGCTTTTCACACGCTGTTCGCGCTGCTGATGGGCAGCGTCGCGTTGGTGTGGGCTGTGCTGAGGTTGCGCGGGCCGACGGTGCAGTTCGGGCGCTATGACGCCGCAGCACGGATGCTGTTCGGCCTGTGGATGGGCTGGGCGTTGTGGCAGACCGGCGCGCCTGTGATGTTGCTGTTCATCGTGCCGGAGGTGAGCTGGGCAGCGGCGCAGTCGTGGTGGGTCAAGCGCGCGCCATCAACTTAGCGAACATGTCCTTCTTGGCCGCGTCAGGTCTGTAGGCCACGTAAGCCTCCAGCGCGACCAGCAGCCCTGACCAGCGACTCAGGAATTCCTTGTCGACGCTCAGTTGCGCCTTGGACCGCGCCCATCGTTCCTCGCAGTCGCGCAGCGCCAAACGAATCCTGTGCGACTCGGACCAGCACGACGCGCACAGCGTGCGACGTTGGTCGATGCTGGCTTTCTTGACTTCAAACGTGTACCGCTGGTCCTGAGCTGTGAAGACGCAGGCGGCTTTGCAATGCCAACAGTTGTAGGGGATGTCTTGGTATTCGCGTTTAAAGCCATACGCGACGGACTGCTTGCTCTTCTCAGACCACTGCTCAACGTCGGCCGGAACAGCAGACAGCCTTTCGTCAGGTGCGCGAGCTTCGGCGCGGCCTCTCTTCAACCCGCGCGCTCCAGCATCGCCTGCAGCAACACATTGCACCCCGCCTCGATGTGCTCCGGCTTGGCGTCCTCGATCTCGTTGTGGCTGATGCCGTCCTTGCAGGGGATGAAGATCATGCCGGCCGGGGCCAGGCGGGCCATGTAGACGGCGTCGTGGCCGGCGCCGGACACGGCGCGCATGTTGCTGTAGCCCAGCGTATCGGCGGCCTTTTGCACGGCGGCGATGCAGTCGGCGTGGAAGGGCTGAGCGGGGTAGGCGCTGACGGGTGTGATCTCGATGGGCAGGCCGCTCTCGGCGCTCAGCTTGGCGGCCACTGCGCGGATGTCCGCATCCATCGCCTCGCACAGTGCATCGGTCGCGTTGCGCAGGTCGATGCTGAACTTCACGCGGCCGGGGATGACATTGCGGCTGTTGGGGTGCACCTGCACCATGCCCACTGTGCCGCGGCCATGCGGCGGGTGGCGGTGGGCGCAGGCGACGACTTCCTGCATCAACCTGGTGGCGACCTGCAGCGCATCCTTGCGCAGCGCCATCGGCGTGGGGCCGGCGTGGGCTTCCATGCCGGTGACGACGCAGTCGTACCAGCGGATGCCCAGCACGCCGGTGACGACGCCGATGGTCTTGTCGTGGTCTTCCAGCACCGGGCCTTGTTCGATGTGAGTCTCGAAGTAGGCACCGATGGGGTGGTCGCCGGGGATCTGCTCGCCGATGTAGCCGATGCGCTCCAGCTCGTCCTTGACGGTCTTGCCTTCGGTGTCGGTGGCCGCGTAGGCATGCTCCAGCGTGAATGCCTGGGCGAACACGCCCGAGCCCATCATGACGGGCACGAAGCGCGAGCCCTCTTCATTCGTCCAGAACGCGACTTCGATGGGCGCCTCGGTTTCGATGCCGTGGTCGTTCAACGTGCGCACGACCTCGATGCCGGCCAGCACGCCGTAGTTGCCGTCGAACTTGCCGCCGGTGGGCTGGGTGTCGATGTGGCTGCCGGTCGTGATGGGCGGCAGGGCGTTGTTGCGGCCCGCACGGCGCATGAAGCCGTTGCCGATCTGGTCGATCGTGACGGTCATGCCGGCCTCGCGCGCCCAGCGCGTGACGAGGTCGCGGCCCTGCTTGTCGAGGTCGGTCAGCGTCAGGCGGCAGACGCCGCCTTTCTCGGTGGCGCCGATCTTGGCCAGCTCCATCAGCGAGTCCCACAGGCGTTGGCCGTTGACGCGCAGCTTCGTGATGTCGGATTGGGTGGCGGGCATGTCCATGGCGATGTCTTTCAGCGGGCGACGGCGGTGGGCGCGAGGTCGTGGGCGCGCTTGGCGGCGGCGTCGAACTGCGGGCCGAACGGCGGGCGCTTCAGGTAGCGGCCCCTGCCTTGCTCCGCACGCAGTTCGCCGCGCGCGAACACGACGCGGCCTTGCGAGATCGTGTGGCTGGGCACGCCACGCACCGTGCGGCCCTCGAAGATGTTGAAGTCGTTCTTCGAGAACTGCGTCTTGGCGCTCAGCGTCTTGGTGCCGGCCGGGTCCCACAGCGCGAGGTCGGCGTCGGCGCCTTCGGCAATGACACCCTTGCGGGGGTACATGTTGAACAGCTTGGCCGCGTTGGCGGACGTGATGGCGACGAACTCGCTGGGCGTCAGGCGGCCCGGGTTGACGCCGGCGTCCCACAGCACGGCCATGCGTTCCTCGACACCACCGCAGCCGTTCGGGATCTTGGCGAAGTTGTCACGGCCCATGCCCTTTTGCTCGGCGCAGAAGGTGCAGTGGTCGGTCGCCGTCGTGTGCAGCTGGCCCGACTGCAGTCCGCGCCACAGAAACTCCTGATGGATCTTGGGCCGGAAGGGCGGGCTCATCACGTAAGCGGCGGCCTTGTTGAAATCGGGATCGCGGTAGACGCTGTCGTCGATCAGCAGGTGGCCGGCCAGCACCTCGCCGTAGACACGCTGGCCACGGGCACGCGCGCGGGCAATGGCCTCGGCGCTCTCGATGCAGCTGACGTGCACGACGTAGATGGGCACGCCCAGCACGTCGGCAATGGCGATGGCGCGGTTGGCGGCTTCGCCCTCGACCATTGGCGGGCGGGAGAGCGGATGGCCCTCGGGGCCGGTGATGCCCATCTTGGCGACCTCGGCCTGCAGCAGGTAGACCAGCTCGCCGTTCTCCGCGTGCACGGTGGGCATGGCGCCCAGTTCGAGCGCACGCTTGAAGCTGTTCACCAGCGTCTCGTCGTCGCACATGATGGCGTTCTTGTAGGCCATGAAGTGCTTGAAGCTGTTCACGCCCTCTTCGCGCACAAGGGTGCCCATGTCGTCGCTGACGCTCTGGTCCCACCACGTCACGGCGACGTGGAAGGCATAGTCCGCCGCACTCTTCTCGGCCCAGCCGCGCCAGGTGCGGTAGGCCTCCATCAGCGGCTGCTGCGGGTTGGGGATGACGAAGTCGATGATGGACGTCGTGCCGCCCGCCAGCGCCGCGGCGGTACCGCTGAAGAAGTCATCCTGCGTGACCGTGCCCATGAAGGGCAGCTGCATGTGGGTGTGCGGGTCAATGCCGCCAGGCAGCAGGTACTGGCCGGTGCCGTCCAGCGTGGTCGTGCCGGCGGGCGCCTCGCGCACGGCGCGCTCGCCCAGCGCCGCGATGCGGCCATCGACACAGAGAACGTCGGTGCGCGACTCCGCGTCGGCATTGACGACGACCGCGCCGCGGATCAGAAGGCTCATGCGTGGGCTCCTTGCACCGCGGTCTGGCGCGGCATGCTGAAGTAGTAGACGGCGCCGGACACGGCGAGGCTGAAGAACCAGCCGAAGTCGAACAGCGAAATCATCCAGGGCGCCACGGCGGCCTTGTCGACGACGCCGGACACGGCCAGGTAGCCGGGCAGGCAGGGCAGCACGCCCAGGGCCAGTGCGAGCAGTGCGCGCGGGTTCCAGCCGCCGCTGTACTCGTACTCGCCGCCGCGGCGGTAGAGGTCACCGGTGTTCAGCTCGGTGCGGCGCAGCAGGTAATAGTCGGTCATCAGGATGCCGGCGATGGCGCCCAGCAGCGTGCCATATCCGCCCAGCCAGGTGAACAGATAGCCGCCCGACGTGGCCAGCAGCTTCCAGGGCATGAACAGCAGGCCGATGACGGCGGCGATCAGCCCGCCCATGCGGAAGCTGATCTTGCTCGGTGCCAGCTGCGAGAAGTCGTAGCTGGGCGAGACGAGATTGGCGGCGACGTTGGTCGTCAGGTTGGCCAGCAGGATGACGAGCAGGCCCAGGCCCGCGGCCACCGGGCCCATCTTGGCCAGCAGCGCATCCGGAAACAGCTCGGCCTTGCCATAGAGGATGGCGCTGGCCGAAAAGCCGATGACGCCGACCATCGAGAACAGCGCCATCGGCAGCGGCAGGCCGACGGCCTGGCCGAGCGTCTGGTCGCGCTGCGTTTTCGCGAAGCGCGTGAAGTCGGGGATGTTCAGCGCCAGCGTGGCCCAGAAGCCGACCAGGCCGGTCAGCGCGGCCCAGGTGTTGGGGCCGCCCGGCACCTGCTTGGCAGGCAGGCCGAAGAGCTGGGCGCTCGGCACCGCCATCATCAGCGCGACGACAAGCGCGATGGACGCGCCGATCATCAGCGGGGCGGCGATGACTTCCAGCAGCCGGATGGACTCGGTGCCGCGCCAGATGAACCACAGGTGCAGCGCCCAGAAGGCGATGAAGCAGGCGAACTGCGACGTGCTGATGGTCTCGCCGGCTGCGGGCGCAGCGAGGTTGAAGCCCAGCACGTTCAGGAAGCTGTGCAGGGCCAGCGCGCCGAAGTAGCAGTTGATGGAGAACCAGCCGCAGGCCACAAGCCCGCGCAGCACCGCGGGCAGGTTGGCGCCCTTGACGCCGAAGGACGCGCGCGCCAGCACCGGGAAGGGAATGCCGTGCTTGGGGCCAACGCGGCCGATCAGCACCATGGGCAGCAGCACGATGAGGTTGGCCAGCAGCACCAGCATCACCGCCTGCTGCCAGCTGAAGCCCTGGTCCAGCATGGAGCTGGCCATCGTGTACGTCGGCACGCAGACGACCATGCCTACCCACAGCGCTGCGAAGTCCTTCCAGCGCCAGTGCCGCTGTGCGGCGGTGGTGGGCAGCAGGTCGGCGTTGGCCAGGGTGGGGTCGACAGCGCTCATGGGATGCCTTTCACAAAGGAGAACTCAGGTGTTCTGCGGGAAAGCAAATTGCGGGCCCTTCGGGAGCGAATTCGGCCAGCGCTGCATGACGGCCTTGTGCTTGGTGTAGAAGCGCACCGCCTCGGGGCCGTAGGCATGGTGGTCGCCGAACAGGCTGCGCTTCCAGCCGCCAAAGCTGTTGAAGGCCATGGGCACCGGCAGCGGCACATTGACGCCGACCATGCCGACCTGGATGTGGTGCACGAACTCGCGCGCCACATGGCCGTCGCGGGTGAAGATGGCCACGCCGTTGGCGTACTCGTTGGCCTCGATGAGGGCGATGGCCGCGGCCAGGTCGGGCACGCGCACCACGCACAGCACGGGGCCGAAGATCTCCTCGGTGTAGCAACTCATGTCGGCCGATACGCCGTCCAGCAGCGTGCCGCCGACGAAGAAGCCATCCTCGAAGCCGGCGACGCGATGACCGCGCCCGTCGACGACTGCGCGCGCACCTGCCGCGACGCCTTCGCCGATCAGCTTCTCGACGCGCTGCTGCGAAGCGCGCGTGATCAGCGGGCCCATCTCGATGCCGCTGCCATGACCTTCGCCGATCTTCAGCGCGGCGACCTTGGGCGCCAGCGCTGCCACCAACTGATCGGCGGCATCACCCACCGCCACGGCCACCGAGATCGCCATGCAGCGCTCGCCGGCCGAGCCATAGGCGGCGCCCATCAGCGCGTCCACGGCCTGCTCCAGGTCGGCGTCGGGCATGACGACCATGTGGTTCTTCGCGCCGCCCAGCGCCTGCACGCGCTTGCCGTGCGATGAGCCCACCTTGTAGATGTGCTCGGCCACCGGCGTCGAGCCGACGAAGCTGACCGCGGCGATGCCGGGGTGGGCCAGGATGGCGTCGACTATTGTTTTGTCGCCCTGCACGACGCTGAACACGCCGTCGGGCAGGCCGGCTTCCTTCAGCCACGCGGCCATCAGCAGCGACGCCGACGGGTCGCGCTCGCTGGGCTTCAAGATGAAGGCATTGCCGCAGCCGATGGCCAGCGGATACATCCACATGGGCACCATGGCCGGGAAGTTGAACGGCGTGATGCCGGCCACGACGCCCAGCGGCTGGCGCGTGCTCCAGGCGTCCAGGCCGCGGGCGATCTGCTCGGTGTACTCGCCCTTCAACAGCTGCGGCATCGCGGTCGCGAATTCGATGTTCTCGATGCCGCGGGCCACTTCGCCGAGCGCATCCGGCGTGGTCTTGCCATGCTCACGCACCAGCGCGTCGGCCAGGATCTCGCGGCGCTCCTGCACGATGGACAGGAACTTGAACAGCACGCGCGAGCGCGCCAGCGCCGGCGTCTGGCCCCAGGCCTTGGCGGCTTTCGTGGCGCTGGCCACGGCGGCATCCAGGTCGGCCACGCTGCCCAGCAGCAGCTTGCCCTGCACCGCGCCGCTGGCGGGGTTGTAGATGTCCTGCTGGCGTTCGCCGTGGCCTCGGCTCAGCTCACCGTTGATCCAGTGGCCGACTTCATAAGTACTCATCTCGATTCCTTCAAGCGCATCCGGCACTCATGGGGTTGTTCGGGTGCGTGGTCCAGTTCGCGTACGAGCCGTCGATGACGCGGCCTGTCCGCGCATCGGTCTCGCCCGGCTGGAGTGCACGCATCGAGATGGTGCCAGGGACCGGGCAGATCGACACGCACAAGTTGCAGCCGACGCATTCCGCGTCGTTGACCTCGAAATGCCGCTGGCCGTTCTTGGTCGCAAAGATGGCCTGGTGCGACGTGTCCTCGCAGACGACGTGGCAACGGCCGCACTTGATGCAGCTGTCCTGGTCGATGACGGCCTTCTCGACATGGTTCAGGTTGAGCTGGTTCCAGTTCTTCACGGTGGGCACGGCGCGGCCCTGGAAGTCGGCCAGGCTGGCATAGCCCTTCTCGTCCATGAAATTGGACAGGCCCGAGCACATGTCCTGCACGATCTTGAAGCCGTAGACCATGGCGGCGGTGCAGACCTGCACCGTGCCGCAGCCCATGGCGATGAACTCGGCCGCGTCGCGCCAGGTGGTGATGCCGCCGATGCCGCTGATCGGCAGGCCGGCCGTGGCCGGGTCGCGAGCGATCTCGGCCACCATGTTCAGCGCGATCGGTTTGACCGCCTGGCCGCAGTAGCCGCCGTGCGAACCGAGGCCGTCGGTGACCGGGCTCATGGTCATGCGGTCCAGGTCCACGCCCATGACCGAGTTGATGGTGTTGATGAGGCTGACCGCATCGGCGCCGCCGGCATGCGCGGCGCGGGCCGGGAAGCGCACATCGGTGATGTTGGGCGTCAGCTTGACGATGACTGGCATCTTCGTGTGCTTCTTGCACCACTCGGTGACCTGCTGGATGTACTCGGGCACCTGGCCCACGGCCGAGCCCATGCCGCGCTCGCTCATGCCGTGCGGGCAGCCGAAGTTCAGCTCCACGCCGTCGGCGCCGGTGTCGGCCACGCGCTCCAGGATCGCCTTCCAGCTCGCCTCGTTCACCGGCACCATCAGCGACACGATCATGGCCCGGTCGGGGAAGTCGCGCTTCACGCGCTTGATCTCGTCCAGGTTGGTCTGCAGCGGCCGGTCCGAGATCAGCTCGATGTTGTTGAAGCCGATGACGCGCCGGTCCTGGCTCCACAGCGTCGCGTAGCGCGGGCCGTTGACGTTGACGACCGGCGGGTCCTCGCCCAGCGTCTTCCAGACGACGCCGCCCCAGCCGGCCTCGAAGGCGCGGCGTACGTTGATCTCCTTGTCGGTCGGCGGGGCCGACGCGAGCCAGAAGGGGTTGGGGCTCTTGATGCCCAGGAAGTTGGTGCTCAGGTCAGCCATGGGCCACCCCCGTCAGTTCAGCGTGAATGGATTCGGCGGCGCGTTTGCCGTGCTCGACGGCTTCCACCGTCAGGTCGCGCCCGCCGTGGCGGCAGTCGCCGCCGGCCCAGACGCGCGAAAGGCTGGTGCGGAATTGCGCGTCGGTCTTGATGCGGCCGCCCTCCAGCTCGATGGCCGCACCGGCCGGTGCGGCTTGATAGGTCTGGCCGATGGCACGCAGCACCATGTCGGCCTCGATGAAGAACTGCTCGCCGGTGTCGATCAGCTTGCCGCCTTCGAGCCGGGTCGCCGCGAAGCGCATGCCGCTCAGCACGCCGCCGCTGGCTTCGATGCCCAGCGGGCGCGCCCAGCAGCGGATGGTCACGCCGTGGGTCTGCGCCCACTGCTGCTCGTGGGTGGACGCCGACAGACCGTCGGGACCGCGGCGGTAGACCATGGTCACCTGCTCGGCGCCCAGCAGCCGGCTCTGCACGGCCGCGTCCACCGCCGTCATGCCGCCGCCGATGACGACGACCTTGCGGCCCACGGGCACGATCTCGGGCGCGTTCTGGCGCAGCTCGGCGATGAAGTCGACGGCGTCGCGCAGGCCGGTGACCTGTGGCTCGGCGATGCCCAGCGCGTTGACGCCGGCCAGGCCCAGGCCGAGGAAGACCGCGTCGTACTCGGCCAGCAGGCCGTCGAGCGTGATGTCGCGGCCGAGGCGACAGTTCAGCTTGGGTGTGATGCCGCCGATGGACAGCAGCCAGTCGATCTCGCGCTGCGCAAAGCCGCCGGCCACCTTGTAGGTGGCCAGGCCGTATTCGTTCAGGCCGCCGAGCTTGGGGTTGGCGTCGAACAGCGCCACGTCGTGCCCGCGCCACGCCAGGCCGTGCGCGGCCGCGAGGCCCGCCGGCCCGGCGCCAACGACGGCAATCCTCTTGCCCGTCGCCGCCGCGCGCTCGAACAGCGGCTTGGCTTCGGCATTGGCCAAGTGCCCCTCCACCGCGTAGCGCTGCAGCATGCCGATCTCGACCGGCTTGCTCTCGTTGGTGTTGCGCACGCAGGCCTGCTCGCACAACACCTCGGTCGGGCAAACGCGGGCGCACATGCCGCCCAGCGGGTTGGCCGTCAGGATGGCCTCGGCCGCGCCGCGCACGTTGTCCTGCGCGACGCGCTGGATGAAGCTCGGGATGTCGATGCCGGTCGGGCAAGCCGTCTGGCAGGGCGCGTCGTAGCAGTAATAGCAGCGCTCGGCCTCGATCAGCGCCTGCGCGCGGTTCAGCGGCGGGTGGGCGTCGGCAAAGTTGCGGGCGTAGTCGTCGGCGCCGAGGCGGCCGGATTTCAGATCGGCAAGGTCCACGGGAATCTCCGGGTGGCAACAGCCAAACATTACTACCCCGTAAAAATTGACCTAGACGTAAAAACCCGCAGCTTCGGCTTGGTGCGCACCGTCAGAATCCGGTGCATGACCGTGACTGCTCCCGCCGCGCGCACGCCGCGCGCCGCCACCCTGCGCAAGCAGGAGGCCATCCTCGCCGAAGCTGAACGCCAATTTGCCCGCTTCGGTTTCGAGGGTGTCAGCCTCGACAGCATTGCCACCGTGCTCGACCTGTCGCGCCAGAACCTGCTCTACCACTGGCCCAGCAAGGAAGAGCTCTACCGCGCCGTGCTGGACAGCGTCATGGGCGAGTGGATGGCCAACATGAACGCCATCACCGAGGCCGAGGAGCCCAAGGCCGCCATCCAGTCCTATGTGACGGCCAAGCTGCGCTTCAGTCGCGAGCGGCCCAGCGGCAACGCCGTCTTCACCCGCGAGATCATGGCCGGCGCGCCGCGCTACCAGGACGTGCTCAAGGCCCAGGTCATGCCGCTGCTGCATGCCGACGTCGAGCGCTTCGAGGGCTGGGCGGCCGAGGGCCTGATCCGGCGCGTGGACTTCACGCACCTGATGTTCCTGATCTGGTCGTCCACCCAAGCCTACGCCGACCTGGCGCCGCAGTTCGCCCTCTACATGGGCAAGCCGCGGCTGGAGGAGGCCGACTTCGAGGCCGCGCGCGAGCTGATCACCGGCTTGGTCTGGCGCAGCCTGGAGGTATGAGGCCTCTCGCCCGGTTCCGCTCCGCTGAACGCGGTCCCCAGTCGGTCTCCCGAGGAGACGGCGATGCTGGCGGCGGCGAGCCGCGAGCGCATCGCCTGAGCGGGCCGGCTTGGGCGCGGCCCGGCGCTCGGCCCGCAGGATTCATGCGCCGCGCACTGTTGGCTGCGGCGCTGGGCGTGAGCACCTTGGCGCATGCCGAGCCGCCCCGGCTGGCGGCCCAGCTCAAGGCCCAAGCCGACGCCTGGGACCGCGCCATCGTCAAGAAGGACCGTGCCGCCATCGAGGCCAACATGGCCGAAGACTTCCGCCAGATCGATGGTCGCGGCAATGTCGAGATCAAGGCCAGCTTTGTCGCCAGCCTGATGTCGCCCGACCTCGTCATCGATCCCTACACCGTCGAGGACTTCGAGGTGCGCGTCTACGGCGACACGGCCCTGCTCAGCGGCCGCACGCGCATGACAGGCCGCTACCAGGGCGAGGCCTTCACGAGCCATTACCGCTACATCGACATCTACGTGCGCCGCGACGGCACCTGGCAGATC
The DNA here is from genome assembly GCA_019509985.1 of Burkholderiales bacterium. Classification (GTDB taxonomy): domain Bacteria; phylum Pseudomonadota; class Gammaproteobacteria; order Burkholderiales; family Burkholderiaceae_C; genus Pelomonas. The sequence continues at coordinate 189,074 of JAEKLF010000032.1, read as the reverse complement.
GTCAGCGTGCAGATCAGCCGCATTCCCGAACGCTGAGGGGGAATCACCGGAGTCTGCGCGAGCCCAGCTGGCCCGACACCGTGCCGTCAGCCCGGCCTACTCGCCGGGTTCCTCATACATCACCCAGCGGCCCTTGCCCGCGCGCTTGCCCGCCAGCATGGCCTGGTCGGCGTGCGTGATCAGCGTGATGGCGTCGCCACCGTGGCGCGGGTACATCGCCACGCCGATGCTCAGGCCCACGCAGACCTCGGTGCCGTCGGGCAATGGGACGGGGTCCGCGAAGCTCTCCATGAGCCGGTTCAGCGCATGCTGCTCATCGCGCAGGCCGGCAAGCTGGTTCAGCACCAGCACGAACTCGTCGCCGCCGATGCGCGCCACGACGTCGTTGTCGCGCACGCTGGCGTTCAGCCGCGCGGCGACGGCGCGCAGCAGGGCGTCGCCGGCATCATGGCCGTGGCCGTCGTTGATCGCCTTGAAGCCGTCCAGGTCCAGGTAGCAGACGGCGAGCCAGCGGTCGTTGCGGCCGGCGTCGCGCAACAGGAACTCCAGCCGTTCGAGCAGCAGGTGGCGGTTGGGCAGGCCGGTCAGCACGTCGTGGAAGGCCAGGTGGCGGGCCTGCTCCTCGCTGCGCTTGATGGCCGTGATGTCGGTCATCAGCCACAGCGACTCGCCGTTGGGCAGCGCCGTGCCGCTCAGGTCAATCCAGATCGGACTGCCGTCCTTGCGTCGCATGCGCAATTGGGTGCGGTAGCTGCGCTTGGCTTCCAGCCGCTGGTAGGCGTGGCCGACGCGCGCGTGGGACTCGTCGTCGAGGTAGAGCTGCCGCGCGGGCTGGCCGCTCAGCTCGCCCGGGCCGTAGCCGAACAGCTGGGCCAATGCCGCGTTGTGCCAGGTCTCGTGCCGGTCGCGCAGCTTCACCATCGCCACCAGTTCGTTGTCCAGCAACGCGCCGCGTTCGGCGGCCAGCTGCTCGACGCGGCTGCGCTCCCGCACCTGGGCGGCCTGCGCGCGGTAGATGAAGACGGAGAAGGCGACCAGCAGCGCCTCCAGCAGCAGCAGCAGCGCGATCAGCACGCCGATCTGCCGGCGCCAGGGCGCGTAGAAGTCCTCGGTGCCCAGGCCCACCAGCAGCAGCATCGGGTAGCCGGGCACCGCTTCATAGGCCGTGACGCGCTCGACGTTGTCCAGCACCGTGCGCGTGACGAAGCTGCCGCGCAGCGGGTCCGCCGCCAGCGCCGCGCGCAGCTGCTCCGACACCTTGGCCGTGCCGATGCCGGCGTCGGGGTCGATCTCCTGCGGCGAATAGCGGGCGATCAGCCGCAGCGAGCTCGAGCGCAGCGTCACGGCGCCCTGGCCGCCGAGGTCGGCGCGCCTGAAGCCTTCGCGCAGCCGCTCCGTCTTGAGGCTGGCGTAGACCACGCCCAGGAAGCGACCGCTGGCGTCGGTGCGTGCACGCGCCGCGACCAGGCCCCAGCCGCCGATGATCCGCCCGCGCTGGGGCTCGGACACGACGGTCTGCGTCGGCGCCTCCTTGGCCGCGCGGAAGTAGTCGCGGTCGGCCATCGACATGCTCGGCCGGTCTCCAGGGTTGAGCACCCGGCCGCCGTCGTCGGTCACGCGCAGCGCGTCGATCTCGGGCACCAGCGCGCGCTGCTCCTCGGCAATGCGCGCCAGCTCACGCACGTCCGGCGGCCCCTTGGCCTGCAGCTCGTTCAGCCGCACCAGCGTGGACTGCAGCGTGTTGTCGACGAGCTTGATGCCTGCGTTGACGCTCAGGCTCAGCGTCTGCGCCAGGCTGGCCGCCGTCTGGCGGGCGCGCGCCTCCTGGGCCCGGTGACTGGCGTCGGCATCCAGCAGCCCCAGCAGCACGACCACCGCCAGGATGGCGGCGTTGCCGAGGATCAGATAGCGCTTGAAGCGCAACAGGCTTGCGGAGAAGCGCCAGGGCATGCGGATGCTGCAGAAAAAGATGCGGACATGATCATCGTCACCCTGTGCCCTCCCAGGCTCAGGGCGATGCTAGCCGAGACGGACGGATTCAACGCCGCCAGCCCGCATCGCGGGCCGCACGCTCCTGCTCGGGGCCGAGGGCCTCGCCGGCGATGAGACTGTCCACCGCGCCCAGCACGGCCGGCGGCAGGCTGCTGGCAGCCTGGCGCATGGCGCCATCGGCGTGGCCCGGCGCCAGCGCGGCCACCTGCTGCAACGCCCAGGCCCCGCCGGCGTCGCGGCAGGCCAGGCCGGCCACGTCGGCGGTCGAGAAGCTGCGGCAGTAGCGCCCGTCCCTGGCCTTGAAGCTCAGCTGCACGGCCACCGATGCGCCGGCCTCAGGGGCGCTGGCGAGCTGGCGGTCCAGCGCCTGGGCGATGGCGCCCGTGGCTGCCAACGGGCCCGGGTCCGCGCCGCCGCCCGGCGGCGCCAGCCGCGTGCCGACCAGCGTGCCCAGCACCAGCGTCGCCGCCATGCCGCCCCAGGCGGCCCAGCTGGACATGCCGCGACGCTGTGCGCGCACGGCGCCCAGGTCCACGACCTGGGCCACCGGCGCCGGCTCGGCCAGCAAGGCCTTCAGCCGGTCCGGCACGGGCTCGTGCAGCACATCGTCGAAGGCGGCGGCCATGCGGCGGCGCTCGGTCTTCAGGGTGATCTCGTCGTCCGGACTCATGGCCACTCTCCCAACAGTTCCTGCAGCGTGTCGCGGGCACGGGCGAGGCGGCTGGTCACGGTGCCGACCGGCACGCCCAGCACCTCGGCGGCTTCCTGGTAGCTCTGCCCTTCCACCAGCACCAGGCCGACGACGGCGCGGTGTTCCTCGCTCAGCCGTGCCACGGCCTTGCGCACGAGGATGGCGTCCAGCTGCGAACCCGAGGCACTCGCGTCGCCGACATGTTCGCCGTCCTCCTCGGGCAGAAAGGTCTGGCCGCGCCGCTCGCGGGCGCGCAATTCATCGATCCAGGCGTTCTGCATGATTCTGAACATCCAGCTGTCCAGACGCGTTCCAGGCGTCCACTGGTCGGTGCGGGTCAGCGCCTTCTCGATGGCGACCTGCACCAGGTCGTCGGCGTCTTCGCGGGAGTGGGCCAGCGTGCGGCCGAAACGGCGCAGCCGGGGCAGCAGGGCGGCGATCTCCTGGCGAAGCTCGGGAAGGGTTTCGGGCATCGATACACGGACAACGGACGGAACATGGATTTTCTTCCCTGCCTCACTCGTTATCCTCACAAAACGCCCGTTGAATGCCATGAAAGCCTTCCTTGCCCTGTCCATCGCGGCCGCGCTGAGCCTGCCGGCCCAGGCCCAGCTGCGCCTGCCGCAGCTGCCCGGCTTGTCGCGCCTGCCCGGCGTCGTCGACCGTGTCGTGGACCGTGCGGTGCAGCCGCTGCCCGAACTGCTGTCGTCGACCACGCAGCTGGCGGACCTGCGCGTGACGAATGTGCGCGACCTGCTGCGCCGCCATTCGGACGCCGTCGAGACCGACCCGCGGGGCGAGCTGATCCGGCGCCAGGAGCTGGTGCTGGTGTCGCCCAGCGACGCCGCGCTGGCCGCCGCGGCGGGTCTGGGCCTGGTCAAGCTGCGTGACGAGTCCTGGCCCGAGCTGGACCTGCGCGAAGTCGTGCTGCGCGTACCGGCCGGCCTGGACACGGCTGATGCGCTGGTGCGGCTGCGCGCGCTGCAACCGGACCTGCAGGCCGACTTCAACCATCTCTATTCGCGCAGCGGCGATGTGATGGCCGGCACCGGCGCCAAGCCCGCAACGCCGACCGGTCCCGTGCGGGTCGGCCTCATCGACGGCGGCGTGGACCGCCGCCACGCCGCGTTGCGCCACGCGGCCGGCGCCAGCTTCGGCTGCGGCGGCAGCGCCGTGCCCAGCGAACATGGCACCGCGGTCGCGTCGCTGCTGGTCGGCCGTGACCGCGGCTTCGCGGGCGCTGCCGTGAAGGCCGAGCTGTTCGCCGCCGACGTGTACTGCGACAAGGCCGATGGCGGCTCGGCCGAGGAGGTCGTGCGTGCGCTGGCCTGGATGGCGCGCGAGCGTGTCGCCGTCGTCAACGTCAGCCTCGTCGGCCCGCAGAACCGCCTGCTGGAGCAGGGCGTGGCGGCGCTCGTCAAGCGCGGCCACCTGCTCGTCGCCGCGGTCGGCAACGACGGCCCGGCCGCGCCGCCGCTCTACCCGGCGGCCTATGCCGGCGTCGTCGGCGTGACGGGCGTGAACACCAGCCGCCGCGTGCTGCCCGAGGCCGCGCAGGGGGCGCAGGTCATGTGGGCCGCGCCCGGCGCGGAGCTGGCAGTGGCGCGCAGCGGCGGGGGCTATGGCGTTGCGCGCGGCACCTCGTTCGCGGCGCCGCTGGTAGCGGGCCTGCTGGCCGCCGAGCTGCGCGAGCCGGACCCGGCCGCGGCGGCGGCCGCCGTGGAGCGCCTGGCCGCGTCCGCCATCGACCTGGGCGCACCGGGCCGAGATCCGGTCTACGGCCGCGGCCTCGTCGCCGAGGACCTGCGCGTGGTGCCCGAGCAGCTGCAGGCCCGCCAAGCCCGCTGACACAAACCGTTGCATCCCCGGCGGGAAGGTTCTCCGAACGGCCGTCGTTGTGATCAGTGAAAGGGCCGGAATGGCTGGCTCTTCAGACACAAGCACCCGGAGATCCATCATGTTTGCAACCCGTCGCACCCAAGTTCTTCGCACCACGCTGAGCATCGCCGCTGTCGCCGCCAGCCTGTTCGCCGCCAACGCTCATGCCGGCCTGCTCGGCGGCGGCGCGGGTGGCCTCACCGGCGGCTTGACCGGCGGCCTGAACGGCGCGCTGTCGCCGCGCCAGCTCAATGTGGGCGGCAACGCGGCCGGCTCGGCCAACGGCCAGGCCGACGGCTCGCTGCTCAAGGGCGGTGTCGACAAGACCAAGGGCCAGGTCGGCGACCTGAAGCAGACCGCTACCGACAAGGCCGGCGATGCCAAGACCGCCGTGCAGGGCGGCGTCGACACCGCCAAGTCCACGGTGACCGACAAGGTCGGCGACATCAAGACGACCGGCCAGGGCTTGAAGGACCAGCTGGGCTCCGTCGCCGCCAACGGCTCCGGCAGCGCGAACGGCGCCGTCACCGGCACGCTCGGCGGCACGGCCAACGGCGTCAGCGGCGACCTCGGCGCCCAGGGCAGCGGCATGCTGAACGGCGCGCTGAAGAGTGGCAATGCCTCCGGCACGACGACACCTGCGCCCGCTACCCCCGCTACCCCCGCGACTCCGGCCACCCCTGCCACCGCAGGCGCACCGGCCACCCCGGCCACGCCGGCTGCACCCGCCACGCCGCCGGCCAAGCCGGCCCTGTCCACCACGGCCAACGGCACGGCCAGCAAGTCCGCCATCGGCGGGGCCGCCAGCACGCAGGCGACCGGCCGCAACGGCCAGGGCTCGGGCAGCGCCGCCGCCACGGCCTCGCGCGCCGACCACTCGGTGACGGTCGATGCGTCGGCCAACGGTTCGGCCAAGCACTGATCGGCGTTGCGGCTGAGTGAAGAGGGCGGCCTGCGGGCCGCCCAGTCGTTTCTCGACTGAGCTCACGAGCCCGCCCTTGCGGGCCGAGCGCCGGGCCGCTCCCAAGCCGGCCCGCACCCGGCGATGCCTGCCGGTCGATCCGGCAAGCATCGCCGTCCCCTTGGGGGACCGACTGGGATTGCCCGCGTTCAGCGGGGCAAGACCGGGCGAGGGGTCAACCTTTCCGGCTCAATCGCCACAGTGCGATGCCGCCGCACAGCACCGTGAAGCCGAGCAGCACGGCGACGGCCATCTCCGGCGCGATCCAGCGGAACTTGCTCACGCCGCCGGCGGCGAAGACGAGCTGGTTCAGATGGAACTGCGGCCAGAACGGGGCCTGGAAAAACATGGACTTGGGCAGCGGGAAGAACACGCCCGACAGGTAGAGACCCGGCAGGTAAAGCAGGTGGGCGTAGGCCGGCGCCGCGGAGCCGCCGGCCACGGCGCCCACCATCAGCCCCAGCGCGCAGAACGGGATGGCGCCTGCCACCAGCACAGCGCTCATGGCGGCGAGCTGGCCCGCGCTCAAGGCCGCCTGGCCGCTGACGGCGGTGACGACGAGGATGGGCAGGTAGGCGATCAGGCCGGTCACGACGCCGGCCACGATCTTGGCCGCGAGCCAGGCGCCCGGCGGCGCGGGCTGGGCGCGCTTGAGCGTCAGCAGGCCCAGCTCGCGCTCCATCGCGATGGACGGGCAGGTGGCGAACACGGCGGCCATGGTCACGGCCATCAGCGAGAAGCCGGCGAACATGAAGCGGGCCGCGTCCGGGTCCCTGGCGGTCTGCTCGCCGGCCACCGCGAAGGCGAACAGCAGGTACAGCGCCACCGGCAGCACGAACATCGGCAGCGCGAAGGCCGGCGCGCGCAGCAGGCGGATGAGTTCGAGACGGATCTCGATGGCGTAGGGCGACGCCGCGCGCTTCGGCGGCGCCAGGTCGAGGGCGTGGGTCAGGGTGGTCATGCAGCCTCCTGTGTGAGTGCGTTGAATGCGTCGTTGAGGCCGGCCTGCTTCACTTCCAGGCGTGTGAGCCGGGCGTCGGCAGCGAGCAGGCGGCGCACGACCGCTTCGGCATCGGTGGCGACGATGGCGAGCTGGTCGTGGTCGCAGCTCACGTCGACGACGCCGGACCACTGGCGCACATCGCCCGGTGCCACCGAGGTCGCGCAGCGGATGTGCCGGCGCGACACCAGCGCGCGCATCTCGGCCACGCTGCCCGAGGCGAGGACGCGGCCCTTGGCGAGCACGGCGACGCGGGTGGCCAGCGCCTCGGCTTCTTCCAGGTAATGCGTCGTCAGCAGGATGGAGCAGCCCTCGCGGAGCAGCGCGCGGATGTTGGCCCACATCAGCTCGCGGGCCTGGACGTCGAGGCCGGCGGTGGGCTCGTCCAGGAACAGCACCTTGGGCCGGCCGCAGATGGCGATGGCGAACTGCACCTGGCGCTTCTGGCCGCCGGAGAGCTTGCCGTAGGGCCGGCTCGCGAGGGCCGTGATGCCGGCGCGCTCCAGCGCGGCCTTCACGCTGAGCGGGCGCGTGTAGTAGCTGGCCGAGAGGGCCACCAGCTCGTGCACCTTCAGGTCTTTCGGCAGCTCGACGTCCTGCATCATGACGCCCAGCCCCTGGCGCCGCGCGATCTCCTGCGGCGAGCCGCCGAGCAGCTTGACGAGGCCGGCGTCGGCCTCGTGCAGGCCCAGCCACAGCGAAATGGCGGTGGACTTGCCGGCGCCGTTGGGGCCGAGCAGTGCGAGCAGCTCGCCGCGCCTGAGCTGCAGGTCGACGCGGCTCAGCGCCTCCAGCTTGCCGTAGCGCTTGGACACGCCGTGCAGCGAGGCGACGACGTCATCGGTCGTGGCCGGCTCGACGGGCGCTGCAACGGCGCGGCGTGGGTAGGTCTTGCCGTTGAGCAGCTTGCCGATGACCGTCGAGCGCACGAGGAAGTGGTAGCTCAGCAGCAGGATGGCCAGGCTGCCCAGCACGACGAGGGGGTACTTGACGCTCCAGTGCAGCGGCCAGTCGCCCACCCAGACCTGCAGCGCCATGACCACCGGCAGGTGGGCGAGGTAGATCCAGTAGGACGCGTCGGCGATGTAGCGCCGCACGGGGCTGTGGCCCGACAGGAAGCGCAGCGCGAGGCCGGTGATGGCGAACACCCAGGCCCACACGGACACACCGAAGGCCAGCGCGAAGGCGATCCTGGGCGTCTGCGGCATGCCGAAGGGCGGTTGGGTCTTCAGGATGTAGAGACAGGCCGCCGACGTTGCAGCCGCCAGCACGAGATGGGGCAGCCAGCGCGCCGTGATGGCCGCGAGCGCGCCGCTGGAACGATGCACCAGCCAGCCGACCGCGAAGGCGGTGCCGAAGCCGACGGTGGCGGGCAGCTGCGGGATCAGCGACTGGTCCGGCGTGGGGATGCCCAGCCACGGGAACCAGGTCGGCGTGGCCAGCAGGCAGGCCACCAGCGGCAGGCCCAGCAGCAGCGTGGCCGCGCCCCAGCGCAGCGCGCCGGCCACGACGCAGTCGATGAAGCCGCGCAGCGCCTGCTGCCGGTCCAGCGCGGCGACGGCCGCACGCACCAGCAGCGCGCCGGCGTACAGCCACAGCAGCTGATACAGGAACCACAGATGGAAGAGCGGCAGCGCACCCAAGGTCTTGGGCATTTCCGGCGTTGCCGCCAGTGAGGGCGGCGCGCCGTTGAAGACCTTCTGCATGCCCAGCCCCCACACGAAGAGGATGGCGACGAACAGCAGCGGCCAGCCGACGATGAGCGGCACGGCGATGCGCTTGCCGCGGTTGGCCCAGAACCCGGCGGTGCCCAGCCGCTGGTGCAGCAGCCGCGCGAAGTAGCCGGCGATGAAGAAGAACAGCGTCATGCGGAAGCTGTGCGCGACGAAACTCGCGTCGCCGAGGAAGGCGCTGGGCGAGTTGTCGCTCATGGCCCACATGCCCTTAGGGATGCCGGGGATGAAGGACATGGCGGCGTGGAAGGCCACGCCCAGTAAAAGGGCGAAGCTGCGCACGGCGTCGAGGGCGTGCAGCCTCTCGCCGGTGGGTGGGTGGTTCATGGAAGTCCTTAGAGGAAGTCGCGCCGCCGCGCGGCGGTGAACAGGGGCAGGGACAGGGCGAGCAGGGTCAGCGCCACTTCGGCGGCGAGCAGCTGCCAGAACGTGGCGTTCCAGACCGGCATGGCGGCGACCATGTACTGGCCGATCGCGGGGATGCGGCCCACGCCCATCATGAAGAGCGAGACCGACATGTTGGTGAGGATGACGACGCCGCCCATGGCTGCCTCGGAACCGATGTTCAGCGCGGCGCACAGCACCAGCGCGAAGTTCAGCAGCAGGAAGACGCACAGCAGCACGGCATAGGGCAGCAGCCCGTCGGCGATGCCCGGCATGACGAGGATCAGCGCCAGCGCGCCGCCGCTCAGGCAGGCCCACGGCAGCAGGAAGCAGGCGAGCAGGCCCAGCAGCTTGGCGCGCACGTAGTCGCCCGGCGACAGCGGCAGGCTGAGCACGAACAGCAGCGAACGCTCCTTGCGCTCGGAGGCGACGCCGAACAGCGCTAGCATGACGCCCAGCGCGATGATGGCCGTCAGCCAGACGATGAAGCCGATGTTGAAGCCCACGTCGCCTGAGGTCGCGCTCAGCAGACCGGCCAGGCCTGCGGCGGTGGCGCCGATGAGCAGCCAGCGATAGAGATACAGCTCCTTGGCGATGAGCTTGCGGGTGAGCAGGTTCATGACGGGCGTGCCTCCTGCGCTTGCCGGCTGTGCATGACGGTGGCGACGAAGACCTCTTCCAGGCTCATGCGGTAGACGTCCCGCACCGGTGCGCCGAGGCGGGCGAGGAAGTCGTCGTTGAAGCCGTCGACCGTCAGCGTCACGTTGGGGCCGTCGATGTCGCGGCTGACGATCTCGGGAAGCTGCCAGTCGGGCGCGCCGTCGGGCAGGCGTAGCCGCAGCGTGCGCCAGCGTTCGAGAAAGTCCTCCTTGTTGTCCGAGGCCACGACGCGGCCGCGGTCGATAAAGGTGAGGCGGTCGGAGATGCGCTCCACGTCCACCGTGTTGTGCGACGAGAACAGGATGGAGCGGCTGTCGTCGCGCAGCACGTCCATGAACTCGGTCAGCAACTCCTGGCGGGCGACCGGGTCCATGCCCGACGTGGGCTCGTCCAGCACCAAGAGGCGCGGACGGCGGGCCAGTGCCAGCAGCAGCAGCGCCTTGGCCTGCTCGCCGGTGGACAGGCTCCTGGCCGTCTGCCCGGCATGCAGGCCGAAGCGCTTCAGCAGCGTGGCGGCGTAGGCCGCGTCCCAGCCGGGGTAGAGGGACGCGACGAAGTCCATGTGCCAGGCCAGCGTCGCCTGCGGCAGCAGCCGCATGTCGTCGCTGACGAAGCCCACGTCGGCCTTGGCGGCGGCCTGGCCGCGGGGGATGTCATGGCCGAGCAGGCGGATGCTGCCGGCGTCGGCGGTCAGCAGACCCATCAGCAACCGGATGGTGGTGCTCTTGCCGGCGCCGTTGGGGCCGACGAGGCCCATGATCTGGCCTTGTTCGAGTTCGAGGGACACGTCTTCCAGCGTGAAGAAGCGGAATGCCTTGCGCACGCCCCTCATGTCGATGGCCTTGGCGTTCATGGCTTGGGCTCCTGGTTCTGCGCAGTGCGCAGTCGTTCAATCAGTTCGGATTCGGGCATGGCGAGCGAGCGGGCAATCTCGCTGGCGGCGGCCAGGTGGGTGTCGAGCTGGGCTAGGCGCATGTCCTTGGCCAGGCCTTGCGCGTCGGCCACGAAGGAGCCCTTGCCGTGGCGCGTGACGATGACGCCCTCGGATTCGAGGTCGAGGTAGGCGCGCTTGACGGTGATGACGCTGACGCGCAGGTCCGCCGCCAGCGCCCGGATGGACGGCAGCTCCTGCCCGGCCGGCCAGTCCCCGGCGGCGACGCGCTGGCGGATCTGCTCGACGATCTGCAGATACATCGGCCGGGCGTCCGTCTGGGAGATAAAAAGACTGCTGTGCATAATGTGTATACACAGAATATATGCACAGCTCGGCGAATGCAAGTGCCGAAATGAACAAAGGGCCGCCTGCGGCCGCCCTTGTCGCTGTTGGCAGTCAGTCGGTGCTCAAAGCTTGAGCAGGGCTTCCAGGTTCACGCGCAGCTTGAATTCCGCCGGCGCGAGGCTGGCCGCGATGGCCTGGGCGGCCAGGCGGGTGTCGCGCGGCACCGGGTTGCTCAGCGGGCTGCCGCTCTTGCCGATCAACGCGGCGACGAGGGGCTCGGTGGCGCTGAAGCCGCGCTTGCAGACGATGCCGACCTCGCCGTTGGCCAGGCGCACGATGCTGCCCGGCGGGTAGAGGCCCACGGTCTTGATGAGGGCGGCGCCGGCCTCGTCGGGCTGGCCGAGTTCGTCCAGGTAGACGGCGCGCGCCGCCGCAGCGCCATTGAGCGCCTGGCGGCTGCGACGCGGTGACAGTCGCGCGCCGAACAGGTCGATGCGGCGCAGCAGGCGCGCGAGTTTTTCGCCAACGCTGCGCGTGGCCAGCGGGCCGGGGCCGGCCTCGTGGTGCAGGCGCACGGCTGTCAGCCAAGCGGCGTCGGTGACGCCGACTTGCGCCAGCCGTGCGGCGGCGCGGTCGCCGTGGGCGGCCAAGGCCTGGCGCTGGGCGGCAGTGGCTGGGTCGACCTGGCTGGCCAGGCGGTCGTGAGCCGGGCCGGCGCCGTAGTTCATCGTCAGCGCGGCGCCTTGCAGGGCTTCGCGCAGCTCGGGAGAAAGCTGCAGCTGTTGCGCGACGAGGTCGGCCAGCAGCAGGGTCAGCAGCGCGTGGCGGGCGCTGTAGTCGCCGAACTCCTGGCTGCTCTCGAAGATGAGCAGCATCAGCGTCGCGTCGGGGTGGGCGTGCAGGCGCTTCAGCGCAGCGTCGCGCAACTGGGCCAGGCGGGTGCCGAAGTGGGCCGGCTCGGTCTCGCGCAGCAGGCTGTGGGTCTGCAGCAGCAGGTTGGACCAGGCCTCGCGCGGGCCCAGTTCGACCTTGCTCGGGACGAGGGAGTCCAGCCGGAAACCCGTGTCGGCCTTGGCGATGTCGGACAGTGGCACGTCCTGCATGACCAGCGTGTCGAGGCGGTGAGCCAGCGCCCGCTGGTACTCCACCGTTTCGTCGGCGTTCACCCAGGCGCCGCCATCCACAAGGCCGCGCACCAGCGGCGAGTCGCGCAACACCTGGCCGCGCGCGAACAGCAACTTGCCGTTGGCATCGAAGAGGTTGTAGGGCAGCGTCATGCCCACGCGCAGCGTGCGGGTTGGGAGGGGGATGAGTTCAGAGGCCATGGATACAGGCATTCTGATCGTGCATTCGGCACGGGCAAGCAAGTCTTGAGCGCTGGCGAAGGGGCGGCTGCGTAGAATTCCCGGCTCATCCGAGGAGCGCTGCGAGGTTTTCCCCAGGCTCGGATCGTTTTCCAACGGCGCTCATCGATTCCCCGCGCGAGACGCCATCGATGACCACCCCGCCTCCTCTCAAGCTCTCCGGCCTCGAGCCCGTTGCCATCGACGCCGGCAGCCTGTTCGTCAACATCGGCGAGCGCACCAACGTCACCGGCTCCAAGGCCTTCGCCCGCATGATCCTGGCCGGCGAGTTCGAGAAGGCATTGGCCGTCGCGCGCCAGCAGGTCGAGAACGGCGCCCAGGTCATCGACATCAACATGGACGAGGCCATGCTGGACAGCCAGGCGGCCATGGTGCGCTTCCTGAACCTGATCGCCGGCGAGCCCGAGATCGCGCGCGTGCCGATCATGATCGACTCGTCCAAGTGGGCGGTCATCGAGGCGGGCCTGAAGTGCATCCAGGGCAAGGGCATCGTCAACTCCATCTCGATGAAGGAGGGCGAGGACGAGTTCCGCCGCCAGGCCAATCTCGTGCGCCGCTACGGCGCCGCAGCCGTGGTGATGGCCTTCGACGAGAAGGGCCAGGCCGACACCTTCGAACGCAAGATCGAGATCTGCGAGCGCGCCTACCGCGTGCTGGTGGACGAGGTGGGTTTCCCGGCCGAAGACATCATCTTCGACCCCAACATCTTCGCCATCGCCACCGGCATCGAGGAGCACGACAACTACGCCGTGGACTTCATCGAGGCCACGCGCTGGATCAAGCAGCACCTGCCCGGCGCCAAGGTGTCGGGTGGCGTCAGCAACGTGTCGTTCAGCTTCCGCGGCAACGAGCCGGTGCGCGAGGCCATCCACACCGTGTTCCTGTACCACGCCATCCAGGCCGGCATGGACATGGGCATCGTCAATGCCGGCATGGTGGGCGTGTACGACGACCTCGATGCCGAGCTGCGCGAGCGCGTGGAAGACGTGGTGCTGAACCGCCGCGCCGACGCGGGCGAACGCCTCATCGAGATCGCCGACCGCGCCAAGAGCGCCGGCAAGGACGACTCGGCGCGCCTGGCCTGGCGCGCGGGCGACGTCAACCAGCGCCTGTCGCATGCGCTGGTGCATGGCATCACTGACTTCATCACCGAGGACACCGAGGAAGCCTGGCAGGCCATCTCGGCCGGCGGTGGGCGGCCGCTGCACGTCATCGAAGGCCCGCTGATGGCCGGCATGAACGTCGTCGGCGACCTGTTCGGCGCCGGCAAGATGTTCCTGCCGCAGGTGGTGAAGAGTGCCCGCGTGATGAAGAGCGCCGTGGCCCACCTGCTGCCCTACATCGAGGAAGAAAAGCGCCTGCTCATCGAAGGCGGCGGCGATGCCAAGCCCAAGGGCAAGATCGTCATCGCCACCGTCAAGGGCGACGTGCACGACATCGGCAAGAACATCGTCACGGTGGTCCTGCAGTGCAACAACTACGAAGTCGTCAACATGGGCGTGATGGTGCCGGCCCAGGACATCCTGCGCAAAGCCAAGGAAGAGGCGGCGGACATCATCGGCCTGTCGGGCCTCATCACGCCGAGCCTCGAAGAGATGCAGCACGTGGCCGCCGAGATGCAGCGCGACGACTACTTCGCGTCCCGTCACATGCCGCTGCTGATCGGTGGCGCGACGACCAGCCGCGTGCACACGGCCGTGAAGATCTCGCCGCATTACGACGGCCCGGTCGTCTACGTGCCCGACGCCTCGCGCGCGGTCGGCGTGTGCACCGAGCTGCTCAGCGACGACCGCGCCGCCGCCTACATCGCCGAGCTGAAGGCCGACATCGAGAAGACACGCCAGCTGCACGCCAACAAGAAGCAGACGCCACTGGTCACGCTGGAACAGGCCCGCGCCAACAAGGCCGTGCTGGACTTGACCCGCGTCGCGCCGCCGCCCAAATTCACCGGCCGGCGCGTGCTGAAGAACCTCGACCTGGCCGAGCTGGCGCGCTACATCGACTGGGGCCCGTACTTCCAGACCTGGGATCTGGCCGGCCCCTATCCCGCGATCCTGGACGACGCGGTCGTCGGAACCGAGGCGCGCAAGGTGTTTGCCGACGCCCAGGCCATGCTGAAGAAGATCATCGATGGCCGCTGGCTGCAGGCCCATGCCGTCTTTGGCCTCTACCCGGCCGCGCGCGTGGACGAGGACGACATCTCTGTCTATGCCGACGAGCAGCGCAGCAAGAAGCTGATGACCTGGCACGGCTTGCGGATGCAGTCCGAGCGGCCGGTCGTGGAAGGCGTGAAGCGCCCCAACCGTTGCCTGTCCGATTTCGTCGCCGAGGACGGCGATCACATCGGCCTGTTCGCAGTGACGGCGGGCCTCGGTGTCGACAAGAAAGAGGCCGACTTCCTGGCGACTCACGACGACTACTCCGCCATCATGTTGAAGGCCCTGGCCGACCGCCTGGCCGAGGCCGCGGCCGAATGGCTGCACGAGCGCGTGCGCCGCGAGTTCTGGGGCTATGTGCCGGAGGAAGCGCTGTCCAACGAGCAGCTCATCGCCGAGAAATACCAGGGCATCCGCCCCGCGCCCGGCTACCCGGCCTGCCCGGATCATTTGTCCAAGCGCGACCTGTTCCGCGTGCTCGCCCCCGACGAGATCGGCATGGGCCTGACCGACAGCATGGCCATGACGCCGGCTGCCAGCGTCAGCGGCTTCTACCTGGCCCATCCCGACGCGGCCTATTTCAACGTCGGCCGCATCGGCGACGACCAGCTCGCCGACTGGGCCGCCCGCTGCGGCTTGAGCGAAGCCGACGCCCGCCGGGCGCTGGCGCCGTTGCTCGGCTGACACGAAATGCCGCCTCGGCGGGCTATTTGTAACTGAAGCGGCCTTGTCCTACAGGGCAGGACGTGGCCGGGCGGCATCCTCGCCGCATTGTTCAAACACATCGGAGGCCCCATGTCGACCCCCACACTTCCCGTCAAGTCCACGCAGATCGTCGCCGGCGTTGCAGTCGTCCTCGCTTTGCTCGGCGGCGCCTATGCGGTGGGCCGTTCGCATGGTGATACCGCCGAACCCGTTGCCGCCGCCGTGCCGGCGCCAACGAGTGCCCAGCCGCAGCGTCTGGCCAGCACCGAACCGGCGCGCGAAGCCCAGCCGGTGCCCGCTGAAAGCCCTGCCCAGCCCGTGCTTTGCGAGCGCTGTGGACGTGTGACCGATGTGCACACCGAAGCCCGTCGCGGCAAGAGCAGCGGCGTGGGTGTCGTGGGTGGCGCCGTCGTCGGCGGCCTGCTGGGCAATATGGTGGGTGGCGGCAATGGCCGCAAGCTCGCCACGGTCGGCGGTGCCGTCGCCGGTGGCTATGCCGGCAACGAGATCGAGAAGAACCACAACACCCACACCGTCTGGGTCGTGCAGGTGCAGGAACGCGACGGCCGCACGCGCCGCTTCGAGCGCAGTGCCGACCCGGGCCTGCGCGTCGGCGACGAAGTGCGCCTGACCGAAAACGGCTTCACGCGCGCCTGATGCCGTCGCAAGTCTGGAGACCCGACGCCATGAAGCTGATGATCGCCGTGGCGCTGGCCGCCACCCTGAGTACCGCGCAGGCGCAGTCGCCCGCGACGTCGGTGCCCACGCCCAAGCAGTTGTCCCGCCTGTGCGACGGCTGCGCCTGGGTGCAGCAGGTGCACACCGAAACCCGCAAGGGCTCGGGCAGCGGCGTCGGTGCCGTCGGCGGTGCCGTGGTCGGTGGCCTGCTCGGCAATCGCGTCGGCGGCGGCACCGGCAAGAAGCTCGCGACCGTCGGTGGCGCGGTGGCCGGTGGCTATGCCGGTAACGAGGTCGAGAAGAACGCGAAGAAGCGCACCGTCTGGGTCGTGACCCTGGTCAACAAGGATGGCAGTCAGCGCAGCACCGAGCTCGGCGCCGACCCGCAGCTCAGAGCCGGCGACACGGTGCGCGAGAAGGACGGCCGGCTCAGCCGCCAGTAGCACCCGGCAGGCCGCGGCGCAGCTGGATGGCTTCGGCCACGTGCGCGGGCGCGATGGTGTCCGCGCCTGCCAGGTCGGCCACCGTCCGCGCCACGCGCTGCACGCGGTGAAAGCTGCGCGCCGACCAGCCCAGCCGCTCCGCCGACCGCTCCAGCAGGGCCTTGGCCGCCGGTTCTAGCACGGCATGCGTGGCCAGATCCTGAGCCTGCAGCAGCGCGTTCGGCACACCCTGGCGTGCGAGCGCACGATCGCGCGCTGCCGCCACACGCCCGGCGACGACGGCGCTGGTCTCGCTCGGGGCCAGATCCTGCAACTCCCGGGGCGGGATCACCGGCACCTCGATGAGCAGGTCCAGCCGGTCGAGGAAGGGGCCGCTGAGCCGGCCCTGGTATCGCGCGATCTGGTCCGGCGTGCAGCGGCAGGCCCGCAAGGGGTTGCCATGATGTCCACATTGACAAGGGTTCATGGCGGCCACGAGCTGGAAGCGCGCGGGGAATTCGGCCTGCCGCGCGGCCCTCGAAATGAGGATGCGGCCGGTCTCCAGGGGCTCGCGCAAGGCCTCCATCGCGGCCCTCGGAAACTCAGGCAATTCGTCAGCATTTATGTTCTGGCGAACGTTAGCCGAGTCTCCCAATTCAGCGGAGAAACGCTTCAATTGAGATGCGGACATTAGCCGTAAGTTCGTATCAAGTCCGGCGCGGTACTTGCGGCTAATGGCATAGCGCTTTGAAACGTCCCAACCCCCGGCCCTTCCCCTCCGGGGAAGGGGGCACTCCCGCCGAGCCGTAGGGCCCTCTGAGCAACCGGCGAAATGGCTTCCATCGGAACCTCGACGAATGGACAGCACTTCGCAGCACTCGGCGAGCTAACTTACGCCTGCTTCGTCGCAGCTGACTCAACCCGCTCACGCTAGTCAGTGCTCCACCAGCAACTCGAACACGCGGACTTCAAGCACCTCCGCCAGCTTCTCGAGACTGTCCAAGGTGATGTTCAAGCGCTGTCGTTCAATCTGGCTGATATAGGTGCGATGGAGCCCGGCCATCTCGCCGAGCTTCTCCTGCGACACGCCCAGCCCACCACGGAGAGCCTGCACGTTCGAGGCAAGGATCGCCCTCGCGGCGAGCTTCTGTTTTTTCATAAACAGAAGGGTCCTCAACTTCACTCTAAAAATCTACAGCACATAAATCTACCGTCCAAACATATACTGTCTATACATCTCGGTTTCTCCGGACTGAAGGCGTGCAGAGCGCACTCGACGTTCCGCTAGTTCATCTCCGTCGAGGTTGCTTCACAGACATATGAGGGAACGCCAGTGATTACCTATTCCCTGTCCCATGCGCTCTGGGAACTCCAAACGAACGCAGTGCGCTGGCCGGCCACGGCCAAGCCCTGGTTCACTGGAACCCTTCTCGACGGAGGCGGTACGGAAAACGCCAATCTCCAAACCTTCGTCTCGCACTCTGGTGGCGAGCTTGCAGGACATCTCCACGCCTCGGGAGGAGAGTTGGTCCATCTCCTGGCGGCAATCCCGTTTCGTGATGGATGGGACATCCGACCCATCGTGGAGGTCAAGATCGGTAAGGTCGGGGGGGAGTACACGATGGTGGTGGTGCGCGATTGCGAGGGCAACCAGTTCTGCCCCGATGCGCCTCAGTTGCCCCCTTCCTCGGTCAGTCAACAAGTCCAAGTCGCTATCGTCGTGGTTCCACAGCGTCCCAAACGAGACGATCCGTTGTTGTCTATCGGACTCATCGTCCACTATCAGGTGGAACAGGCGGTGGCGGGCGCAGCCGAACTGCCCGCCCCGGCTGCTCAGACCACTGTCTGAGGCGTCCCCGAACATGGCGTTTCTCGTCTGTCTCGACACCGAGTTTCTGCAGACGCCGAGCGGACCCTGCTTTCTCAGCGCAGCGTTCTTGGGCCAGGACGACAGCGAGCTGTACGGCGAGCGCACCCGCGAAGAAGTCGAAGCTCTGCTACAGCTGCACCCCAACGATTTCGTGTCTGAACAGGTCTTGCCGCAGCTTGGACTCGAGCCAGCCGTCCCGTGGGAGGGGCTGGCTGCTCAACTCGTCGAATGGCTTGATGGATTGGGCGCTGCCGACGTCGAGATGATCTATGACTACAGCGGCGACTACTTGCTCGTGGAACAGTTGTTGGCTGCAGCGCCCAGGCCGCCGAGGGCGCGTCTTCACCCAACGAACGTCTCGTATCTCCTCAGCGATGAGGACGGCCTGCGCGCGGCAGATTCGGCATGGGAGATGCTCGAATCGGCCAGGGGCATCAAGCGCCATCACGCACTTGCAGATGCCTACTCATTGCGGCTGCGCTTCGCCATCGTGCATCCCACGGTTGAAAGCATGGAGACCAAGACTATTGAAGTCTTCGCTACGGTCAAATTCGTCGTTAGCGAGTTCGAATTCGTGCACGCGGAGAGCGATGACGGCGAGCTCACCCTATCCATAGGCGAAGGTACTGCGGGCGTGGGTTGGCGGGACCTGAAGGTAGGCCAGCGGCTGCGCTGTGTTGCTCGTATCGGCGCATCGACGCTGGTCCTCAGTGCCGAGGTGTTGCGATGAGGGTCCCAACGGCCACAGCAGGTAGGCAAGGAAGACTCACTTTGCCCAAGGAGCTGTTGGATGGTCTTGGCGTGAAGTCAGGGGACAAGCTCAACTTCGATCTGCAGATGGATGGAGCCGTCATCGTGAGAGCCGCGTCACCAACGACAGATGCCCTATCGCCCCCACAAAAGCAAGCCGGCCCTGAAGGCGAGGGCGCATGAGCAAGCAAACAGATGCCAGCCTAATGCCAGCGGACTTCCCGCGGCGCGGCGAAGGCGCGCTTTCGGGCGTTCAGCCGAAGCTTGCAGCGCGGCTGATTGACGGCACGTTCGTCGTCGGTGAGACCGGTGAAGAGCTAGTTGCGCGTTTTGATGCCTGTCAGAACCTCGCGACGCAGCTGACCGAACTCGCCGTCCGCAAGCGGGTCCAGTACGCCGAGCTGCCACTCAAAGAGTACCTCCGGCGGTTGGCCAAGGGCGTCGTGAACAAAGGGTGGGACCTCGACGACCGCGAACTCGATTGGGTGATGCTACAAGTCGCCGTCGGACTGGGTGGCGGCCCGGCCGATGCCCTATGCCATGAGGTTTTGGTCGCTCCGGCGCTTGCCACTTCCCGCGCCTACACGCCAGTCCCTTCAGTCGTCGACCTTGCGCTGTCTCGCCTGCCGAATCCTACGAAGCCGACCTAAAGACACCCTTTCCGCGCCTAGGCTGCCGCGGAACCATTTGACCCAAAGCGTCGCTCATCGAACCGCCCCATTTGGCAATCAGATTCGGCTCCGTCACATCGACCGCAACCCCGACCAACGAATATGACCATAGACCATCCCGTCGCGCCAGCACTCGACTGGATCAACACTCATCCAGACACAGGAAGCGCTAGGGTGCTAGCGAAGCTAGTAGTCTCCCAGGCAGCAGACCGCAAGTACAACCTCGAAGACTGTCGAGGAACTCTGGACGACGCCCGGATGAAACTGGCACGCGCAGTTGTTGCCGCCGCCGGCACCGATTTTCTAAGCGACGCTGCGAAGGCATTGCGAGCTCGGCATCCAGAGTTGATGGATTGAGTCAACTTGGCTCGACTCGACTACTTGCTCAGACTGGCGACGACTTTTTGCGCAAGGTTAAAGCCGAGGGAGGCCGCAGCCTTTGTTCCCATGTCGGCGCGGCCACCGTTGACGCTGGCTTTGGCGGCACGCATGGCCGCTAGCAACTCACCGGCAGCCTGGTTGACCTCCTGCTCACTGCGGCCCATCGCAACGACAAGCCGAAGGACTTGGCTGACGCGGTCCACGTCGGCCAAGTGCATGCGCAGCTGACGCTGCCAGGGCTTCGAAGCGGGCAATGCAGTCAACAACGCCTGCACGAGCGAATCCAAGTCGCCAATGGCCTTAGCCTTGCCTTCGAGCTGCGGGCCAACTTCGTCAGGAGGAAGCGCAGGCGCGTCCATGCCGTGGGTTGTCCCCCAGGTCAGAAATCGTCGGCCGGAGTCCGGCCTACCGGCAACTCTGCGCGCGTGAAAACCCAGTCGGAACCATCCACCTTTCCGCGCGCGATTCGTGCATGGTCGCCACCGACCGTCTTGTCATCGCAGGCGTGGAAGGCCTCCCAGTAGACCGAGTAGTACACAGCCACGCCACCTGCCGTGGCTTCGGCGCCGGTCAACTGTAGGTCGACCAGCCTGGCCAGTTCGTCGAACTCTGCGACGCTGAAATCCAGCGCCGTGCCAAAGGCGTCGTTCTCGACCATCTCATCGAAATACAGGCGGAGGTCGGTTGCCTGGTCAGGAATCGGCACGCGGATGTCTCTGGGCATGCGACATTCTGCGACATGTGCCGCCGGTACATGAGGGCACGCAATAGTGGTTTCCGTCCAGCCACTGGCCTGCGGCTAGCGCTGCGCCGGCGCGAAGCCCCAATCTATTCAGATTGCGTGTGCGCGGGACCAGCCATCTGGGACTAAGTCGGCAAGGTGGGCCTTCCGCCAACGGATCGTGTCGATACATGCCATCACGTCGTCGGAGATGTCGACATCGAGGCGCCGAAGGTCGTACAGGTCGAATTTGCTGAAGCCCACCACCGAAGCGATGAACGCGGCGACCACGCTGGACTGCCCGGTGTCAGCGTTCATTTCTGCCATGGCCAGGAGCTGTTCAAAGGCTCGCCCGCCATCGGCCAGCGACTGTCGAGCCCGGGAATCCCACACCGCCTCTGCAACACTTGTCATCGCTATCCCGTCAATTCACCAGCATGCTCCTGATGAGCTGGATCGGACCGCATTCCGCGCTACTTGAGCATCGGGACTTCCATCAGGGTCCGCTGCCCCACCGCCAGTTGCTAAGCTGAGTTCAAACCAACATTGCCTGAGAGCCAGGGAGATACATGGCGAAGACCATCTATGACAAGCCGACCAGGGCGCTGCTGAAGGACATGCTTGCGGCGTGGGACCTGAAGCCCGGTCAGGTGTTCACCAGCTCGAGGGCCGTCGAATGGTTCAGCGAGCACTTCCCCAAACTGAAGCCTGTGACCATCCGCGCGCATCTGGTCCAGGCTTCGACCAACGACAAGAACAGACTTCATCACCCGTCGACCAACGGGAGCGACGACATCCTGTTCAAGGTCGACACCGGGCAGTACCGGTTGTATGAGCCGGGCAAGGACCCATCTCCCATCCACGAACTGGTGCAGGGGGATGTAGTCCGTCAGGAAGAACAGACGGCCGCGGAGACTGCTGAGACGGAGGTCGGCGAACCGTTGGCTGGCTCGTCCGAGTTCCTCCTTGAGAAGGACCTGCAGCGGTATCTGGCTGAGAACCTCGAGTGCATCGAGCCGGGGCTCAGGCTCTACGAGGAAGAGGACATCAGGGGCATCGAGTTCGAGGCCGGGAACGGGCGGCGGATCGACATCCTTGGGGTGGACCGGAACAACGCGCTCGTTGTGCTGGAGCTGAAGGTTTCCCGCGGCTATGACCGTGTCGTCGGTCAGCTCTTGCGCTACATGAACTGGGTGCGCAAGGAGTTGGCCGAACCTGGCCAGCGCGTGCGCGGCATCATCATCTGCCGCACGATGTCGGAGGACCTACGCTTGGCCTGCGCCTCCATCCGCGACGTAGAGTTGTGCGAATACCGCCTGTCGGTCACTGTGTCGAAGGTGGCACCGCTAGTGCTGCCAGCCTGACCCAACGAAAAGGGACCTTTGCAGGTCCCTTCGTTCATTCAATCAGTGGTGAGCGCCGCTAGGTGGCGCCTGGCTCCACTCAATGGTGGGCAGGCCAGACCTCCGACGTCGTGGATGGCGATTTCGCATGCACGCCTTGAGATTCAAAGCGGCAACGAAGCTCAGGTGGCCCTCGTGGACTTCAGTGGATTGCGCATCAACCGGCATGGACGGTACTGGACTCGTCGCTTCTTGCCGGCGAATGATGCGCCCGCACGAGACCACCGCAAGCGCGTACTCGAGGTACGAAGTCCGGCCGCTCGCATGCGAGATGTCATCGACCAAAACAAGCATTACTTTCTCCAAAAGTACCCGGCTACACCGACGAGGATCGTCAGAAGCAGCATTCCAAGAGGGTGCTGCTCGACAGCCGTCAGCAGCTCTTTGAGCTTCTTGGCATCAGGGAGGGGTAGCTTCATTTCTTGCTCCACCACCGCACCGCCGCCGCCAAACCGTTAACTGCGGTGTGCGGGGTGAAGCGATTGTGGCAGCGGCGTCGTCACATGCTGATCCAGGTGCTTGACTCAGCAAGTGGCCGAAGGTCCCATCGCTCAGACTTGTAGCAGTCGCGCAAGCGGCCTAGGCTTGACCATCGACCTCGCTGCCAAGTCTGGAGCCCAGATGAGAGATTTCTTCTTCGCCACCGACGGCTCAGCCGCTGCCTGGGCAACCGCTCGCCAATGCGAACTGGGCTTCAATGGTCGCGTGAGGTTCTAAGTCGATGTCGCACACGACAGCATGATTTGGCACGCATGCCTACGGTTCAGGGACACGCGAGAGCAAGCCTTGGAGGACGCGCGCGTTGACGCCGAAAAACTGGTTCACATGTGGGAGCATGATCGAGTGCGTTTGGGGGACTGCGACTAGGCAGGCGAATCCAGGATTTCCATAGTGCCGTGGACGCAACTCGGGGCCCACCACAGCCTCAAGCAAGCAGTGCACTGCTAGACTTATTCTGAGGTTGGAACTCGCGTTCGACCTCCCTGCTTTTCCTCCCTGAGCAGGCGCCATGCGATGACAGCAACGGCGTTCAAACCCTCGGTCTCGCCGAGGGTTTTCTTTTTCAGTAGATCAAGACCGCCAGGCATTCTCGTTTGCTTCAACCACGAAGCCAGGGCTCATTCTTGGTCGGGGGGGACGGTGCGTTTCGGAAGGCCAGTCACTCGCACAAGGCCGGTTTCGCCGTTGCGATCAATGAAGCCAATGGCCGCTTCCATGTTGGGCTCGGCAGCCACGGTGCGCGCATGGCGGCGCACGCGCTCAATCAGTGAGCCTTCGGTGGGCGAGTCACGAGCTTCTAATGCACGTAGGTCAGCCAGCAGATCACCAGCCTGGGCGTAGAAGGGCCTCATAGCTGGAAGCGAGGACCCGTTGCCGTCAACCAAGTAGGTTGCCGAACGGCCACGGTGGTCGATGTCTACGCGCACGATGACGGCTGGGATAGCGAGTTCTCCTGCGGGGTCGAGCATGGCACGTCTCCTGTGAGCGGGCGGCTACCGGAGCGGTGCTGAGCGCCGCGCCCACGACCTTGCTCAATATAGGTCCACGGGTTTCCTCTTTATTGGGGGAACATCAACGTCTCTGCTATTCTTTTGTTAGAAGGCATGCGTGTGCTTGTCGCTCAGCCCACTGAATTTACATACCCCAGGGAATAATATATGTATTTTTCCGGATTGCACAAAACCATCGGTGAGCTCACAGACAAGCCATTTTACGATATTGCTTTACTGTTTTTAGCTGCAAAAGGCTATCGAAATCTATCAATCGTGGATGGCACAGGCGACGGCGGCAGAGATGTAGCAACTAAGGATTGGCCGGAACTTCGAATTCAGCTCTCCGTTCAAAAGCTATGGGAAAACAAACTAAACGATGAGGCCAAGAAGACTTTCGAAGCCGGCAAGAAGCACTTTATATACGTTACCAATCGACGAATCAGGGAGACAGAGGAAGCAGAGTTTGTACAAAACAAATATAAATTCAAAGGGCGGGTCGAAATAAATATCTTCGATCTAGACCAAGTCTCTACGCTACTCTCTTTGCCTGGCAACATCAATGCAACCTATGAAAAGCTCGGCATCCCATTACAAACCAAGCTAACAGCAACGCCGCAGGAGGTGGCGATTAGCAATACGCTGCTGTTCTCAAAAGAGGCGCGTGAGTTGAAGGAAGAAGCCATAGAGAGCCGCTGCAAAGCCCAACTTTTTGAAACTCCGGGCGTGGATTCTCAGACTCTTGCATCCAAAGTGGCGGCATCTCTTGGGAATGCTGAGCTTGTGCAGCAGGTTGCTCGGATAATTCGCCGCCTTCAGGCGGAGGATAATATTTCAAAGGGTGACACCGACTTAACACTTGGAGGCATTGCCAGTGCTCAGGTAGCTGCGGCCAAGGCCGATTTCCTTCAAGCTAAGTCGCTGGACGTGGAAAATCTCACCAAAGACTTCGGAATTACAGCTGAGCAGGCAGGCAGCTTTGTCAGTATTTCGCTGGAGATTCTTGCGCGACAGGAGCGCTTTGACGGAGACGAAGCTTTCGCAACGCGGCTGGCGCAGCAAATTTCCGACGCGGGTCTTGGCAGGAGAAAGAAGGCCCTGTTTGAGGCGCTGGGAAAGTTGTCAACGGCGAGAATTGCTCAATACGGTAGCGCGCTGAATCATGTTTTTTCGACGAATACTTTTGATATTCTCCGTGCGTTGGGCCGCAGTACCTCAATCACGGCACTGCTTGACTCAAGCGTCGCTATGCCGCTGCTCTTCGGATTGACGTTTGGAAAGGCGCAGTCGAGATACAGCGTCGGCGCATCCGCCCTTCATGCGATGTGCAAAGCTCATCAAATTAGGCTCGCCGTCCCTGCGCCATATCTCAACGAAATGGCGCATCACGGGAAAAAAGCAGCCGAATTTGCAGATATTTACAACATTATTGGTGATGAGCCACGACAGGTGCTTCGCGCGTCAGGAAACGCATATATCAGTCACTTTGGAAGTTTGAAATATGCCGGCGAGTTCTCCGATAGTTTAGAGGATTTTCTACTTCACTTTGGCATCAAAAAGGATGCCGATATTTGGAAAACTAGGAACAAGATCGCCAGCCGACTCGCGGAGTTCGACATCGGTGTAGTAGAAACTCCTCAATGGACGCCAGAAATTAGGCAACGTGTGGCTACTTGCAAGAAGCAAGGAGAGGCGCCTGTCATCATAGATGACGATGCCAGTGTGGTAACTTTCCTCACCGCGGACAGCGCGGATGGCTATATTTTTACCACTTGGGATTACGCAATAACAGGCCTTCTGGAAGAGTTCAATAGAATATATGCAGACACTCCCAGTCGGGTGGTTGATTTTCTCTCAATGGCATATCCGGCGCAGTTTGATTCTGACCAAACAATTAGCCTCGTCGACTCTCTGATTCACTGCGATGAACGGACCGCAAGGGCGTTGGCCAGTAAGATCGAAAAGATCAAGAGTGCCGAGACGGCGTATCAGATTCAAAAATTTACGGATAGCGCGAGAGCATCAGGGGCTAGTGAAACAGCCGTCGATGCGGTAGATGCATTCTTCGAAATGCACCAGGAAGCACTTGTTCCCGCGCCCGCGGGTGATGCTGGTAACGGCGCCCCCTGTTAGGGTCGATTGCGAAGCGATAGGGTCGCTGCGGCTACCTGTGGGAAGAAACCATGGCCGAACCTGCTCAGGGCACCTTGCTATCACCGCTTACCGACGTCGCAGCCATGCGCATCCTGCTTGGGGACTTGCACGATGACCTCATGGGCAAGGTTGCTCGCTTCCATCAGTTGGCAGAGCTTTCGGAAAGTCTAGGCCCGTCCGGGACGATGCTGCCAGGAGGCGAGACAACATTTGCGGCGTGGTCAGAGGCCCGCTCAAGTTTTGTTCACGGTAACTTCGTCGCGACAGTGCTTCTGTGCCAGAGCCTTGCCGAGCACACGTTGGCGGCGCACTTGTCGCTCGGTCTCTATGCCGAAGAGCTTCCCGCTCGCATCACATTCCAGGAGACGCTGAATCGGTGCATAGCGAAAAGCGAAATTACGGCTGCGGATGCCGTTGATTTGAGGCGCTTGATGGCGCTTCGCAATCCCCTATCTCACTACCGCAGCGTTGATGACCCTTCGAACCTGTCCAGACGTGCACTGGACAGCCGCATACCTACTCAGGCGCACTTGCTGAACGATGCTACGTTCGCCATCAGCATGGCCATTCGGATTCTGTCCTTGCCGGCATTCAGACTCGGTGACTAAAACCTTGCTGCAGAGGCACGGCCTGCAAGGTCACCGCCCGGGACAGCTGGCTGGCTCACGCCATGAGCGACCCCTGCGTCACACTTCTTGCTGGGCATGACTTGAGGTAAAGTCTACCCATTGTAAAGGCAATCTGTAGGCAGGCGAGATGTCTGAGCGGAAGACTGAAGTGGTCAATCTGAGGATGGCTCCGAGTGTTAAGGAACTCTTGCGGCTAGCGGCCGCGCATGAGCGCCGAACGCTGTCAAACATGCTCGAGGTACTTATTGAAGATTATTGCCATTCAAAAGGGCTAGAGCTGCCCGCTGGTCTAGAACCTATCGCGAAAGAATCGGCTTCAACGCCTCACTGAGTACGGATCAAAGACAAGAAAAGAAAATGAGTGAAGCCGTAATACAGGTGGAGAGGCTTCTTTTGCGCTCAGCAGCGCAAGAGTCGCTGCCTTTTGAGGAAGCAACTGGGGTTGACCAGGCGCAACCGGCGAAGCCGTTTTTGCGGTGGGCGGGAGGCAAGTCTCGCCTTCTTGGCGCACTTCTACCGCACGTTCCTTCAAAGTTTCGCAACTACCACGAACCATTCCTGGGGTCCGGCGCAATGTTCTTTGCGCTGCGCAATCGCGCGCAAGCCTGCTTTTTGGCGGACCTCAACACCGAGTTGGTCAACCTCTGGCGCGTCGTCCAGCAGGAGCCGAAGGCCTTTTGGGACCATATTCAGCCCTACTTCAAAAGGCAAGGCGAGGATGCGTACTACGTCGTCCGCGACGAGTCTCCTGACCATCACCTCGAGCGCGCCGCCCGGTTCTTCTATCTCAATCAAACCGCCTGGAATGGCCTCTGGCGAGAAAATCAAAGAGGTGTCTTCAACGTTCCTTGGGGCGCTCGAGATTTCCGTGGAGTGGACGTCGACTTTCTATCCGCGGTTAGTCTCGCCCTTCAAGACGTGACGATTCGAGAAACAGATTTCCGTGATGCAGCGAAGAACACTGAGCGCGGCGACTTCATCTATTTTGACCCGCCGTACCTTCCCATCTCTGACACCAGCAAGTTTGCTGGATACAACGGGAAGCGCTTCCGCAAGAATGACCTCGAGGAGCTAGCTGATCTGTGCAAGCACCTCACCAAGAGGGGTGTTCACTGGATGGTCTCGAACCGGGACAACGAGCATATTAGAGAAATCTTCTCGCATGCCACCGTAGTGCCCTTCACGACGAGGCGCTCAGTAGCCGCTCAATCAAAACGGCACGTCCAGCCGAAAGATTCGCCAGAAGTGGTCGTTGTGGGAGGACCAAAAAGTTGACTACTCAGGCCGTACAAGCTGTGTTCTTCGCGAAGTACACCGCTTCGAATTTCCGCGCTGTGTACGGGCGGCTCCCCACCGACGCAAACGCAACATATACCAAGGACTTCTTCCAAGTTCTTCAGGCGGCTGGCGACGGCTTGGCAGGTGTGCTGCCGGCTTCGCGTACTCAAGACACTGACATTGAGTACGTATGGCCCACGGGAAGTTGCCCAGGGAAATTCCTCTGGCGTGACCCACGTTGGCAGATGAAGTGGCTAACGGGCCAGAAGCCGCTGCCCTGGACCATCGGGAACACAAACACTGCAGAAGTCAGCATTCCAGGTAACCCTGGACTCCAGGACCCGGCTGCCGCTGACATGGAGCACGCGGCTATCACCGCGTCTGGTGTAGAGCCATGGTTGGTCGCCGTGAAGCTAGTTGGCGAGGACCGCAAGCTGCATGTGCGAACGTACTTCCGCAATCCGGCTCCTCAGTTTGCAGACAGAGCTCTCGCTCAACTTCCGACGGTGGTACTCGACGCCATCAACGCACTGCCGAATGGCGACGGGTCCGGGACCATAGTTCTACCTGCCCTCGCGGCACTGGGACCGCGTCCTACCCTCCGTGTTCCTGCATTGGTATCGCGGATTCAAGAAGCCCTGCAGCGTGAGCCCAACGTTCTACTCGTTGGACCTCCAGGAACAGGGAAGACCGTCGCGCTTGAAGACCTTCAGGCGCTGTACGACTATTCCGCTCCGGTCGGTACTGTGTTGTTCGACACGACAGCCTGGGGCAACGGTTGGTCTGTCTGGAACGCGCCTCAGTCCAGAAGCGAAGTTCTCGTCTTCCATCCTTCATACAGCTACGAGAATTTCGTTGCCGGGCTCTACCCAACTTCAAGCCAACATGGAATCTCGCTTGAGGCCAAGCCGGGTCCGTTGCTTTGTCTCGGCCATTGGGTAGGCAAAGGGAATCGCCAAGCCCTTCTCGTCATCGACGAATTCAATCGTGGCTCGGCTGCGGCCATCTTTGGCGATTGCCTTAGCTTGCTAGACAAAGACAAGCGCAGCTCCTCGTCCCATGCGGGCGCACGCATCACCCGGCCATACCCGGGACAGAAGATGCCCGTCCCAGAGCCATATTGGGACGTCCCCGGAACGGCGGAGGACTTCGCAAGCGAGGTGCGACTTCCAGCAGGCGTGCACATCCTTGCGGCGATGAACAGCACCGACCGGTCCGTGGCTCCAGTGGATGCTGCTATGCGACGGCGCTTCACGGTAATTCGCGTGGGACCAGACTATGAAGCACTGGCTCAGCACCTGGGATTGGCACCCAACAGCGTTGACCAAGGAATGCCGCCGGTCGCGCCCGTCACGGGGTGGCAGCTCGACGATGTATCTCGTCTCGCGGTCCGTGTACTGCGAGCCGTGAATGCGCGCATTGAGTTCTGCCTTGGTGAGGATTTTGAGCTGGGTCACGCTTTGCTTTGGCACCTCACCGCTTCAGCGGTTGCCGAACGGGTTGCGCAGCTGTGCATGCTTGTCGACACCAAGGTCGTCCCTACCCTTCGCATGACCTTTGTGGATCAGGACGAAGCGCTGGCGGCCGTGCTGAGTGTCAGCGATGCCTCGCGCGTGTCCCTTGGGCAGCCCGCGCCCACTGGACTCATCGCGTATTGGAAGGAGGCGCCGCAAGGCTTGGCATCCATTGCCGACAAGCGCCTATCCGTGCGTAGCCTGACCGCCATGGACGGCCAAGAAAAACTGGCCGCTCTCAGCGCGCTCTTGTAGCAGGTGGCCTCTTGTTCCCACTGGACGTTCGTGAAGGAGAC
The DNA here is from genome assembly GCA_019509985.1 of Burkholderiales bacterium. Taxonomy (GTDB): domain Bacteria; phylum Pseudomonadota; class Gammaproteobacteria; order Burkholderiales; family Burkholderiaceae_C; genus Pelomonas. The sequence goes on along the minus strand of JAEKLF010000032.1, from coordinate 160,074 downwards.
GAGTTCTCCCTTGACCTGCAGCATGCCCAGCGCCTTCGGCAGTCGGCTGAACGGGTGCGCGCCCAGCTCAACCCGCGATTTCAAATACTGCACGAGCGTGCCGGCACATTCAGAATCTCCAACGTCATTGGAACCATCGACCTCGGTGGCGGCGCGCTAATTCACGTCTCACCGAAGGTTCCCACTTCGACGGATTGGGTAGCCGCTGCCACTTGGCTGCTGACCGGGAGTGAGGACATTGAAGTAGCAGGCCAACGCCGGGCCGGGACGTCCTCGCTTCACAGAAATCTGCTCGAGGCCCTGGCGCGAATCTACTTGACCCGACTGCAGAGGGCGTACCGTCAGGACGGGCCGATTGTTCTGATGGAGCGTGTCTCAAGAACACTGCCCTACCTTCACGGGAAACTGGATGTCACACGTTGGGCAAGAGCGGCCGCGTGGCGGCCGCACATGTTTCCCGTCAGCCGGACCGAACTAGCACAGGACAACCCGTACACCCGAGGGCTGATGCATGTCGCAGACAGGCTCGCCCACATCTCTGCGGACCCGACAGTCAGGAACGGCCTCCACACTGTGTCACGCGACCTTTCCGCTGGTCTACCCTTGTCGTCGCGTCCAGTCGCGCCCAGCACGCTTCTAGCCCTCCCTGAACAGTGGAAAGCCTACGAGCCAGCCTGGTCTCTAGCTAAGGCAATCCTCACAAGGACGTCGCTGTTTGGCGCCAGCGGGAGTCTGACCGGAGTTGGTCTAGCTATCGAGGCCTGGCCTCTCCTCGAGACCTTGTTGGCAAAGACCTTGGCTGACTTTCAAAAGGTGGAACGTGCCAGTGGGCACACCTACACGTACCGTATGCAAGGGTCCGTGCCGTTGCTCACCCCCACCGGCGGCGCGCCTCAGCGCTCTTTTTCGCCCGAGCCGGATGGACGACTCTTCCGTGACGGTCAATTGCTGGCGACCTTTGAAGCAAAGTACGCGCGCTTTGACGGAAGCGTTCCTAGCCGCGAGCACATCTATCAATGCCTTAGCACGGCGGCCGCGTGCGGCTCCTCGACAGCCGTGCTCGTATATCCCGACAAGTTTCTCCCCATGTCTTGGAACGTTTCCGGCTTCCAGAGCCACCCCTCACGCCTCATCGCAATCGGCCTCGACATGTTCAATTGGCCGCCTCCGTCGGGCGCCGCGTCCAGAGCTGCACAGGTCATGGCGGCGTTGAGTGGCGGCGTTGCGAGCTCGGTTCAGTTGGTGGCTGCATGAGTTCGGTCTGGGATGCGGTCCACATAGTTGCTCGCGAAGTCTGCCCATCTGACTCCTTCCGCCTAAGCAACTTGTCTATTGCCGCGGCTGCGAAGCACGCTGCCGCTACGAATAGGAAATCGCGCTGGGACGGGTCAACCGCAGAAAGGGTCGTTCGGGAACTCGCACTAACTCCGTTGCCTGACTACTCAACCGACGCGGTACTCTGGGCTAGGTTGGCAGAGCGCGCGCTTGAGGCCAGTCATCTCGGGGCAAGTGCTGAAGGCATGCACTCATGGGCGGCTGCCTATCAGCGAGCTTCGACGACGCAGAAGTCGCTCGGCGCCTATGCGACGCATAACTCGTTCGCGAGCGCGCTTGCACGCATTACGCTGAATACGCTCCCCGCGAGCGGCACATATCGCATCGTCGACCCAAGCGTTGGCGCTGGCAACCTTCTGCTGGCTGCGCTTGAGCTGCGCGGCAGAACGGCCACCGATGCCGACCGTAAAAAGCTCGTCCTGTCCCTGCACGGCATGGAGCTGGACCCGCGTGCGCGCGAGCTCTGTTGCCTGCTGATATGGCTCGCAGGGGCGTCTGTTGGCGTCACTTTGAAGCAGGTGGCAAAGAACATCGTTTTGGGTAACGCGCTTACGCATGACTGGTGGGCGAAGCAGGACTTGTTCGAAGTTCTGCTGATGAACCCGCCGTGGGAGTCCCTGCGGCACCAGGTGGATGCCGACGAAGAACACGCGGACGAGAGGGCGGCGACGCTCAACAGGCTCTCCAACCCGGAAACGGGGCATCCAGACTTGCCAGCACTGTTCACCGCGCAAGGGTCCGGCGACCGAAATCTGTTCAAGGCATTTGTCGAATTGGCCCCGCATTTGTTGGGTGACGGTGGCCGTCTGGGAGCCCTTCTGCCGGCTGCTTTTGCGTCCGATGCAGGCCTCACAGACTTGCGCAAGCGCTACTTCAGCCAGTTTGAGATTGCGCGCTGGACAAGCTACGAGAACCGAGCGGGATATTTTCCGATTGATGGGCGCTACAAGTTTGGCCTCCTGGCGGCCACTCGCTCAAGAAAAGGAACCCGTCAGCTCAGTGTCCGCGGATTTGCAGTTGAACCGGATGAGGTTGACGCGCCGCACATCGCGCTTCAGCGTTCGGACATCAATCTGATAGGTCGGAAGTACCACATCATCCCCGAGCTCTCTCAGCGGCGCGAGCTTGAGTTGCTCCGAGTGGTCTTGGGTAACGGCACACCGTTGTTCGAAAGCGGGTCGCTTGGGAACGTCACCTATCGGCGGGAGATAGACCTCAGCCTGGCCAAAGATCAGTTCAGACCAGTGAGTGGTCTGAAGCTCCATGCCTGCGGGGATGGGACCTTCCTGGATGCCAAGGGGCACTTGTTGGTCCCTCTGCTCGAGGGCCGTTCCGTTGGAGCGTTCGACTGCTCCCAAAAGAGCTGGGTCTCTGGAAGCGGTCGCACTGCAGCGTGGAGAGAGAACGGCAATGACTCTGTTGGCACTTGCAAACCACAGTACGTGACAGCACCGTCTGTCGCGTCGCCACCGCGCATAGCCATCTGTGACGTCACTGCGGCCACAAACACCAGGACAGTAATCGCGACGTGGGTCCCTGAGACTTGGCGCTGCGGAAACACGGCGCCTGTGCTGGAGTTCGAGAGCTACTTAGCTGCTTTCGCGGGACTCGGAATTCTCAACTCGCTCGTCTTCGATTGGGTTGCCCGGCGCCTCACGAGTGGCCTGCACCTCAACAAGTTCATCCTCGAGGGTTTCGTTTGGCCAAAGCTGGGCTCTTCCGAGATTGAGCTCGTCGCGCTTTGTGCCTGGAGCATATGCATCGCACACCCCCGCAGCGGGTTGACGAAGGAACAAACAACGACGGTTCCGTGGGCGCACGAGTCGAAGGGCAGAAGTGCCAAACCGAAGTCGGCAAAGCACGCCGCCGCGACCATTGAACACGTTGTCAGCCGCGCCCTCGGGTTATCAGCATCGCAACTCGAGGCGATATTTGATCCTGACCCCTCGGACCGGCGTGGGTTCTGGAGGTACTTTGCAGCCAACGCAGAAGCCGAAGGGATTGCCAAGTCGGCGCTTGCTATTGCCTTAAAGGGCGAGGAGCAACGTGTGGGCTGACCATATGTTGCTGCGTACTCGTCCGTCGAGAACTGCAAAGGCGAGGGCGTGTTGCGCGCGGCATTTCCGCGGCGAGAAGTTACCTGTAGCCGAGGGGTCTGGCCGGAATCTGAAAGCGCTCTGGAGCTTGGGTTGCGATCCGAAAACGCTTGCGAAGATTAGGAGCTCAGGCCATGTGTTCGGCGGGCTACGCAGTTCGCGTTTCGCGCGAAGCCCTACCGGGCCGGCTGCTACCGCCTCACCCCTGGATCGCTGCGCGCCCCAGGGGCAAGCACCTGATGGCCCTCGGGAACCGGTAGCTGACGCGAAGGGCGAAGAGGCTTTGACAAGTTGACTTCGCCGGCTAGACGGTGAGGCCACTGAGCGCTTCTGCGCCAAGGGAGCGGTCAACATCGCCTTGTTTGAACGCCTGCAGGTCGCCGAGGAACACCAGATGGTCCACCCGTCGCGTCAACGCGGCGTAGACCAGAGCATGCTCCAGAAGCCGGCTCCGGCCAATGACGATGGCCATGCGCCGGAACGGCGATCCCTGACTCTGTGCAGTATGCGTCCGGCTATCCCATGTTGACGAAGACGAGTGAACAGTCGTCGCACAGGCGGGCGCAATTTCGTAGGGGCCTTATCGGGGGAGGGGACGATCCCGTTCATCCGAGCCGAGGATCGTGAGGCTTCCCTGACATGTCCACGACATGTAACATGATCCTACAAATACAGTGCCTTCAAGGGAGGGTTCATGAACCAAGCTACGCATGGGCTTTCGGCCGGTGCCGTTGCCGCGCGCGAGAAAGTCCTTGCAGTCCTCGAATTGCTCGAGACGCGGATGCAGTATTCAGCTGCGCGTGCACTTGTCTCTGAAGCAGGCCTGCATGCAAGCCGCGGTTGGCGTGAGACGTTGTCGCGTGCCAGAACTGACTCACATAACGACCCGGTCTGGACGCGCGCCTATGACGTGCTGAGTCGCGCAGCGTTGAACCACAGCTACGTCGGCAACAAGCACGTCCACATCTTCGATCTGCGCGAGCAGAACGTCGACAGCAAACACAGGGTCGTCGAGTGGGCGACCAACCGCGCCGTCAAAGACCTTCAGGCGATCCTTAAGAAGCGGCCATTTGCCATCTTGGACGCTCCTACCAAGAAGGAGACGCTGGAGCCGTTCAAAGACGTACCACCGCAGCTGGTTGAGGCTTCACTGGTGAAGGACAAGCTGTATTTGCAGTTCTTCACCACGCGGGCGTACTCCACACGCGAGGAGCTTGACATCTCCAAGATGTCCGCGGCTCAGGCCAAGGTCTTTGAAGACTATGAAGAGCTCATCGGTGTGAAGACTCGGCAGGTGCCATGTTTTGACACCGTGGTCATTGACACCGGGAAGGACTTGGTCGAATTTCGAACTGACTTCCAGTTGGGCATGACCGAGGACAAAAGGGTGCCGCCCTATGTGGGGGTTATGAACTTGTTGAACGAGATGTCCACCAAGTCCATAGGCCAGTTTGCAGTTGGGGCGGGGCTGATGAACTTCTACCCTGCTATCGACAAGATGTACCTCGATCAGAAGTGCGGCCGCGTCACGGCGCTTGGGTTCGTCGCTACTAGCGCGAACACATCGTCGAACAACCATGGGCAGATTCATCGGCGTCGCAGTCAAGATTTCCGGAAGGACCACTTCCACGTCGGGGGTAAGCAGTCGGTCAATGCAGTTGAGCCGTACGCGATTGGCATCACATGGGACCAGCCAGCGCAGAAAGCAGACCTTGAACTCGAACTCCGAGGAAGTGTGCGTGCAATCTACGCAGGAACTACGCGAGGCGTGTCAATGGCGGAGGTGGTTGGCTGCATGGACGCGAGTGACTACGACTTTGTTGTCGACCAAATCCTGAGTCGGCTGAAAAGACGGTCGAAGTGAGCGTGGCAGAGGTCATCCGTGCGGACTGGGCCGAGGAGCCCAGCATGAGGGAGGCTTGCCTAAACATTTTGCAGGCTTTGACTAGCGCGGAAGGACAGCTCGATCACTATTCGTTCAACAAGATTCAAGAGTTTGCTGCAGTCGATGACGACAAGGTCGTAGCTCGTGCCGCGACGTACCTTTCCAACGCGAACTTGCAGGTCCTTAGGACATGCCTCATGTACGAGTACAGGGGCTACTTCTTCGAGCTTCCGAAGGAGGAGCTTCAGCATTACGTGAAGGACGAGGACGTCGTCCATCCTGAATCGGGCGAACCCATCAGCAAGGCTGAAATTCTTGTGTTCTTCGCCCCAGGTCCTGGAATGCAAGAGAAGGCGGCTCGATGAGTCTGACGCTTCTCGACTACGAGCGATTGATGGGGCAGCCGGTTGTCAGGGCCAGCATTCGGCGAGCCCAGATTTGCGCTGGCGGCTCTTACGACGAGTTCGTCGACCAGCTGTACCTCGATATTGACCAGCTGATTTACAGCATGCAAAGCGCGCCGGAGTTGCGTCAGGACGACTCTGAGGATCGGTTGAGCGGTGAAATCCTGCAGGGCCTCCGTCTACTCGGCTACGACGCATATCCCGATGGGAAGACCGGTGGGCATGTGGACATGACGGTGAAGATGGCTGCGTACTCTTGGCTTGGAGAGGCCAAGAAGGACGGCAACTTTGACGAGGGGCTGCTGCAACTCACCACGCGATACAAGACCGCGTCAGGAAATTTCGCGCACAACCAGGCTGGATTGGTCTTTTACATGGTGGCATCGCCCAACGCGAAGAGCCTTCTGAAGGGCTGGTCGGACAAGCTTGCGACGCAGAACTGCTCGCCGGTGCAGTGCCCCAACAACGTCCTGGCGTATTTCTCTGCGCACATCGTCGACGGTGCCGGCACTGACCTTAAGGTGCGCACCATGGGGGTCTCGCTGTATCACAAGCCTAAGGACAAGTCCGCGCGCACGTCCGCAAAGAGGAAAGCGGCAAAGGCTGCGGCCGCCGGAGCATCTACTGCTGCATCACAGGGCAGCGCTACGAAAGGTGGGGCGCCTGGAGCGTCAAAGCCATAGCAGCGATGCCTGGTATTTGAGTGAGCTGGTCGGTGTGAATAGGCCAAGTCGATGCGGTCGACCAGGACTGCGGCAGCGAAGACATGCCTCTCTCCGTCAAACGACAACTCAAGGCCATCCGCGAGGCGCCCATTGAGCAGCCTCTTCGGCATCAATCCGCCGGCGGGCAGGTATTCGCAGGCCCGTGATTCGCTGTGTTCTGCGGCTGACTGCACCTGCGACTACTCCGTCGGCGGCTGCGAGCAGCACCAGCTCCTTGCCGCGTGTAATGGCGGTGTATAGCCAGTCGCGAGTGACGAGAGGCGTATCCTCAACTGCGATTAGTACGGCCTCGGAGGAACTGCCTTGGGCCTTGTGGCATGTGATGGCGAACGCCAGTTCGACCTCACCTTCGGCCTCCGCCGGCAGTGACCGCGGCAACGACTCGCCGTCCCAGAGCACAAGGACCTCGGCATCGTCAACGCCTTGCACCACGCCGAGCAGGCCGTTGAAGAGCCCATGCTGATAGCGGTTCGCAGTGACCACAACAGGGTCGCCTACGGCAACGGTGGCCAATGGCCCGAGACGGCGCACAGGGGTTCCTGGGGCTCGACGGAATGTGGATTCGGCCCCGTTGATAGCCGCGACCGTGGTCTTCTTGGCTGCGACAACCAAAAGTTCATGGCGGGCGCGAAGCTGGCGCTGCGTGGCAACCAGGTCAGCCTCAGGAACAAGGAAGACGCCTATGGCCTCGCCTTTCCAGGCTGACAGCGCCGGAGGGACCCCGTTGCGAACTTGGGCAGCGACGACGGGAATGGCGCTGTCGCTTGCCTGGCGGAGGACTTTCGTCAGGGTGGCAACGCGCGAGCCCTCTGCGACCAAATCGTGGAAGAACTTGCCGATGCCAACCGGAGGCAGTTGGCCATAGTCGCCGGCAAACAATAAGCGCGCGCCCGCGGGAAGCAGGGACAGCAGTTTGTGCAGACCGGGCGTGTCAAGCATGCCCGCCTCGTCGACGATGAGCAATGTCTTCGACGTGAACTGCACGTCGGATGCCGGTCGCTTGCGGGAGGAGTCTTCTTCGTGCAGGCGCTGGCGCTCAAGCATGCCGATCAGCCGAGCGACGGTGTAGGCGAGCCGCGGCCGTTCTTGAGTGGATGCGCCGCGAGCCAGAGTGAGAGCGGCCTTGCCCGCCAAAGCGCCCATGACGACATCGCCGCCCAACGTCTCCCATGCAAGTGCGAGCACTTTCATGACGGTCGTCTTTCCGACGCCCGCGCCACCCTGAAGCGCAGCGACCGGCAGGATGAGGAGCTCGGCAACGGCTTGGCTCTGTTCACCCGTCAGATGCATGCCGACGCAGCATTCAGCGTCGTAGACAAGCTTGGCCAAGGCATCACCAGTAGGGACTGCGAAAGAGGGTGGCCCGGCCTCGATTCTGAGGATCGCCGCGACCACCTGGTCTTCAAGCCAAGCAGCGCCCGGCGCTCTCAGCAACTCTCCTGCACGACGCAATAGGCCCTTTTCGTCCGCGAGGCTGAGGGCGGCCTCGGCTGACACGTTTCGCGCCTTCAGGAGCGCTTCAACCCGCGCAGGAGCAGCGGCAGTATCCCCCTCGGCCAGAAGCTCTCGCCAGACGCTTCCCAGGGCGCCCAGGAGCCGGGCGGGATGCCCGGCGATGCTCGCGGTAGGTTCCGCGTCCCTCACGAGCCGTTGGCCGAGGCGGTCCGCCAGCTTCCAGTCAAGCAGGGCTGCGAACACGTAGGGGTTCCGCCGCAGCCGCTCAACGGCGTCGGCGCCGGCCATCAAGCGCCAAAGCTGGCTAGCGGCACGAGACTCTCTGATGCCCAGTTGCTCCAGGTACGTCAAGAATCCGACCTCTGCGGCCTTGACGGCGTCTGCGCCGGCCTGCGCTGCAACCCGAGCGTAAACCTGAGCTGCAATCTTGGTGGCCAATACCGGCTTGCTCGGTTCGAGCACCATTGCTACTTCGGACACTCTGGAAAGGTCGCTCAGGACCGCTTGGAGGTCGTGCCCGAACGCCTCCACCAGACGGGCGGCTCTCGCGTCGCCGATGTTGGGCAGCCGCTCGAGCCAGGGCTTGAGCAAGGAGCCCTTGCCAATAGCGCGTTTCATCCGTTTCGACTCGACTTGGTCAACCATCCGACCGAAGCGGTCGCGAAACGGCGTGAGTAGGCCTTTGACGATGAACCAGTCGCCCTCTAGGGGTTGGGTGTCGCGCCCCGAGAACTTGACCCTTACGGGATCGCCGCCTTCGCGGCGTGCTGTGAAGATACAGCCACGCTCAAGCTGCGAGAGAACGCGCTCGACGACGACGAGCTCCTCGAAGTTCTCCATCAGCCGTAAATCCGGATATGCAGCCCCTGGTCCATCGCGTCAAGCATGGCCCGCAAACGCAGGTTCTCAGCGCTCAACCGCTCATTGTCCAAGGACAGCTCTCGCACCTTCTCCAAGAGCTCATCCTGGACGGCAGTCGCTTCAACGGCTGCTTGGGCATCGGCGCGAGCTGTTTGTGCCTGCCGAGCCAAACGTTCCTTGATGGCCTTGTCACTCGCGTCCTGTACCAGCCGAGAACCAATCGGCAGCAGACCTTGGCCTTCGGCAACGAGGTTGATGAGCGACGTCAGCTCATCTCGCTCGTACAGGTACTTCTCCTGGGTTGGCTTGAGGTCAATGGCCTGTGCGACAGCTCGGACATTGACCTTGCCGTCGCCGGTGCGTGGCAGCGTGGCGCTGCGTGTGCTTTCGGGCTGTTCAAGGTACGCCGTTTCACATTGCTCGAGATACGCCTCAAGCCGCTGGCGCACAACAGGAATCACAGATGGGCGCGCCATGCTCAGTCCTTCGGCGTCGGTCGAACAGGCACGACTTTGAGCTCGCCGTGTTGCGTCAGGTGCTCCCGCAGCCGTCCAAGCTCTCCCTCCAGTTCGCGCACACGAGCCTGTTCGTGCATCAAGTCCGTCTCCGTCACTCTGTGAACCTCGACAAGGCTCTCATACAGCTCCTTCCATTCGTCAGCTCGCTGGGCTAGCTCCTTTCGGACGCGCATCCTTCCGACCACGCCAACACCCTTGAGCGCGTCAATCCAGTCCTGCAGCTCCTGCCGTAGGCCGTCGTAGCGCTCCTTATGCAAGGTTCCAGGGTGGTAGCTACATCGGCGGGCGACCTCTGCAGCTGACACCGCACCCTTGTTCTGCGGATAGATGCCACCGTTCGCCGCCATCTCCTCTTGGATGGTCTTCATCATGGCTCGGGTTCTATCAATTCGGGCCTGCGCCTCAACGTCATAGAGTGCAAGCTTCGCGTCGCTCATGCGCTTGCGAGCCTCATCGGAAGCGGGGCGTCGTTTCGATGACGAGCTCATGCTTGAGCCTCCGCTGCAACCAGCATCTGGACTGTCGGGTGTGTTGCCCACTCCCGCTGCACCGACGGAAAGCGCGGAAGGTTGGCACGGACTTGGCCCGCCCAGTGGGCAGCCGTCATGTCGTCCTCTGCTGCTATGGCGCTCTCGTAGCCAGCCACGGCAGCGGCCAGAGTCGCTTCGACGTCTTCCCGCAGGAAGGCCTCCTCAAGCCGATGCCCGCAGCTCGTGTTGCATTTGCCGGGTTCCGGGCGCCCCTTGCTCCTGTTGCAGGGGCCGGTTTCGCCGGGAATCATCGTGCACATCACCCCGGCTCGGACCTGCAGCCATACTGTTCCCTGCAGCGTCAGGAGTTCTGCGAGTTCAATCGCGTTTTTTGCGCCCCAAGTCGCTCCCGTCCGATGAACTTCCTGCCTCTTGTTCACGACTGCAACATGGATGGTGGTCGCAGCGACGCCACCGTATCCACCGAAGTCGATTCCATCGCCGGACACGGCAGCAAGGTCGGCGTCGACCATCGCGTCGACCACCTCTTTTGCACGCATGACGCGAAGTTCTCGGCTGACCGTCTCAATCTCGGCGCGGAGTTCCTTGTCCGTGAGGATGTAGTACAGCGTCATCTCCAAGGACTTATGACCGAATACTGCCATCAGCAACCGAGGGGCCTGGGTGAGAGCGAGGGCCACCAAGCGAGCCAGTGTCTTGCGGAAGCGATGCGACCGTAGTCGCTGGCCCCCTGGATTTATGTCGAGACCCAGCGTGCGTGCGTAGCGCACCAGAACTTTGTTGATGTCGCGCAGCGTCAAGCACGGATTGCATTGGGCTTGATTTGCCGAGAGGCGCCGCCACAGAGATGCTGAGACCTTCTCCCTGGGAAGCGGCGGCCTCGGTGTCAGGAAGCCCACCTTTTCGCTCAATCGAACAAGCCGGACCTGCTGCTCGATCGCTTCCACCGCCAATTCGGGAAGCTGCCAGTCTCGCTCCTCGCCGTCGTGGCGCTCGACCAGTTTGAAGGTCCTTCCCTGCGCGTATGGCCTTCCGTCGCGCGCATACGCGACGCAGTCCATAGGCAAGCTAAGAATTTCAGATCGGCGCGGTCCGATGCTCAGAAGCGCGACTACCAGATGAGCCGCCTGAAGCGTGCCTAGCAGATGAGCGAAGTCCATGTAGGTCTTCGGTGGCCAGCGCACTTGGGCGGCGTCTTCATCCGCCTGTGCTTCGCCGTCAACCTCCGCAGCGGCTACTGCCCCAAAGCCTTTCGGCTTTGGCAGCCCCAATGGAAATGGAGGGCGGCCGAACGGCTGTCCGTCCGATGTTTTCCAAATATGTCCGGCAAGCAGGTCCTTCACCGCGTCTCGTCGATAGTCGCGCACTGTCACTGGCGCGAAGTCTCCAGCGCCAGTGTCGTCCCACACGTCGCCGAGCTTCTTTGCTAGCTCCAGAATGTTCGGCGCGAGGTCCTTGATAACCCACATCGTCCGAGTGCCGAGCTTCGCGACATAGTCGTCAGGCAGTGGCCGATGAGGGTCTCGGGACGGCGGAATGTTTGGTGCAGGTTTCGGCCCAGACATCGCCTCTGCCAGCGACGGGCCCTCAAGCGATGGGCAGTCATGCCATAGACCAAGGTCGGCAAGCATCCGCATGCGCTCACACTCCCGGCGCACATAGCTGGCCGCTGAAGCGGACAGAGCCGCAAGGTCCGAAGTCTTCACCAGCGACAAGAAGTGGCTCGAATTGTTCTCTGACGAAGAGGTCACTTGGGCATGCTGGACGCGCTTCGTGAGTCCGAGCGCGAAGAGGTTTGGTACGTAGTTGAACGCGAGGTTTTGGACGCTGGATGGACTGAGCGACCTAAAGCTTGCTCTGCCTAGTCCGGATGGCGCGATGCGGAGCAACACGAGGTAGCGCGAAAGGTGGAGGACCGTTTCCTCCAGCGTTGCCGCGTCAAGGCGTTCCAGCGTCTCCGTCGACAGGAAATTTCGGATTCGGGAGCGTAGGTCGACGTTCACGAGGCATTCTTGCGATCCAGGCGTAAGCCATGCAGGAGGGGTGACCCAGACACCCAGCTCGCCGCCATGACGCAGCAACCGCTGCAAGTCCAGCAACTCGTTGGCCGATATGGTCGCAACCTGGTCCGCGGAAAACGTCAAAAGCGCCTCGGCGGTGGCTGCAGCAATCTGCTTGTCGCGGACCGCCCCCATCCCACTCTTCGACGTTTTCTCCTTAACTCGTAGGTTATTAGTCGCCACGTTCATTGCCCTTCCGTGCTGCCGTCGAACCCAGGGACGAGATGGACGCCGATATTGATTCGCTCGATCCACTCTGCGCGGCTGACCGACGATGCTGCTTGGTCAAACAGCGACAGCGCGAGTTCAGTGTTCTCAAGTTCCTCTGCGAAGCTCGATTGCTCCCACGATGTGACGCTCATGCCGCTCCGGATGAATTCCAGTTCGCTGGCGCGTTTGCAGAGGCCATCAAGACTTTCAGGCAGAAGTACCGCATGCTCCAAGCACAGCAGGCACCTCTGGATAGGGCATAGCTTCCGGCCGTCAGGCACAAAGTCCGGTGCGATGTGCTTTGGAGGTTTGGTCGGCTCCTTGCAGCCGACGCCAACCCGGCTTCGGAGCAGCGTGCGATGAACCTCAAGCCGCGCGCGCTCATCCGGAGAGACGGTGCCATCGCGGGAAATCTTCGCCAGCAGCGTCGGGTCAACCCGACCCGTTGAAACAAGTTCGTCCCAGAACGCACTGCTGAAGATGCCAAATAGTTTTCGGTGCTCCTCATTGAGGAGGGTGTTGTCAACGTATACCTGTGTTGAGCTCAGCCTCTTGTGGCTCAACGCCTTCATCACAGCGAGAATCGAGCCGCCGCTGGCGTGATAGACGTGAACCGCGTAGATGTCTCGAAAGTCTGTCGACGTGATGTACTCGAGTTGGCGATCTGGCGGCTGACGTGCGTTTATGCCGTCGATTACGTCCGACAGAAAGCTGGTTTTCTTTTGGGTCGACCCCGCGAAGTTGGCGTCGGTCAGCCAGTGGATGCCTTCGCCCACATGCGACACGAAGAGCCATGGCGAACGGATGCCCTCGGTGAGTTCGTCGATTTTCGAGCGCAGCTTCTTGTGCTCGCTTTCAGTCAGCTCGGGGCTTTCAGCCAGTTCCTTGAGCAGGAGGGCACGCATTCGCTTGAGCTCTACTCTCAACGGCGCCGTGCGCTGGAGAAGCGTCTGCAAGATGAAGCCAGCGCTACCTTGGGACTTGAAGAGCCCCTCGGAAACCTGCTCCTCTCCCCCAGCCCGGTCCTTGATACCGCGGAGCACGTAGCGCAATGGGCTTCGAGGATGGGGTTCAATGAACGGCTGGTTGGCGTCGAGCGCGAGCAAGACCGCCGGGTTCCAGCCGGTCGTCGCAAGGCAAAGATGGAACGCCACCCGGATGTCTCCCCCGTCTGGGTAGCGCCCTCGAAGAACATCCATAAGCAGCACGCCGTCAGCGTAGAACTCCTGCTTCCCTTTCTTTCCTGGCTCCTGCAGGTGTGCGACCACAGGCCGCGGATGCCCCGTCGATTCAATGGCTCTTTGGAGCCGCAGATAGCCCTTGAGCAATGCTTCCTGCCGGTCCACCGTATCTGCGAACCGGCCGTCAACCACAGGCTGCCGCGTTACCAGCAAGGTATCCGCCAGTTCCCACCTGTCAACGATGGCGAACCACCCGTGCTTCAGCTCACGCCTCAGCATTGAGGATTGCCACTCTGGAGGCAGCGTCCTTCCGCCGCCGTACCTTTCCGCAGGGCGCTGCCAGACCAGTTCTTTCAACCCTAGCGCCAACCGGGTGTTGTTGACATGCAGCAGGAAGTTTCCAAAGGGCAGCCGACTCATGCCGTCGTCCATTGCCCGTTGCCGATGTAGTTCGCCCAGTTGCGCCACTGAGGTGACAGACGGTGCATTGGGCGCTTCTCGCTCGAGAGAGTCCAACAGACGCCACCACGTCCTCAGCGCTTGGAGATGCTGGAAGACAGACTTCGCTGCTATCGGGCTTAGACGGTCTTCAAGCGCCGGGGCGAGCTGCTCGATTAGCTCTGGCCGGCCCGTGAAGGGACCGTTACGTAACCGCCCGGTCCCCCGAGCTTTGACCTGGCCTGTCGCAAAGACGGTTAGGTCAACGTCGGTGGGCTTGGTCGGGTGCTGGGTTCGGAAGCGAAGCGAGCGGCCATTGGCCTGGACAGGGGGCGCAGGCACCGGCACCTGCTGCAGCACGACGGGGATTTCACGAAGACGGTCCTTGGCGTTCTTGTTTGTTCGGATGCTCATCAGCTATCGCGATTCCAGGTTTCTGCGTCATCAAGCGACACAGGCGTGCTGACCATGTTTATGACCCAGCGCAGATAGATCATGGTGGTCGACTCGCTCGCATGCCCTAGCTGCGGCGCGATTTGGAGTCGAATGATGCTCAGCGCCGTCGACTCAATGAACGCTGCATCTGATTCGTTGTCGACGCGGATGCGCCCGGCCTGCTTCTTCAGCTCACGCCAAAGCGTCGTGCACGCCCACCAGTGCCGCCCCTGATGAGGGGACCATCCTTCGAACGGACCTTCATAACTCGTCCAGGCGTCGTACAACTGCTTTCCCGTGAATCTCTCGCCGTCTTCTGCCCGCAGGAAGAGATGAACCGCTCCCGCGGCTCGCTCGCGCCGCGCCTTTGCCCCGCGAACACCTTCCAGCCTTTTTGCAAAAGCACCGTTACGGGTGGTGCGCATGTACTCGTGCCAACGCTTCGCTAGCGAGACCGGGATAAGAATCGTCCGCTCTGGGCCGATCTTGTCGCCATGCTCGTCGTAGCCAAACGTTTGGCCCTTCGTGCCCAGCCGAATCGTCACGGAGAGTTGCTGCTGGGCCGGCGGTGCGAGCGGGTTGACTACTACCCAATCGGACTGCAGTTCTGGCAAGAGGTCCGTGCGCAGGCATACGACCTCTTCGCGCCGCATAGCCGTCAGAAGGATGGTCTCGCACATCAGTGCAGCGGTCACATCTGCACATCGAACAGAGTCAAGCCACTTCTTGACTTGTTCATCCGTCGGCATCGTGAGAATGGCCGTTGTCTCCTTGACCTTGCCGACTCGCACTTGCACCTGTTTTCGGTGGTGCCCATGTGAGCTGGTTGCAGACCCCACCTTTATGTGCACGGTTTCGTACGGCACCGCGAATGGGGGCCTTAGCCCTCTGTCGACCATCCAGGTGAGGAAGTCGCACGCCTGCTGAACTCGCAAGTTCACCGTTGTAGGCCGCTTTCCCTTCCCGTCCCTGGACCACGTTCCCTGCAGCATCTCACCTTGGTAACGGCCCGCGACGTGGACCGAGTAACTGCACGTCGCTAGGTCTACCGACCGCACATCAGCCCACTCGAGGAAGTTCGCAAGCCAGTCGGCGTAGTTGCGCATCGACTGCGCTGTCGGCAGCCGCGGCTCTGACGAATCCTTCCAGCGGCTCGCCGGTGGCATCCACACGCCGAGGCCTCGCTCGACGAGATAGCGGCTTGCCAGCCGGTGGAAGCCGGGACGGGAGTCAAAGATGCAGGGCAGGTGTGCCAACGCAGGGTACTTGGTTGCGAAGACCCCGTCCGACGGTGAAAACTTTACGGAGAAGCTGCGTTGCACGAATGAAAGTTTATCTGACGATATTTATCATCCTATGGCATAACCGACCTCCCGGCAAGTTGTGGCTAGCAAGAGTGCGGCGGCTACATAACGAGGAAAAGCACGCCATGTTGCGCGAGCGAGATCTCGCCGGGCCTCGGCGGAGATCCGCCCCCAACCAGGGCCACGCTGGACGCAGAGTGATGAGGCGCACGGATGGGCCGCTGGCCCCAGCGCGAGATGTCGAACTGGCCGGCCAGGCTGAGCATGGCGGCGGACTCGAGGGCGGCCTCGTCGTCCAGCGGCGGCAGCAGACTCGGCAGGCGTTGGGCCAGCATGGATTTGCCGGTGCCAGGCGGGCCGACCATCAGCAGCGAATGGCCGCCGGCCGCTGCAATCTCCAGTGCGCGCTTGGGCGCGGCCTGGCCCTTGATATCGGCCAGGTCGGGCAGGCCGCGCGCGGCTTCGCGGGGCAGGGCGGCGGCGCGAGGCAGCGCCTCGCCCTCGGGCTGCAGCGCGGCGACGACGTCGAGCAGATGCGTGGCCTGCCGCACGATGAGACCGTCGACGAGTGCGGCCTCGGCGGCGCTGGCCTCGGGCAGCAGCAGCTCGCGCTCCAGGCCGGCCTGGCGCAGCGCCAACGCCATCGCGAGGGCACCGCGCACGGGGCGCAGCTCGCCGGCCAGTGACAGCTCGCCGGCGCATTCGAAGCGCGCCAGCTTGGCCGCGTCGATCTGACCGTTGGCGGCGAGCAGGCCCAGGGCCATCGGCAAGTCGAAGCGACCGCCTTCCTTGGGCAGGTCGGCCGGCGCCAAATTCACCGTGATGCGCTTATTCGTTGGAAACGAGAGCCCGCTGTTCTGCAGCGCCGCCCTCACGCGCTCGCGGGCCTCCTTGACCTCGGTGTCCGCGAGGCCGACGACCGTGAACGAAGGCAGGCCATTCGCGAGGTGGACTTCCACGGTGACCGGCGCGGCGGCGAGGCCGTCGAGGGCGCGGGAGTGGACGGTGGCAAGGGACATGGCGGGGCAGGGCGTCGCGGAGCCCGCAGCATAGTGCGGGGCGGCGGCGCCCTGCCCGGGGCGTCAGCGGGGGGCGCCGCCCAGCCGTGCGATCTCGCGCTTCAGCGCGGCGATGTTGTCGCGGGTGCGCAAGGCGCTGTCGGCATCCGGCGCGCGCGGCAGCTGGCGTTCCTCCTGCGCGAGTTCCTGAGCCAGGATGCTGAGGCGCTCCTCGTCGCGCTGGCGCTGGCTGGCGGCGCTCACCTTGAGCCGGGTGTTGTCTGCCGCGCGGTCGGCCGGCGCCGCGCCCGGCTTGGCGCCGCAGTCGAACGGCGCCGGGCCGCCGACGATCCATTCCACGCCGTCGCGGCGGCACTCGGCCAGCGCCAGGCCGGGGACCGCGAGCAGCAGCAGGAGTAGCGCGGGCTTCATCCGCCGTTGGTCACGGAGAGATGGGTCAGCAGGCCTTGCTGGTCCTCGACCGTGATGGGCATGGTCTTCATGCAGACACCGTTGACGAAGGTGATGGAAAAGCTTTCGCCGCTGTTCTGCACGACCGCCTTGTTGAGCACCATGCCCTGCGGCACCGAGTTGGCGAGGCGATAGGGCGGCGTTCCGCCGTAGATGTGGACTTCGGGCCCGAGTCCTTCGTAGCAACGATCGGGGGTGCCCACCGTCACGTCCGTGGTCGACAGATAAAGCTGATCGGGCTGTCCGGACTCATTGCCGCCGCCACCGCAGGCGGACAGGGACAGCAGCAGGGCGACGAAGGGAAGGGCGCGAAGGAGTCGGTTCATGGGCATGTGACGAGGGAGTTATTGGTAGGCCGGCGACTGCATCTCGACGATGGCCGTGCTTTCGATGGGCAGGCGGCCCAGCAGGTAGTAGGCGCATCTCTTGTCGGCCAGCTTGTAGACCGACTGCAAGATGGAGACATCGCCCCAGGCCTCGACGGCGCTTTCACCCGAGCACATGACGCGCTTGATGATGCCGGCCATCAGCGGCACCTTGAGCTCGTAGCCGTAGACGACACGGATCTTGAGCAGGTTGGCGTCGCGCAGGTTTTGCTGCGACTGCGTGCCCAGGGCGTTGCTGCGCCATTCGAGGTTGTCATTCGGGATATAGGTGCTCTTGACCTTCGGATCCTTGACGCCAAAGTCAGCGAAGCTCTGTGGCGACGGATTGAGTCGCTCCAAGGTTGTCGCCAGTGCCTCGACGGTCGTCACCTTGCCCAGTGCCACCGCCAGGCGGGCGCTGTCATTGGTCTCGAAGTTGTTCTGCTTGAAAGGAATGAGGCCACGTAGCAGCGCCGTGCGCATGGTTCCGACGTCCGCGTTGTGCGTCGCCCCGACGCGCGCGGCCATGAAGGTCGCGTGGTTCAGCGTGAGCTTGGCCATGTAGATGAAGCCGGCCTGGATCAACGCGAGCACCAGCAACGCGGCAATCGGAAAGACGATGGCGAACTCCATCAGGGTGGCGCCGCGCTGGCGCTTCGCTACTGTCATGGTGGTGATCCTGCGAGGGCGGGAAGGCTGGCGGCGGGGCGGCTGCGCCGGCTGGCCAGCAGCAGCGCGGCGAGCAGCGCGACGGGCGCTGCAGGTTGCAGCTCGCGCCAACGGATGAAGGGCGTCAGCCCCTGGCGGGCGGGCAGCCTGTCGACCGCGAGCGCGCGGCGGCTGTGGCCTTGCGGGTCGACCAGTTGGGTCGCTTGGCCCTCGCTGACGCTAAGCAGCCATTTGCCGGACTCCACGGCCCGCAGCCGCGCCAGCCCCAGCGCCTGGCGTGCAGAACGGGGGTCGTCGGACCAGTGGTCGCTGGCCAGGTGCACCAGGCTCTCGGCCGTGGCGGCCGGCAGATCGCTGAAAGCCACCTCGTGGCAGAGCAGCACGCCCAGGGTCGAGCCGTCGACGACCAGCGGCTCGGCCAGCGCACGCGGCCCCGCCCGGCGACCGATACGGCGGTCGTGGTTGAGCCAGCGGTCGGACACCAGCGCTAACGCGGCCGGCCAGGGCAGTTCCTCGCCCACCGGGGCCAGGCGTTGCTTGGCATAGACGCTGCTGCCAATGCCGCCGCCCCGTTGCGGCGTCAACAGCAGGGCGACGTTCATCAGCGCCATGCCGGGGGCCTCGGGGTGCGGCAACGCAGTGCCCACGAGCAGACGCAAGTGGCGCGCTTCGAGGGCGGCCAGCAGATCGCCCCAGACGCCTTGCGCGTCGGGCGGCGGAGGCTCCGGCAGGAAGCCCTCGGGTGTCACGACGAGGCTGCCGGCCGGTGCGAAGCCGATGGTGTGGTGAATCGCAGCCAGGGCCTCGTCGCGCGCCTGCTGCGTCCAATGCGATGGGCCGGCCGGCTGGGCCGGCGTCGCGACGCCGGCGACGCTCAGGCCCTCGCCGGCGGGCGTCGTCCAGGTCCACGGCGCAGGGCAGACCAGCGCGACGGAGAACACGGCCGCGCCGGCCACGCGTTTCAGTGTTGCGATGCGCGCCTGCACGGCCGGTGCCTCCGGCCGTGGCCGTGTCAGCGCCAGCAGGACGGCCCAGAGCAGGGCCTCGAACAAGGCCTGACCCAGCAGTGGCAGCCAGGTGCTCAGGCCGGGCAGGGACAGCAGCGGCAGGCTCAGACTGCCATAGCCACCGCCCCACCAGCAGAAGTCGCGCGCGACCATCCAGACCCACCAGGCCAGCGGCAGGGCCAGCGCCTCGGCCTTGCGGCCCGCCAGCAGGCGCCGGGCGCCGGCTGCCAGCAGCAGCAGGCTGCCCAGGGACAGGGCCCAGAGCAGCAGGAACAGCAGGACCGTGGCGCCCAGGCGTTCGGCGACCGCCAGCTCCGGGGCCAGCACGGCCGTGATCCAGCCCATGCCGCCGGCCTGCCAGAGGATCAGCGTCAGCGCGAGCGAGGCCCAGCGGCGTCGGCCGGCCTGGCGCTGGAAGGTCCAGGCCGCCCAGGCCATGCCGAACAGCAGCAGCGCTGCCGTCGCCAGCGAGGGTCCGGCCAGATAGGCCGCGGCCATCGCCGCGCCGGCGCCGAGGGCGGCCGGCAGGTCGGCCCGGCGCAGCGCCCCGGTGCCGCGCCGCCGTGGTGCCACCTGCGCATTGCCGTCGGCTGAGTGATCGAAACCTGCCACTTTCTCCCTGCCCTGATCGGCTGACCACCAGCCGGCGCGCGAGTCTCCCGGGCGGCCTTCAGTACGGTCAATTGACTATTTAGGGGGAAAAGGAAGATTCTTATGAAACTTACCTTTTGACACGATGAGTCTGGAAGTTAGGGACTGTTTAGTCAAACTTCGCCGGATATCGTGTCTTCCAGCAGGGGGTGGTTTGAAGACCTTCGGCTCCTTGCCATTTATGCGACTCCCCTAACTTGCAGGAGATATTTCCATGCGTTTGAATGCAATCACCCGCCGCGCCAAGATCCGTGGTCAAGGCATGACCGAATACATCATCATCGTGGCGCTGATCGCCGTGGCTGCGATCGGTGTCTACAACCTGTTTGGCTCGACGGTCCGCAACCAGACCGCGAGTATGGCGGCGGCCCTGGGCGGTGATGCCGATTCGGCCGACAAGGCCAACAAGCTGGGCACCAAGAACGGCAAGGCCGCCACCACCGAGGCCAAGAATCAGAAGGGCCTGGAAAACTTCAGCAGCGCCGCGGCCGTCAAGCCCGAGCAGTGATTGGCAGGGCCGGCCCGAGCCGCCGGCTTCGCCTTCTACCGGTTCAATGGAGTAGAGCGATGAAGACACCGATGCAGCGCCGACGGCGCGTCCTGGGTCAGGGCATGACCGAGTACATCATCATCGTGGCGCTGATTGCCATTGCGGCCATCGGTGTCTACAACCTCTACGGGCGCACCATGAGGCACCAGACGGCAGCCATGGCCGCCGCCGTGGGCGGTGACGCCCAGGACGCCCAGGACTCCAACAAGTCCGCCACGACGGCCGGCACGATGGCCACCAAGGAGGCCGCGGCCAAGATCGGCCTGGAGAATTTCAGCGAGCCGGCAGCCACCAAATGAATCTCGTCCGATATGTTCATCGGATGAGCTTGAGATGGGTTGGCGAATCATTTCTTCGTCGGCAAGCCAATTCTGCCGTCGCCGAGATTTCATGTCCTTGTGATATTTATGATCCGGTAGATTCTGGTTCGACGATCAATGCGGGCCGTCTAATCGGTGCGACTTGTCTGAGAGCTGCCGCCGGAACCCGTTTTCGGGGACGTATAAATACTGATTCGAGTGATATTCATATTAGGGACGACGTTCCTGGAAAACCCGTAGCGGTCGCGCTTCAGAGACTCGAGTTATGTCGAGCTTGCGCGGCTTCTCCAGGCTGCCGCCAGAGATTTCATATATCGCCAGCGCAGGCCAGCCTGCGCCGCCGCGGCGCATTTCGCGCTGCAGCGTTCGTTCGGCAAGCAGGTTTCGCCAGGCGCGTCCACCCCTATATCCATCTTGCCGAAGGCAAGCCAGCCCGAGGTATCCGCGGACCGCGGCTGCCTTGATTTCAAAGCGACGTCACATGCCATGAAAACCAGCAAGTCCCGCGCCTCCCGTACACGTGGCCAGGCGGCCATCTGGCTGCTCGGCACCCTCGCTGCCAGTGCGGCGGTGATGTATGGCGTGTTCAACACCGGCCAGGTCATCGTCGGCAAGGAGAGGGCGGTCAACGCGGCCGACGCCGCCGCGCTCGCGGGTGCCACGGCCGAGGCGCGCCTGCTGAACCTGATGGCCTACGCCAACCGCGGCGTGATCGCCAACGAGGTGTTCCTGGCGCAACTGCTGTCGATGGAGAGCTGGGTGCAGTACCTCGGCCGCACGTCCGAAAACATCGAGATCCTGCTGGACATCATCAGTCTGTTCCCGCCCGCTGCAGCCTTCGCCCAGCCGGCGGCGCAGGTCATGGACAAGGTGGCCATGGTGGCCGACAAGGCGCACACCGGCCTGCAGAAGGGCATCAACGTCTACATCCCCGTGCTGGAGGTCGCGAAGACGGGAATCAAGGCCGCGGAAGGCGCCATCCGCGTGGGCGGCGGCCTGCTGGCCGGGGACGCGGCGCGCAACCTCGTCAAGGCGAACCGCACCGACTTCAACGGCCGCTTCGACCCCGGTGTGGCCGTGGCGGATGCCGGGCTGCTCAAGGAACTGACCTTCGTGCAGAACAACACCGACTGGGTCAACTTCACCAAGCTGTACGACGGCAACAACCGCGGCGACGCCAAGTACATCCTGGAGCAGTCGCTGGACAAGTTCACGGCCAACCGGCCCGGTGCGTTCTGGCTGAACCTCAGCATCCCGCTGGTGGCGGGCATGGAAAAGAAAGGCGGCTCCAAGTTGCAAGGCTACGACCGCTGGGAGTCCGAAGACACGCTGGAGATGTGGCAGCAATGCGGCGTAAAGAAATGCTGGGAACCCATTGGCTGGGGCCGCGCTAACGCCGACAAGAACGGCAACTCAGGCGGTACCTGGAGCCCTAGTCGCTCTGCGCAGGATCTTGCCCAAGGAAACGGTGGCACCCACAGCAAGTGGACCGGCGTGCCGTCGCTGTACGACATCGCCAACAAGTCGACCAAGACGGGGGAACGCGAGAACCTCGGCCTGGACTTCGTCGTGGCCGTGGCGCGACCGGGCGCCAACGACTTCACCACCACCAAGCTGGCCATGGACAACGTCGCCAGCACCTCCGTGGCCGGCTCGGCCGACTTGCCGCTCAAGCAGCGTGCCTCGCAGAACACCGCTTTCGCCAAGGCGCGCGTGTTCTTCGAGCGGCCGCGTCGCGGGCTGACCAACGACTTCACGGCTTCGGGCCTGTGGCGGCCCGACCAGGCCAAGGAGTACGGCTCGCTCTATAGCCCCTATTGGCAGGCCCGCCTGCGAGACATCAGTGCCGGCGAAAAAGTCGCCTTGCTGGGCGCCATGGGCCTCACGCCCGATTACGCGGCCTACACGCCGGGCGGTCAGTGATGCGGGCTTTCCTTGTCTTGCTGACGGCGTCCTGCGCGCTGATGGGCTGCACGCAGGCGGCGCCGGGCAAGGACTCTCCCAGCCTGCGCATCGTCACGCGCATGCACCCCGACCCGCAGCAGATGAAGGCCCACATGGACGACCGCATGGCCCTGTGCATGCTGCAACTGCGCGCCAAGGGCGTCCAGGCCGTGGCGCCGGCGCTGCCCAACCCGGCCGACATGGCCAAGTGGGTGACTCGCGAGACCGAGGAGATCTATGCCAACGGCCAGCGCGCCACCTACGCCACCGATGTGCTCGTCTGGCCCAACGTCGAGAAGAGCTGCCAGTGGACGTTCTACAAGACCGTGCACGCCGAGGCCGAGACCCTGTGCGCGGACTGGTACGCCGGCTCCGCCAAATCCGACCCCAACCCGGACGCCACGCCCGAGCCGCCTGACTTCTCCCGCGAATCGACGCCGTCGGGATCGATCAAGCGCTGCCTGGCCGACGCGGCCAAGACCGGCAATGCAGCCGGCATGCCCAAGGGCGTGACCGCTGGCGGGCAGACCTGCCTCTGGCTGAGCGACAGCGCGGGCGGCGGCGCCGGGCCGATGGAGCCCAAGGAGCCGGGTCAGTACTTCTGCACCCACCCCCGCGCCTACGACGGCAGCCTGCCCAAGTACCGCCGCGATCCCGGCTTGACGCTGAAGTACCTGCGCATCCTGCCGCCCGGTGTGCGGCGCGGCAACACCCCCGAGGTCGATGCCGACCGCATGGAGGCCGAGATCGTCGAGGAAGGCAAGCCCATCGCGGCCTCCCGTTTTACCCAGCAGGCCGTCGAGGCCTTCGTCAAACAGCCCTTGGTCGTGCCCGTCGGAGGTCAGCTATGAAAGCCATCATCCATGCCCAGCGCGGGCAGGCCATGAGCGAGTTCATCATCGCGCTGGTGGTGCTCGTGCCGGTGTTCCTGGCCGTGACCTACCTCGGCCGTTACGGTGACCTGCAGCAGCGCGCGCAGCAGGCCAGCCGCTATGCCGCCTTCCAGCGGGCGGCCCAGCCGAGCGCCGCCGAACTCAGCGACGACAAGATCGCAGACCAGATGCGCGCACGCTTCTTCCTCGCGCCAACGGCGCTCGCCAAGGACGGTCACCTGCGCAGCGACGACAGCGCCGGCAAGTACAAGGACGGCAAGGATCAGCCCGCGCTGTGGCACGACCTGACCGGCAAGGCGCTGCTCAAAGACCCGTCGCAGGTCACGCTGCAATGGGGAGACGCCAGCATCGGCACGGCCAACAAGGACGTGGGCTATATCGCCGACCTCATCGGCAAACCCATCAAGGACGGACGCCTGGCGATGGTCGAGGTCAACGCTTTCAACAAGCTCGACCTGGCGAAGAGCAACGCCACCAACATCAAGATCGGCGCCGCCACCGCGGCCGTGGGCGGCGGGTTGGGCAGCAGCGGCTCGCAGGACACGGCGTCCACGGCCGCCAACCTCAATGCGTCGAGCAAGCTGATTCCGAAATTCGTCACGACCATCATCGACCTGGCGGCCATGCTGTTCGAGAAGGACGGGCCCGACTTCGGCTGCATCAAGCCCGACGTCGTCGCCGCCCAGGACTCCAAGACGACGCGGCTCGACGGTGCGCCCAACAACAGCACCTGTCTGCATTGAGGAGGCATCGTGGGTCATGCCAGCAAGGCGGTGCACGCCGCCATGGGACTGCTGTCGCTTGCAGCGCCGCTGGCGTCGCGAGCCGGCGACGCCTGGCTGCCGCTGAACCTGCCGCCGCGCACCGAGTCGAGCTGGGTGCTGCGCGATGCGCGCGTCAACGGTCTGCCCATGCAGGTGCTGGAGCTGCATTCGCAGCTGTCGGCCGACGAGTTGCTGGCCTATTTTCGGCGCGACTGGCGCAACTACAGCAGCACGGCGCCGCTGGAGACCGAGCAGGGCAGCGCGCGCAAGCTCAGCCTGCAGCGGGACCCGGTGCAGGTCGTCGTGCAGGTCGAGAAGGATGGCCGCGGCGGCAGCCACGCCATGCTGAGTCAAATGAACTACCGCGACGTGCAGCGCGATTACGTGCCGCGCGGCCTGCCCATGCTCGCGCCGCTGCAGGTGACCCAGGTCTCCGAGACGCGCGACGGCCCCAAGCGCAGCAAGCTCGTGCAGCTCGGCGGCGACGCGAGCTTCGAGGTCACCCAGCAGCGCCTGCGCCAGCACTGGGGCGGCGCCGGCTGGCGCACCGTCTTCGACCGCGCCGCGCCGGGTCAGCGCCAATGGCTGGCGAGCTTCGACAAGGGCACGTCCAGCGTCGACATCGTGCTGACCCAGGCCGGCCCGCGCGAGCCGCTGGCGCTGACGCTCAACCTGCTGGAAGGCGAGCCATGAATGCCCCCCGTCAACGCGGCCAGGCCGCCATCGAATACCTCGTCGTGGCCGCCGGTCTGATCCTGGCGCTGTTCGTCGTCGAGTTCGGCGGCCGCACCGGCGCGCAATACCTGGCCGAGGCCGTTCGGCTGTTCTTCCAAAACCTCACCTACTTCCTGTCGCTGCCGTGAACCTTCCTCGCATCAACCAGAACTGGCTGCTGCTCCTGGTGGCTCTGCTGCTGGGTGGCGGTGCCGCCTTCCTTGGCAACCGCATGGTCCAGCGCCACATGCAGGCGCTGGACGAAGAGGCCAAGCGCGCCAACCAGCCCACGCCCGTCGTGGTGGCCAAGCGCGACCTGCTGCCCGGCGACGCGCTGACCGGCGAGAACTTCGCCGTGCGCCAGGTGCCGCGCGAGTTCGTCAACGCCGATGCGCTGACACCCGAGGCCTTCGGCCAGCTGGAATACCAGCGCCTGGCCGTGGCCATGAAGCGCGGCGACATGCTGCTGCCGGTGCATGCCGAAGGGCAGGGCTCCACGGTGTTCTCGGCGACGCTGAAGAACGGGCGCCGGGCGATGACCTTCGAAGTCGACACGGTCAACAGCGTCTCCGGCATGCTGCGCCCCGGCGACCGCATCGACCTGATGCTCAGCCAGCGCGCCTCGGGCGACAGCCAGGAGGAGGTGACGCGCACGCTGCTGTCCAACATGGTCGTGCTGGCCACCGACCAGAACATCCGGCGCCGCGACGAGAAGACCGGCCAGGAGCGCAGCTTCAGCACGGTCACGCTGGACCTGTCGCCGAAAGAGGCTCAGCGCCTCATCGTCGCCAAGCAGGCCGGCCGGCTGACCGCGCTGCTGCGCCACCCCGACGACCAGGCACCCAACCCGACGAGCGCCATGACGGCCGCCGGCCTGTTCGGCACCAAACGCTCCGGCGGCCTGGGTGAAACCTTGCAGGTGGAATACATCGTCGGTGGTGGCGGCGGCCCGGCCGCCATCCAGAAGCAGGTGCTGGACGCCCTCGCCCGCCCCATGCCGCCCATGGCCGCGGCGGCCCCGCCCGGCCTGCAGCCGGCCCCGGCCCCGACCCTGGCGCCCAACCTGGTGCCGTCCCTTCCCTCGCCCAATCCTGGCGCCCTCCCCAACGGCGTACCCGCGCCCAAGAGCGCGGCCCAGCCCTGAACCCCCCCCTTGCCCACGCCCCGCTGCGTGTGGTGCCACTCCTGGAGTGATTTGTGCGCCCCTGTGATCTCCGTCGATGGATGTTCGGTCTCGTGCTCGGCTTGGTGGCCTCTGTCTCCGTGCCGGCGCAACAGACCGTCCCCGCCAGCCCGGCCGCCCCGAACGTGGCGCCCGCGGCCCGCGGCGGCATGGTGCAGGAGGTCGGCGTCGCGGCGAGTGCCGCGCAGGGCGGCGGCATGTCCGCCAGGGCCGCTGCTGCCGCCGCTGCGGCGGCTCCCGTCAGGGTGGAGCCGGGCATGCCGCAGACCATCGCCGTCGGCGACGTCACGACGATGCGCTACCCCGGCGTCGCGCGCATCGCGCTGGGCAATGGCGCGCTGCTGCGCGCCACGGTGGTGGATGACCGCGAGATCGTGCTGATCGGCGAGGTCAGCGGCAGCACGACCATGCACGTGTGGCTGCGCAACGGCCGCCAGATCACGCATCCCATCGACGTCGTGGCGGCGCGGCCGGGCAAGGTCGCCGCCGAGCTGCAGGCCATGATCAACGAGTTCCCCGGCCTGAAGGCGCGCCAGGTCGGCGACCGCATCGTGCTGGAGGGCCGCCACCAGGACCGCGAGAGCGCCATCAAGCTGCAGCGGCTGGCGGGCAGCTTTCCGCAGATCCTCAGCCTGGTGCCCGACCAGCCGCTGGACGCCGACACGCTGCAGCTGGAGCGCATGATCCAGTTCGACCTGCGCGTCGTCGAGGTCAAGCGCTCGGCCATCGAACAGCTCGGCATCAAATGGGTCGGCAACGCCAACGGCCCGACCTTCGCCAGCAACTCCCTCATCTACAGCAACACGCCGTGGCGGCCGCCCGAGATGGCCGGCTATCCGGCCGTCAACACGGCCAACCCGATCCGCAGCGTCCTGGGCATGGCGACGACGATCACGTCGGCGCTGCAGTTCCTGGAGCAGCGCGGTGACGCCTGGACGCTGGCCGAGCCGCGCCTGAGCTGCCGCAGCGGCGGCACGGCCACCTTTCTGGCCGGCGGCGAGATCCCCATTCCCGTCGCGCAAGGCAACGGCGCCATCAGCGTGCAGTACAAGGAGTACGGCGTGCGGCTTGAGTTCAAGCCCCAGGCCGACCCCGACGAGAACGTCGACAGCACGCTGATGGTCGAGGTCAGCCAGCCCGACACGCGCAACAGCAACCAGGGCTTCATCGCCTTCACGACCAACCGCAGCCAGACCCAGGTGCGGCTGAAGGCTGGCGAGCCGCTGGTCATCGCCGGCCTGCTGCGCACGCGCTCCGAGCGCGCCGACAACACGGTGCCGGGCCTGGGGCGGCTGCCGCTGATCGGCGCGCTGTTCGGCTCCAAGGAAATGACCACCGAGAAGACCGAGCTCTTCATCATCGCCACGCCGCGCGTGCTGCAGCCGGGCGTGGCGGACCCGGAGGTCGGCACGACGGTCGACCTGACGAAGCAGCAGGGCGAGCGCGTCGAGCGCGAGCTGAAGACGCCGCAGTTCAGGATGGGCGTGCGCAGCGACGCACCGCCGGTCGAAACCAAGGAGGAACACTGATGTTGCGCGTGCGCTTGGAGGCCCAGGGCAGCGGGCGTGAGCTGGCGCTCGCCGGGCCGCGCTGCATGATCGGCAAGGACGCGGGCTGCGACATCGTCATCCCCGGCTGGAAGGTCAGCCGCCGCCATGCCGAGCTCTTCGTGGCCAGCGACCGGGTCTATATCCGCGACCTGGATTCCACGTTCGGCACCTTCATCAACGACGAGCGCGTCAGCGGCGCGACGGTCGTGGAGGTCGGCGACCAGGTGCGCATCGGCAGCCATGACCTGGCCGTGGCCTGGTCCGGCCAGGGCCAGCCCGAGACCGAGCCCGGTGCGCTGGCGCCGGCCGCGGTGGCCGCAACGCCGGCCGCGCCTTCGGCGGCGCACGCACCCGCGGCCAAGTCGACCGAACATCCGGCGCCGCCCGTGGATGTCACCTACCGCTACCGCCGCCTGCTGCACGAGCGCCTGCTCGAAGCCTTCGACGTGCGCCGCACCGACACCCACCGCATGGCGGATGCCGACCTGCGCGAGCTGACCGAGCGCCTGATCGGCGAGCTGATGGTCAAGCTCGGCGATGAGCTGCCCGAGGGGCTGGACCGCCACATGCTTCTGGAGCAGGTGCGCGACGAGGCCATCGGCCTGGGGCCGCTGGAGCCGCTGCTGGCCGACCCGAGCATCACCGAAGTGATGGTCAACCGCTGCGACGAGGTCTTCGTCGAGCGCGCCGGGCAGCTGCAGCGCTGGCCGGTTAACTTCACCAGCGACCGCGCGGTGCAGGGCATCATCGAGCGCATCGTTGCGCCCATCGGCCGGCGCATCGACGAGAGCTCGCCGATGGTGGATGCGCGGCTCAAGGACGGCTCGCGGGTCAATGCCGTGATCCCGCCGCTGGCGCTCAAGGGCCCGTCGATCACGATCCGCAAGTTCAGCAAGCGCAAGCTCGATTCGAGCGATCTGCTCAAGTTCGGCTCGGCCAGCCCGGCCATGATCGAGTTCCTGCGCGTCTGCGTCGTGCATCAGAAGAACATGCTGATCTCGGGCGGCACGGGTTCGGGCAAGACGACGCTGCTCAACATCCTGAGCAACTTCATCCCCGACGACGAGCGCATCGTCACCATCGAGGACGCGGCCGAGCTGCAGCTGCACCACAGCAATGTCGTGTCGCTGGAGGCCCGGCCGGCCAACGTCGAAGGCAAGGGCGCGGTGCCCATCCGCGAGCTGGTCAAGAACTCGCTGCGCATGCGGCCCGACCGCATCGTCGTCGGCGAGTGCCGCGGTGGCGAGGCGCTGGACATGCTGCAGGCCATGAACACCGGCCATGACGGCTCGCTGACCACCGCCCACGCCAACAGCCCGCGCGACATGCTGGCGCGCCTGGAGGTGATGGTGCTGATGGCCGGCATGGACCTGCCCGTGACCGCCATCCGCGAGCAGATCGCCTCGGCCGTCGACATCGTCGTGCAGCAGACGCGCTTCGCCTGCGGCACGCGCAAGGTCACGTCCATCACCGAGATCACCGGCGTGGAGAGCGGCAAGATCCAGCTGCAGGAGGTGTTCGCCTTCGTGCAGACCGGCCGCGACACCAACAACAAGACGGTGGGCAACTTCGTCGGCCGCGGCGCGGTGCCGGAGTTCTACGAGGAGCTCGCCGCCGTCGGCGTGCCGCTGGAGATGTCCATCTTCGACGACGTGCTGGCTTCGGGGAAGCGCGCCTGATGGCTGCCGTCGACGAGCGCGCCTTCGATCAGCTGCTGCTGACGCTGCTCGTGCTCGGCGCGGTGCTGCTGCTGATGGTCTGGGGGCGCGCGGCCTTCGTCACCTGGCGCCAGCGCTTCACGGAGAAGGCGCGGGTGTCGCTGGCGGACATGTTCGTCTTCATCGACCCCGCGGCCCTCTTCAAGCTGAACCTGGCCGCCTTCGTGGCGCTGCCGTTGCTGACCTGGGTGGTGACGCAGTCGGGCTTCATGGCCGTGCTGGCGGCCCTGGCCGGCGCGGTGATGCCGCGCGTGACCTGGGCCGTGCTGCGCCGCCGGCGCATGGACCGGCTGATCCTGCAGCTTCCCGATGGCCTGACGATGATGTCCGGCGCCATGCGGGCCGGCGCGGGCCTGCAGGCGGCGCTGGAGCTGGTCGTCAAGGAGAGCCCGGCGCCGCTGTCGCAGGAGTTCTCGGTGCTGCTGCGCGAGCAGCGCCTGGGCCTGCCGCTGGAGGAGTCGCTGCGCGGCCTCTCCGAGCGCCTGAACATGGAGGACATCAACCTGTTCGTGTCGGCGCTGACCATCGCCAAGGAAGTGGGCGGCAACCTGTCCGAGATCCTGGAGCGGCTGGCAAGCACGCTGCGGGCCAAGGCGGTCATGGAGGGCAAGATCAAGGCGCTGACCTCGCAGGGCAAGCTGCAGGGCATCGTCGTCGGCCTGCTGCCCATCTTCCTGGCCGGCGTGCTCTACGCGATGGACCCGGTCGCCATGACGCCGATGTTCACCACCTACTACGGCTGGGGCACGATGGCCGTCATCGGCGTGCTGCTGATGCTGGGCGGCGTCTTCATCCGCAAGATCGTGAGCATCGACGTATGAATTTCCTGTTCGTGCTGTGCGCGGCGGGCTGCATCAGCCTGCTGATCTATGCGGTCTGGCAGCTCTACCGGCAGCTCGGCAGCGCCGAGACCGTCTACCGCGACCGGCCGCCGCGCGGCTTCGAGGTGCTGTGGCCGGTCGTCAACATCATGGCCAACAGCTTTGGCAACTTCATGAGCGCGACGCGCCGTGCCGCGCTGCTGGCGCGGCTCAAGCGCGCCGGGCAGGAGTACTCGCTGACGCCCGAGCAGTTCGTCGGCGGCAAGCTGGTCAGCGCCGTCGCCTTCGGCCTGATCGGCATGGTGCTGGCCAGCGCCTCGACCAAGGGCGTGGGCGTGATGCTGGGTGGCGCGCTGGGCTTCCTCTACCCCGACATCTGGCTGCGCGACCACACCCTGAAGCGCAACCTGCTGATCCTGAAGTCCCTGCCCTTCTTCCTCGACATCGTGACCTTGTCGGTCGAGGCCGGCCTGAACCTGACCGGCGCGCTGCAGAAGGCCGTGGACCGCTGCCCGCCGGGGCCGTTGCTGGTGGAGGTGAACCGCGTGCTGCGCGACATCCGTGGCGGCAAGCCGCGCGTGGAGGCGCTGCGCGCGATGGCCGACCGGCTCGACTACTCGCCGGTGTCCAGCCTCGTCAGCGCCCTGGTGCAGGGCGAGCTGATGGGCTCCAGCCTCGGGCCCGTGCTGCGCGCCCAGAGCGACCAGCGCCGCACCGAGCGCTTCCTGCGCGCCGAGAAGCTGGCCATGGAGGCGCCCGTCAAGATGCTCGGGCCACTGATCATGTTCATCTTTCCCTGCACCTTCATCGTGCTGGGTTTCCCCATCGTCATGAAGTTCATGTCCTCGGGCTTGTGACCACGGCGCTGCTGATCGACGGGCGCCCCGCCGGCATCCGGCTCGGCGTCGCCGATCGCTGGCACCAGCGCGCCCGCGGCCTGCTCGGCGTGCGCCGGCTCGACGACCCGGCCGGGCTGTGGATCACGCCCTGCAATTCGGTGCACATGCTGGGCATGCGCATGGCGCTGGACGTGGCCTTCGTCGACCGCTCCGGACACATCCTCAAACTCGTTCCCCACCTCAAGCCCTGGCGGTTCGCGGCCTGCATGCGCGCCCACGCCACCGTTGAGCTGCGCGCCGGACTGGTTCAGGAACTGGGCTTGCGCCCCGATCAGCGCCTCACTCTGGCCTGAGTCACCTCGGGTTTTTGCTGATTTGCACCATCATGGTGTGAATTTCCGCGCAACTCGGCGCAAATTTGGTGCGCGCGACTGCCCAGCCGACGTGACGTGCCCAGATTCGTGCACCGCTGCCGGGTGTGACGCTTGGCACGGAAGCTGCAAATAGTCGCCGGACTGCAATCCCCCCAAACTTTGAACAGGAGATCCGCCATGAAGTTGTCCCCTTCGCTGCTCGCTCTGGCACTGTCCGCGGCCGCCCTGCCGGTCTTTGCCGAAGAGCCCGCACCCGCGCCGGCCGACCCCCTGTCGTTCAACATCGGCGCCGTCAGCGAATACCGCTACCGCGGCATCTCCCAGAGCCGCCTCAAGCCCGCGCTGCAGGGCGGCATCGACTACGCGGCCGCCAACGGCTTCTACGTCGGCACCTGGGCGTCGACCATCAAGTGGATCAAGGACATTCCTGGTGGCGATGCCCAGGTCGAGGTCGACCTCTACGGTGGCTACAAGACCGAAGTGGCACCGGGCCTGACGCTGGACGTCGGCGGCCTGTACTACCTCTACCCCAGCAACAACCTGAAGAACGTGCCGGGCTTCGCCAACGCGAACACCTTCGAGGTCTACGGTGCGCTGACCTACGGCCCCGTGACGGCCAAGTACTCGCACAGCGCGACCAACCTGTTCGGCAACGTCGACAGCAAGAACTCGGGTTATTTCGACGTCACGGCCACCTTCGACCTCGGTGACGGCCTGAGCCTGGCGCCGCACGTCGGCCATCAGACGGTCAAGCACCTGTCGGTGGCCTCGTACACCGACTACTCGCTGACGCTGGCCAAGGACTTCTCGGGCCTGGTCGTCAGCGGCGCGGTCATCGGCACGGACGCCGACAAGACCTTCTACGCCAGCCCCGCCAACGGCAAGTTCCTCGGCAAGACGACGCTGGTCGTCGGCCTGAAGAAGACTTTCTAAGAGACCACTGGAGAGATCGACATGAAACTGATCACTGCCGTCATCAAGCCCTTCAAGCTGGACGAGGTTCGCGAGGCCCTGAGCGCCATCGGCGTGCAGGGGCTGACGGTCACCGAAGTCAAGGGCTTCGGCCGCCAGAAGGGCCACACCGAGCTGTACCGCGGCGCCGAGTACGTCGTTGACTTCCTGCCCAAGGTCAAGATCGAGGCCGCCGTCAATGACGACGTCGTCGAACGCGTCATCGAGGCCATCGAGGCCTCGGCCCGCACCGGCAAGATCGGCGACGGCAAGATTTTCGTGTCGCCGCTGGATCAGGTTGTACGCATCCGCACCGGCGAAACCGGCAATGACGCGCTCTGACGCGTCGCACACCCACTCCTTGGAGACCACTCAAATGAAGAAACTCCTCGCCGGCCTCGCCCTAGCGGCAGCCGTGCTCTCGCCGGCCGCCTGGGCCCAGGACCCGGCCTCGGCGCCTGCCTCCGCCGTGGCTGCCGCCGCAACCGCCGCTGCGCCCGCCACCGCTCCGGCGGCTTCTGCGGCCGACGCTGCCGCCTCCGCGCCGGCCGAAGCTGCCTCCGCCCCGGCGGTCGTGCCCAACAAGGGCGACACCGCCTGGATGATGGTCTCGACCCTGCTCGTCATCATGATGACGGTGCCGGGCCTGGCCCTGTTCTACGGCGGCCTCGTGCGCAGCAAGAACATGCTGTCCATCCTGATGCAGGTCATGGTCGGCTTCTCGCTGATCGTCGTGCTGTGGGTGCTGTACGGCTACAGCTTCACGTTCACCGAGGGCAATGCCTTCATCGGCGGCACGGACCGGCTGTTCCTCAAGGGCATCTGGAACAACCTCGCGGGCACCTTCGAAAACGCGGCCACCTTCAGCAAGGCCACGGCGATTCCGGAGCTGGTCTACGCGGCCTTCCAGGCGACCTTCGCCGGCATCACGGGCTGCCTGATCATTGGCGCCTTCGCCGAGCGCGCCAAGTTCGCCGCGGTGATGGCCTTCCTGGCCCTGTGGTTCACCTTCGCCTACATCCCGATCGCCCACATGGTCTGGTTCTGGCCCGGCCCGGACGCCTACACCTCGGCCGCCGTCGTTGACGCGACGAATGCCAAGGCAGGTCTGCTGTGGCAGTGGGGCGCGCTGGACTTCGCCGGCGGCACGGTCGTGCACATCAACGCCGCTGTGGCGGGCTTGGTGGGTGCCTTCATGATCGGCAAGCGCATCGGCTACGGCAAGGAGCAATTCACGCCGCACAGCCTGACGCTGACGATGGTGGGCGCCTCGCTGCTGTGGGTGGGCTGGTTCGGCTTCAACGCCGGCTCGGCGCTGGAAGCCAACGGCTCCGCGGCTCTGGCCTTCATGAACACCTTTGCTGCCACGGCTGCCGCCGTGCTGGCCTGGTGCGTCGGTGAAGCGCTGCTCAAGGGCAAGGCCTCGATGCTGGGTGCTGCTTCTGGTGCGGTGGCGGGTCTCGTCGCCATCACGCCGGCAGCCGGCAACGTCGGCATCGGCGGCGGCCTGGTCGTCGGCCTGGTGGCGGGCTTCGCCTGCCTGTGGGGTGTGACCGGCCTGAAGAAGATGCTCGGCGTCGACGACTCCCTGGACGTGTTCGGCGTCCACGGCGTGGGCGGCATCCTGGGCGCGCTGCTGACCGGTGTGTTCAACGCACCCCAGCTCGGCGGCCCCAGCTTCCCGGTGGACTGGTTCTCCGGCACGCTGACCGCTCCGGACGCCTACTCCATCGGCGCCCAGGTCTGGGTGCAGGCCAAGGCCGTCCTCGTGACCATCGCCTGGTCGGGCATCGTCTCCTTCATCGCCTACAAGCTGGTCGACCTGACCATCGGCCTGCGCGTCACCGAAGAGGAAGAGCGCGAAGGCCTGGACATCTCGTCGCACGGCGAGACGGCCTACCACAAGTGATCTCCTCGCGGCCGGGCCCGAAAGCCGGCCGCCTCTCAAGTGGAGCCGCCCCATCCGGGGCGGCTTTTTTGTTCCCGCGCGCGACGCACTCCTGCCTTGGACGGGCTGCGGCGCGGACCTGTCTCGCCGACGACGTCCCGGGCGACGTCTTGTGATCCGGCCAGCCGGCCCCAGATGGTGCGACCTCAAGTTTTGAGATCATTCGGCCATGGTTCCCCATCTGATCACTGCCCTGAACGGGCCCATCAACGAGCTCGAGGCTCGCATCCTGGAATCCATGCCGGCGACGGAACGCTGGTTCAGGCTCGAATGGATGGAGCACACGCCGACCTTCTACGCCTCGGTGGACCTGCGCAATGCCGGCTTCAAGCTGGCGCCCGTCGACACCAACCTCTTCCCCGGCGGCTTCAACCACCTCACCGCCCAGATGCTGCCCCAGGCCGTGCAGGCGGCCATGGCGGCCATCGAGAAGATCTGCCCCGAGGCGCGCAACCTGCTCGTCATACCCGAGACGGGCGCGCAGTGCAGCTTCTACCTGGAGAACCTGGCGACCCTCGCGCGCATCTTCACGCAGGCCGGCCTGAACGTGCGCTTCGGCACCCTGGATACCGGCATCACCGAGCCCACCGAGCTGCGCATGGCCAACGGCGAGGGCCTGGTCGTCGAGCCGCTGGTGCGCAAGCGCGGCCGCTTGATGCTCAAGGGCTTCGACCCCTGCACCATCCTGCTCAACAACGACCTCTCCGCCGGCACGCCGCCGCAGCTGATGGGCCTGCACGAGCAATACCTGCTGCCGCCGCTGCACGCCGGCTGGACGGTGCGGCGCAAGAGCCAGCATTTCCGCGCCTACGAGGAAGTGGCCAAGCGCTTCGGCAAGCTGCTGGGCATGGACCCCTGGCTCATCACGCCGATGTTCGCCAGTGTCGACCTGCACGGCAAGAAGGGCCTGGACGCGCTGCAGACCGCCGCCGACGCGCAGCTCACCAAGGTGCGCCGCAAGTACAAGGAATACGGCATCAACGAGAAGCCCTTCGTCATCATCAAGAGCGACGTGGGCAGCTACGGCAAGGGCGTCATGACCGTGCGCGACGCCAAGGACATCGAAAGCCTGGCTTCGGCGCTGCCCGAAAACCTGGGCCAGGAGGTCATCGTGCAGGAGGGCGTGCCCACGCACGAGCGCGTGCACGAGGCCGTGGCCGAGCCGGTCGTCTACATGATGGACCGGTACGTCGTTGGCGGCTACTACCGCGTGCACGCCCACCGCGGCATCGACGAGAACCTGAACACCCCGGGCGCCAGCTACGTGCCGCTGGCTTTCGCCGAGTCGCCCCACCTGCCGCGCCCCGGCGAGAAGCCCGGCGCCAGCGCGCCCAACCGCTTCTACATGTACGGCGTCATCGGCCGCCTGGCCATGCTGGCCGCCAGCTACGAGCTGGAAGCGACCGACCCGCAGGCGGAAGCGGAAGCCGCCTGATCACTTTCAGCACGGCGCTGTCTTTGACATAGGCTGCCAGGCTTCCGAGCTTTGCCGCCTGTCAATGAAAACTCCCCGTCTGGCCGCCCTGGCCCTGCTGCTGTCCCTCGCCGGCCTGGCCGCTGCCGCGTCGCATTCCGGCCTCGACCTTTCCGGCCTCGACCGTGCCGTGCGCCCGCAGGATGACCTGTTCCGCGCCGGCAACGGCCACTGGCTGGCCACCACCGAAATCCCGGCGGACAAATCCTCCTTCGGCATGGTGGCCCGGCTGCGCGACCTGTCGGACCAGCGCGTGCGCACCCTCGTCGAGGGCCTGGCCGCGGCCAGGCCCAAGGCCGGCTCGACGGAGCAGAAGATCGGCGCCTACTACGCCAGCTTCGTGGACACGGCGGCCATCGACAAGGCCGGCCTCGCGCCCGTGAAGCCGTTGCTGGACGGCATCGCCGCGCTGCAGACCCGTGACCAGCTGGCCAGCTGGCTGGGCCGCCAGGTGGGCGCGGTCGACCAGCCGGTGGTGCTGAGCGTCGATGCCGACTTCAAGCAGCCCGGCATCAACCGCCTGGGGCTGAACCAGGGCGGCCTGGGGCTGCCCGACCGCGATTACTACCTGAAGACCGACGACACCCGCATGGCCGCGGCCCGCACGGCCTACCAGGCCTACCTGCAGACGCTGGCCCGCGCCGCCGGCCTGGCCGAAGGTGCCGCGACGCGCGCGTTCGCCTTCGAGCAGCGCCTGGCCGAGGCCCAGTGGCCGGCCGAGGAGAACCGCGACCCGCAGAAGATCTACAACCCGATGACGCCGGCCGAACTGGCGGCCAAGGCGCCCGGCCTGGACTGGGCGGCGCTGTTCGCCGCGGCCGCGCTGCCGGCGCAGGATCGCGTGATCGTCGCCCAGCCCAGCTACGTCACGGCCGCCGCCAGGCTGCTGGCCGAGGCGCCGTTGGACGACATCCGCGCCTACCTCGCGCTGCGCGCCCTGGACGGCAGCGCCGACGTGCTGCCCAAAGCCTTGCGCGAGGCACGCTTCGCCTTTCGCGGCACGGCGCTCAGCGGCGCCAAGAGCGAGCAACCGCGCTGGCAGCAGGCCGTGGCCGACCTGAACAATGCACTGGGCGAGGCCGTTGGCGAGGCCTACGTGAAACGCTACTTCGCCGCGGCCGACAGGGCCCGCATGCTCAAGCTGGTCGACAACCTGCTGGCTGCCTACGGCGAGTCCATCGACGGCCTCACCTGGATGACACCGCCGACCCAGGCCAAGGCCAAGGAGAAGCTGTCCAAATACCTCGTCAAGATCGGCTATCCCGACATCTGGCGCAGTTATGCGGCCCTGGACGTGAAGCCCGGCGACGCCGTTGGCAACCGGCTGCGCGCGGCGCGCTTCGAATGGCAGCGCCAGGCCGCCAAGGCCGGCAAGCCCGTGGACAAGCGCGAGTGGGGCATGACGCCGCAGACCGTCAACGCCTACTACAACCCGACCTTCAACGAGATTGTCTTCCCCGCCGCCGTGCTGCAGCCGCCGCTCTACAACACGCAGGCCGACGACGCGGTCAACTACGGCGCCATCGGGGCCGTCATCGGCCACGAGATCAGCCACGGCTTCGACGACTCCGGGGCCCAGTTCGACGGCGACGGCCTGCTCGCCAACTGGTGGACGGACGAGGACCGCAAGGCCTTCGAGAAAGTCGGCGAACGGCTGGTCGCGCAGTACGCGGCCTACGAGCCCATCGCCGGCAAGCACATCAACGGCAAGCTGACGCTGGGCGAGAACATCGCCGACCTGTCCGGCCTGCAGATCGCCTACAAGGCCTATCTGCGCTCGCTGGGCGGCAAACCGGCGCCCGTCATCGACGGCCTGACGGGCCCGCAGCGCTTCTTCATGGGCTGGTCCCAGGCCTGGCGCGAGAAGATGCGCGAGCCGCGCCGCCTGCAGCAGCTGACCGTGGACCCGCACTCGCCGGCGGAGTTCCGCGCCAACGGTGCCGCGGTCAACCACGACGGCTTCCACGACGCCTTCAAGACGAAGCCGGGCGACAAGATGTTCAAGCCCGCCGAGGAGCGCATCCGCATCTGGTAAGCGGGTGGCTCACGCCTACGCCTGCCGGACGGTGGGCGTCAAGCCTCGTTTGTGCGGTTTGCTGCACTGCACAAAACGCCCCCGGCAGGCGCAGAATGCCCACTTTCGGTTCACGGCCGCCCAAGCAGGCGGCAACTCCCAAAGTGAGTTCTTCACACGCGGCCCGCAGCCCTTCGGCGTTGGCGGGCCTCACCCTCGGTGCCCTCGGGGTGGTCTATGGCGACATCGGCACCAGTCCCCTGTACGCGCTGAAAGAGGTTTTCCACGGCGGCCATGTCGCCACGACGCCCGAGAACATCCTCGGCGTGCTCTCGCTGCTGTTCTGGACGCTGACCATCGTCGTCTCGGTCAAGTACGTGCTGCTCATCCTGCGCGCCGACAACAACGGCGAGGGCGGGCTGATCGCCATGCTCGCGCTGGCGACGAACGCCGTGAACGACAAGCCGCCGCTGCGCCGCACGCTGCTGCTGGTGGGCCTGTTCGGCACGGCCATCTTCTTCGGTGACGCGGTCATCACGCCGGCCATGACGGTGCTGGGCGCCGTCGAGGGCATCGACGTCTACGAGCCCCAGTACCACGACGCCATCCTGCCGCTGACGCTGATCGTCATGGTGGGTCTGTTCGCCGTGCAGCGCTTCGGCACCGGCGGCATCGGCAAGGCCTTCGGGCCGGTGATGCTGCTGTGGTTCGCGAGCCTCACGTTGCTGGGCCTGCCGCACATCTACGAAAACCCCAAGGTGCTCGCCGCGGTCAATCCGGCCTACGCGGTTCGGTTCTGCCTGGAGTACCGCTGGGTCGCTTTCGTCGCGCTGGGCGCCGTCGTCCTCGTCGTCACCGGCGGGGAGGCGCTGTACGCCGACCTCGGCCACTTCGGCAAGAAGCCCATCCGCATCGCCTGGTACGGCGTCGTCATGCCGGCCCTGGTCATCAACTATTTCGGCCAGGGCGCCATGCTGCTGGACAACCCGCGCGGCGTGGAGAACCCCTTCTTCCTGCTGGCGCCGTCCTGGGCCGAGGTGCCGCTGTTCCTGCTCGCCACCGCGGCCGCCATCGTCGCGTCGCAGGCGCTGATCACGGCCGCCTTCTCGGTCACCAAGCAGGCCATCCAGCTGGGCATCCTGCCGCGGCTGCGCGTGCTGCACACCAGCGTGCGCGACACCGGCCAGATCTACGTGCCCTTCGTCAACTGGGGCCTGTTCGCGCTGGTCGTCGTCGCCGTCGTCTTCTTCGGCTCGTCGACCAAGCTGGCCGGCGCCTACGGCGTGGCCGTCACCATCGACATGACGATCACGACGGTGATGACCTTCTTCGTCATCCGCTACGGCTGGAAGTACCCGCTGGCGCTGTGCATCGCCGCCACCGGCCTGTTCTTCGTCATCGACGTGACCTTCCTGGCCTCCAACCTGCTGAAGATCGCCGCCGGTGGCTGGTTCCCGCTGATGATCGGCGTCGGCATGTTCACGCTGATGCTGACCTGGAAGCAGGGCCGCAAGCTGCTGTCCGACAAGCTGCGCGACGACGCCATCGAGCTCAACACCTTCCTCGACGCCGTCTTCATCAACCCGCCCACGCGCGTCGCCGGCACGGCCGTCTTCCTGTCGGCCGAGAAGGGCAGCACGCCCAACGCGCTGCTGCACAACCTCAAGCACAACAAGGTGCTGCACGAGCAGAACGTCTTCGTCACCGTGAAGCACCACGAGGTGCCCTGGGTCGGCTTCGAGAAGCGCTGCGAGGTCGAGGCCCTGGGCCATTGCTGCACTTCCTGAGCCGCGACATCGTCATCCCGACCATCGGCTCGGGCATGGCGCTGTGGCGCGAAAAGCTGTTCGCCAGCATGCACCGCAATGCCGCCGCGGCGGCCGACTTCCTGCACCTGCCGACGAACCGCATCGTCGAGCTCGGCTCCAAGGTCGAGATCTGACTTCAGCCCGCCTGCGCTGCCCGAACGCAGGCTGGGCACCCGGCACGCCGGCGCGCTGTGCGTGGGCATGGTCGTCGGCGCCGGCATCTTCAAGACCTCGCCCATGGTCGCGCAGTCGCTGCCCGAGGCCTGGCAGCTCTACCTCGCCTGGGCGCTGGGCGGCGTGCTGTCCTTCGTCGGCGCGTTGTGCTTTGCCGAACTGGCCGCAGCCTTTCCGGACGCGGGCGGCGACTACCACTTCCTGCGCCGTGCCTACGGCCACCGACTGGGCTTTCTGTTCGCGTGGTCGCGCTTCGCCGTCATCCACACGGGCTCGATGGCCCTGCTGGGCTTCGTCTTCGGCGACTACCTCGCCCAGGCCGTGGACCTGAGCCCCTGGCTGGGCACGCACGCCAGCGCCCTGCTGGCTGCCGGCCTGATCGTCGCGTTGACCGGCCTGAACCTGCTCGGCGTGCGCGTGGGCCTGGGCACGCAGCTGGGCCTGACGGCCCTGGTCATGACCGGCCTGCTGTTGCTCGGCATGGCCGCGGGGGCTCATCAGCTGGCCGGTCGCGCCGCCGCCACTCAGGGTGCGGCAGCGGCAGACACCGACTGGGGCGTGGCCATGGTCTTCGTCTTCCTGGCCTACGGCGGCTGGAGCGACGCGGCCACGCTGTCGGCCGAGATGCGCGACCCCCGGCGCGGCATCGTCCGCGCGCTGCTGCTGGGCCTGGGCGCGGTGATGGCGCTCTACCTGCTGGCCAACTGGGCCTACGTCAGCGTGCTGGGCCTGCCGGGTCTGGCGCGCAGCGAGGCGCCCGCCGCCGAGCTGATGCGCCTGGCCTTCGGCCGCGGCGCCGAGCTGCTGATGGTGGGCGTCGTCACGCTGACCGCGCTGTCCGTCATGAACGCCATCCTGATTGCCGGCCCGCGCACCACCTATGCCGCCGCGCGCGACCTCGCTGCCGAGTGGCGCCTCGCGCACTGGAACGCGCGCCGTGGCACGCCCAGCGCGGCCGTCGTCGCCACCGCGGTCGTGGCCCTGCTGCTGGTGGCCCTGGGCGACCTGACCCGCGGCGGCTTCTCGACGATGGTGGACTACCTCTCCCCGGTCTATTGGTTCTTCCTGATGCTCAGCGGCGGCGCCCTCATCCTGCTGCGCCGGCGCGAGCCGGGCCAGCCGCGGCCGTTTCGCGTGCCCCTCTACCCGGGGCTGCCCCTGCTGTTCAGTGCCTGCAGCGCCTACCTGCTGTGGTCCAGCCTGGTCTATGTGAAGGCCGGTGCCGTGGTCGGCCTGGCCGTGCTGGCCGTGGGCGCGCTGCTGCTGTGGTGGCGCGGCCGGCGCTCAGCCTGAGCCTCAACCCAGCGGGCGCCGCTCGATCCGCCCGTCGTGCACATGCACGACCTCGTTCCTGGCCAGTGGCGACCAGGCCTCGGCGTCGTCCCCCAGCGGCTCGGATGCGATCGCCCAGCCACCCGGCTGCGGCTTGAGGTAGAGGCTGGGCGGCTTGTCGTCGCTCGCCCAGCGGATGGCCCAGAGCTGTTCGCCATCCGCCAGCGCGGCCGAGAAGCGCAGCGGCATCGTGACGCCACGTGCCGCCATGTCGTCGACCGTGTCGCGCAGCACCTGGCGCATCGCGTCCTCCACGCCAGCGCCGGCCTGCACCTGGGCCATCACGAGCAGGAAGAGCAACTCCGAATCGGTCGCGCCGCGCTTCAGGTCGTAGAGCGCGTCGGGCAGGCGCGCCTCCATGCCGCGGCGCAGGCGCGCGAAGTCGCCGATCTGGCCGTTGTGGATGAAGAGATGGCGCCCGAGGTGGAAGGGGTGGCAGTTCTGCCGCGACACGCCGCCGCCCGTGGCCGCCCGCACATGGGCCATGAAGAGGCGCGAGCGCACGTTGGCGCACAGCCCCAGCAGGTTCTCGTCGCTCCAGGCCGGCATGACCTCGCGGTAGACGCCCGGTGTGTCGCGCTCGCCATACCAGCCGATGCCAAAGCCATCGCCATTCGTCACCGACTTGGCCTCCGAGGCCTGCAGGCTCTGGCGCACCAGCGAATGCCGCGGCTTGCAGACCAGGTCTTCCAGAAAGATCGCATCGCCCGAGTACGCCAGAAAGCGGCACATCCCACCCGTCTCCTCATCGAAACCCCGCGGCTATGCTGGCCGCATGCGTTCCGTCATGCAAGATTTTTCGCCGTCGACGCTCGTTGCCGGCTTCGTCGCGGTGCTGGTGGGCTACACCAGCTCGGTCGCCATCATCTTCCAGGCCACCGTCGCCCTCGGTGCCACGCCGGCGCAGACGGCCTCCTGGCTGTGGGCCCTGGGCCTGGGCATGGGCGTCACCAGCCTGGCCCTGAGCTACTGGACCCGCCAGCCCGTGCTGACGGCCTGGTCCACGCCGGGCGCGGCCCTGCTCGCGTCGACCTCGGGCGTGGAGATGCCCGAGGCCATCGGCGCCTTCATCGTCTGCGGCCTGCTGATCGCCTGGGCCGGTGCCAGC
Organism: Burkholderiales bacterium; assembly: GCA_019509985.1. Classification (GTDB taxonomy): domain Bacteria; phylum Pseudomonadota; class Gammaproteobacteria; order Burkholderiales; family Burkholderiaceae_C; genus Pelomonas. Next base: position 118,036 of record JAEKLF010000032.1, on the reverse strand, counting down.
GGCTGGTTCGAGAAGCTGATGGACCGCATTCCCGTGGCCATCGCGTCGGCGCTGCTGGCCGGCGTGCTGGCGCGCTTCGGCCTGGACGCCGTCGGCAGCGTCAAGACCGCGCCCGTGCTCGTCCTCGCGATGGCCGCGGCCTACCTCGCCGGCCGCAGGCTGTGGCCGCGCTATGCCGTGCCCGGCGTGTTGATCGCCGGCGTCATCGTCGCGCTGACGCAGGGACGGCTCAGCTTTGCCGGGATCGACACCTCCCAGGTCTTCGCGCTGCCGGTCTGGACGGCGCCGACCTTCACCTGGCATGCCGCCATCGGCGTGGCGCTGCCGCTCTTCATCGTCACGATGGCCTCGCAGAACCTGCCCGGCGTCGCCGCGCAGCGCGCCAGCGGCTATACGACACCGGTGTCCGCCTCCATCGCCGTGACCGGCGCCGCAACCACGCTGCTCGCGCCCTTCGGCGGCTATGCGTTCAATCTCGCCGCCATCACGGCCGCCATCTGCATGGGCCGCGAGGCCCACGAAGACCCGGCGCGGCGCTACACGGCCTCCATGGCTGCGGGTTTCTTCTACGTGCTCATCGGCCTGGCCGGCGGCGCGGTGGCCATGCTGCTGACGGCCTTTCCGCGCGAACTCGTCGCCGCGATTGCCGGCCTGGCCCTGCTGGGCACCATCGCCGGCGCGCTGGCCACGGCGCTGAAGGACGAGGGCCAGCGCGACGCGGCCATCCTGACCTTCCTCGTCTGCCTGTCCGGCCTCAGCGCCTTCGGCATCGGCGCGCCTTTCTGGGGCGTCGTGGCCGGCGGCGTTGCCAGCGCCGTGGCGGCCTGGCGGCTCGGCGCGGTGCACCAAGCCTGAGCGGGGCAGGGGAGACGTCACGCCCGGCCCCGCCGTCTCGGCTGGGCCCTCGAATCGAGGGGTTAGGTGGATGGCTGTTTCCGGAATCCGTCGATAAGCTGTCCATCGGCTGTCGACGGGTTGCGACCCGGTGCTTCGACGGCCATCCGCGTCCCGATCCACCGGCCCAGCCTCTTCTTGCTTCCCTCCACCGTGCACGACGGCACCCCGGCGCCGCGCCCCAACGGCCTGCAGTTGCTGGGTCGCATCGCCGGCCATGCCTGGTACCAGACCCGCGCCGAAGGCCTGTCCGACGGCCTGCGCGTGCTGCTTGGCGCTGGCCGCATGCTCGGCGAGCGCGAGGTGCTGGCCCGGCTCTTCGCCATCCCCGCCTTCGCGCGGCTGATGCTGACCCAGCTGAAGGCCGACCCGCTCTTCTTCATCAGCCACCGCCACTTCCTGTCGCGCGACTTCGGCGCCGCCGAGCGCATGGCCAGCGTGCTCGATCACTTCCATTTCGAGCAGGCCCATTTCGCCCCCGCACTGCTGCCAGCCCTGCACGGCGACGGCATGCGGCTGTGGCAGCACGCCGCCGGCTACGAGATCCGCCTGCGCGCCAATGCCGACACCCGCCACGAAGGCCCGCTCAGCCTGCTGCTGCGCCACCAGGGCGAGACGCTGCACGAACTCTCCTTCGCCTGGGTCGAGGCCACGCGGCTGGGCGCGGACGCCGGCAGCGGCCCCGTGCTGTTCGCGACGCGCAACCAGTCCGTGCCGGCCACCGCGCCCGCGCTGACCCGCTTTCGCGCCGACTTTCCGCAGAACTCGCCGGCCTACTTCGGCCTGGCCGCGCTGAACGGCGTCGCCTGCGCGTTGGGCCAGCGGCGCATCGTTGGCGTGCGTGACAGCTGCCAGATCGCCTTCGAGCCCTGCCGCGCGGCCAGCTTCAAGCGCTCCTACGACGACTTCTGGCACGGCTTCGGCGGCCGCCCGCTGGGCCGCCACGGCTTCGAGATGCCGGTGCCCGCGGGCGTTGCGCCGCTGGAGCAGCTGAAGGCCAAGCACCGCGCGCGGGCGCGGCAGCGGCGCGAGCACTGGCGCCAGGTCGCCGCGGCCGCCGAGGCCGCGCTGAGCCCCTACCTGCGCACCTGAGAGCACCGCTGTGCAACACTGGCCGGCGCTGAATTGACAGGCCCGCCCCATGAAGCTGCTCTTCGTTGCCGACCCGCTTGACACTTTCAAGACCTACAAGGACTCCACCTTCGCGATGATGCGCGAGGCCGCCCGGCGCGGCCACACGCTGGTCGCCTGCGAGGCCCGCCAGCTTGTCTGGCTGCGCGGCGGCCGCGTGACGGCGCGCGGTGCGCACCACATCACGCTGACGGGTGACGCCCACGACTGGTTCAAGCTCGAGGCCACGGCCGATGTGGCGCTGGCCGACGTCGACGCCGTGCTGATGCGCAAGGACCCGCCCTTCGACAGCGAGTTCTTCTACGCCACCCACCTGCTCAGCCAGGCCGAGCGCGAGGGCGCCAAGGTCTTCAACAAGCCCAGCAGCTTGCGCGAGCACCCCGAGAAACTCGCCATCCTCGAGTTCCCCGAGTTCATCTCGCCCACCCTCGTCACGCGCGACCCGGCCGAGATCCGCGCCTTCCACGCCGAGCAGCGCGACATCATCCTGAAGCCGCTGGACGGCATGGGCGGCATGGGTATCTTCCGCGTCAAGGACGACGGCCTGAACCTTGGGTCCATCATCGAGACGCTGAACAAGGACGGCACGCAGACGGTCATGGTGCAGCGCTTCATCCCGGCCATTGCCGAGGGCGACAAGCGCATCCTCATCATCGGCGGCAAGCCCGTGCCGCACTGCCTGGCGCGCATCCCTCAAGGCAACGAGGTGCGCGGCAACCTGGCCGCCGGCGGCAAGGGCGTGGCCCGCCCGCTGACCGCGCGCGACCGCGAGATCGCCGAATACCTGGGGCCCATCCTCGTGCAGCGCGGCCTGCTGCTTGTGGGCCTGGACGTCATCGGCGAGAACGTCACCGAGATCAACGTGACCAGCCCGACCTGCTTCCAGGAGATCACGGACCAGAGCGGCTTCGACGTCGCCAGGATGTTCGTCGACGCGCTGGAAGAAGCGCTGCACTGAGGCGCGTCGGGGGGCGTCACCCACGACTTTTGGCGCCGCGGCCGTCCTGAGCGACGATCGAGGCCCGACGCCTCATCGCCCAGACGCCCCACCATGTTCTTCAACCGCCGCCAGTTCAATCTCGTTTTCACCGCGGCGCCGCTGCTGTCGGCGCCGGTGCTGGCCCAGGACGCCGGCTTCGACAAGCTCGCCGAAAGCTTTCTCGAAGGCCTGTGGAAGCTGGACCCCGACGCCGCCGTGAATGCCGGGCGCTTCGAGTTCGGGCCGCAGGTCAGCCTGCCCAGTGCCGCGCGGCGCGGGCGCCTGCGCGTGTTCCTGAAGCAGTGGCTGGCCGAGTTCGAGCGCCAGCCGGAAGCCCCGCTGAACACCAGCCAGCGCATGGACCGCGCCATGCTGATCGCCAAGATCCAGAGCGACCTGTGGCGGCTGGACAGCCTGCGTGAATGGTCGTGGAGCCCGGCCGAGCACAACCCGGCGGGCCTGCTGGACCTGCTGCTGAACACCGACTACGCGCCGCTGCCCGAACGCCTGAAGACGCTCAGGCCGCGCCTGGTCGCATTGCCCGCCTACTACCGCGCCGCCCAGGCCAGCCTGGCCGGTGATGGCGGGATCACGCGCGAGCACAGCGAGCTGGCTATCCAGCAGGCACCCGGCGTGCTCGGCGTGCTGGACGACATCGCCAGGCGCGCCGCCGAGGCTGGCCAGGCGGCTGCCTTCAAGGCGCCGCTTGCCCAGGCCCGCGCGGCGGTCAACGGCTACGTGGCTCATCTGAAGCGCCTGCTGCCCACGGCCAGGCGGAGCTTCCGCCTCGGTGCCGAGCTCTACGAGCCCAAGTTCGCGCACGACATCCAGTCCGCCCGCACCGCCAGGCAGACCTACGACTTCGCCCAACAGCGCCGCGAGGAGGTGCTGGCCAGCATGCAGGCCCAGGCTGCCGCGCTGTGGCCCTCGGTCATCGGCAGCGAGGCGCCGCCCGCCGACCGCTTCGCGCTGATCGGCCGCGTCATCGCCAAGCTCAGTGAACGGCACGTGAAGCGCGAGCAGTTCGTCGACGAGATCCGCGCCCAGATCCCCGTGTTGGAGGCCTGGATCCGCGACCACGACCTGCTCACCCAGGACGCCAGCAAGCCGCTGGTCGTGCGCGAGACGCCGGAGTACGAGCGCGGCGTGGCCGGCGCCGGCATCGAGGCGCCCGGCCCTTACCGGCCGCAGGACCGCACCTACTACAACGTGACGCCGCTGGACGGCCTCAGCGACGCCGAGGCCGAGAGCAGCCTGCGCGAGTACAACCATTGGATCCTGCAGATCCTCAACATCCACGAGGCCATCCCGGGCCACTACACCCAGCTCGTCTACGCCAACCGCGCGCCGAGCAAGGTCAAGGCCCTGTTCGGCAACGGTGCGATGGTGGAGGGCTGGGCCGTCTACGGCGAGCGCATGATGATCGAGAGCGGCTACGGCGCCTCGCCGGAGATGACGCTGATGTGGGGCAAATGGCATCTGCGCTCGGTCACCAACACCGTGCTGGACTACGGCGTGCACGTGCTCGGCATGAGCGAGGCCGACGCGATCGACCTGCTGACCCGCCAGGCCTTCCAGACCGCCAGCGAGGCCAAGGAGAAATGGCGCCGCGTGCAGCTCAGCTCGGTGCAGCTGACGAGCTACTTCAGCGGCTACAGCGAGATCTTCGCGCTGCGCGAGCAGCTGAAGTCACGGCCGGGCTTTGACCTGAAGCGCTTCCACGAGCAGTTCCTCAGCTACGGCAGCGCGCCGGTGCGGCTCATCGCCGCCGAGATGCTGAAGGCCTGATCAGACCTCGAACTGGTCGTGCAGCCGCGGCGGCGTGGCCTCGGCATCGTCCGCGCGCCAGACCGGGCCGGGCGGCTTGCTGCGCTTCCAGCGCCGCGGCACGCGGTCGATGGCGATGAAATAGGCCGTCAGGCTGCCGTCGGCGCGCACGCGAAAGCGCAGGAAGCCCTTGTTGTCCTGCCCGGCCAGCGCCGAGTAGCCGTTGTTGGTCAGCAGGCCCAGGCGCGACATCAGCGCCAGGTAGGTGCCGAACAGCGCCGAGCCCAGCACCATGCCGCCGACGAAGACGCCGACGCCCACGCACAGCGATTGCAGGATCAGGCCCAGCGACTGGTCCCGGTTGCCCAGCCAGCCCAGGCGGCTCACGGCCTGGTGGAAGCCGAACTCCAGGCTGAAGACCATCAGCACATGGACGAGGGCGTGCACGGCGCCCATGCCCCAGGTGACGGCCCAGCGCCAGGCGCGGCCATCGTCGGGTGACAGCTCGTCGATGGCCTCGCGGCCCATGACCATGCAGCCGAAGGCCATCAGCAGATTGATCAGGAAGCCCAGCGGGCTGAACACCATGGCCTTGAACCACAGCGCCAGCACCGCCGCGTACTCGCCCGGCGCGTAGACCCACAGCGGCTGGAAGCCATCGGCCTTGAACGACCACGAGAACGGCATGGAGTTCAGGTAGGCGTTGAACCAGTAGAACGCGCCCAGCAGCACGGCAAAGCCGACATTGCCCGGGCTGCCCGCGGCGCCCGGCAGGAAGGCGAACAGGTTGGCCCAGGCCCGCTTGCGCGACACCGCCGCGCTTGGGTAGACCGTCGCCTCCTGACGCTGGAAGCGCTGGCCGCCGCCGCGCTTGCCGGTCAGCCCCACCTGCAGTGCCGGCAGGTCGGTACGCGGCTCGGGCGGGATGCAGTCGCTCGTGTCGAAGGCGCGCAGCCGCACCGGCCGCGTCGTCGTCTTGGTGTGCGTCGGGTGGCTGAAGGCGCCGCCGGTGCCGCAGACGACGAGGCGGCCGTCGGTGGCCAGGTCCGCCGCATCCCAGCGCATGTAGTGGTGCAGGTCGCCCGCCAGGCGCAGCCGGATGCGGCCGCGCAGCAGGCCCTCCAGGCGCTGGTAGCGCTTGGGGTGGCTGGGGTCGGCGCCGTCGCCAATGGGCCGCGTCCAGTAGGGCTCGGGGTAGATCAGGATGACCTTGTCGTCCGCGCCCATGACGGCGGGCTTGCCATGGCCGCCGACGGCCAGCGTCTCGAACTGCTCGTACTGGTCGCGGTCGATGTCGTGCGTCAGCGCGAAGTCCAGCCCCAGCACCCACCAGCCGCCGGGCAGCTTCACGCAGAAATAGGTCTGGCGCTGCGGGATGTCGGCGCCCAGCAGCGGCGCCGAGTCGTAGCCGCGCACGAAGTAGCGGCTGAAGGTGGAGGTCGAGTCCATCCAGTCGTGGTTCTGCGGGATGGCGGCCAGCGTCAGCCGCCGCCCGCGCACCATCGTGTCGGCACTGTCGTTGCGCACGGCCTCGAACATCTCGACGAAGCGGAAGCGATAGTCGTCGGTGCTGGCGGCCGGGTAGGCCAGGTCGCCGCCGAACAGCAGCAGCTGGCCGCGCGGCAAGGTCTCGCCGTCCAGCCTCAGCTCGGGCGCCAGCGCGGCGCTCGCGACGGCGTAGCAGGCATTGCCGCCGTCGCCCGTGTCGGCGATGAAGTCGAACCAGCCCTCGCCCTTGAACTCGCCATCGGCCTCGGGCTGGCTGCGGTCGATGATGACCAACGGCAGCGACTGGCTCTCGCGGCCGTCGCGGTTGCGCAGCTGGTCCAGCGAGGACAGCACCTGCAGCGCCGCCGTCCCCAGCACATCGGGCTGGTACCAGGGAACCGGCTGGCGTTCATGCGGCGGGACGGAGCGGCCCAGCTTGGGTGACGGCATCGACGGCTTCCTGCGGGGGGCGGGCCGCGATGATCGTCGCCGCGGCCCCGCAGATCAAGGGGCGATCGTGCGCGTGCGGTGGCCGGCGGCGGCCTTGTAGGCATTGATCTCGGCGGCCACCTCGGCGGGGTCGATGACGTCGGCGAGGTTGGTGAAGCCCTCGGGCGCCAGCGCCTCGACGCGGTCGAGGATGGCGTCCAGCCCTTCGCGGCGGTTCATGTCGACGATGCGGGCGCACAGCGGGCGGCGCTCGTCCTCGTAGGCGGCCAGCGCCGTGTCGAGGTCGGCGTGCGCCGAGAGGGCGTCAGCCAGCGCCTTCGCGTCCAGGATGGCCTGGGTCGCGCCGTTGGAGCCGATGGGGAACATCGGGTGGGCCGCGTCGCCCAGCAGCGTCGAACGCCCGAGCCGCCAGCGCGGCAGCGGGTCGCGGTCCACCATGGGCCATTCCAGCATCTGCTCGGCCCCGCGGATGAGGCCGGGCACGTCCAGCCAGTCGAAGCGCCAGGAGCCGAAGGTGGGCAGCAGGTCGTCGAGCTTGCCGGCGCGGCTCCAGTCGGCGCGGTCCGGTGCCGTCAGGCCGGGCTCGGGCTCGCGCACACGGCGGTCGGCAATCCAGTTGATCAGCTGCAGGCCATCCCCTTCACGCGGCGCGGCTATCGGGTAGACGACGAACTTGGCGCGGCTGTGGCCGGCCTGCACCATCGTGCGGCCGTCCAGGAAGGGCGGCGCCCAGCTCGTGCCGCGCCACATCATGACGCCGCGCCAGCAAGGCGCGCTTTCGTCGGGCGCCAGGCGGCGGCGCAGCGCCGAGTGGATGCCGTCGGCGCCGATGACGAGGTCGGCCGACAGCTTGCGCGGGCCGTCCGCCGTCTCGATCTCGGCAATTGCCTTGCCGCTCTCCTCGCGCATGCCGACGACGCGCTGGCCGCTGAGCACGGTGAGCCTGGCGCACGCCTGCCGCCACAGCATCATCTGCAGCTCGCCGCGGTGGATGCTGAGCTGCGCATGGCTGTAGCCGCCGACAAGCCCACGCGGGTCGCGGTAGATGGCCTGGCCGTGGCGGTTGGCGAAGACCAGGGCCGAGGTCTCGACGGCCATGCCGCGCAGCGCCGGCAGCAGGCCCAGCTCGTCCAGCACGGCTACGGCATGGGGCAGCAGGTTGATGCCGACGCCCAGCGGTTTGGGGTCCCGCACGGCTTCCAGCACGGTCACGCGATGGCCACGGGACTGCAGCGCCAGCGCTGCCGTCAACCCGCCGATGCCGCCGCCCGCGATCACGATGTTCATGCGATCAGGGTAAGCGAGATGGTTGCGCTGTGCAACAAAACCTACGCTGAGCTGGTGAACAGGACCGCCAGCCCCGATCCCGAAGGCCCGCTGCTGCCCGTGCCTGGCCTGGACTACGGCCCGCTGGACGGCCTGCTGGGCTATGCGCTGCGCCGCGCGCAGAACGCCCTCTACCTGGACTTCTACCGCGCCACCGCCGCCTGGGACATCAGCCCGCAGCGCTATGCCGCGCTGGTGCTGATCGCGCGCAACCCCGGCCTGCGCCAGGGCCTGATGGCCCAGGCCATGGGCCTGCACCGCAGCGGCGCGCTGCGCCTGACCGACTGGCTGACCGCTCAAGGCTGGGCCGAGCGCCGCGACACGCCGGCCGACGCCCGCGCCTGGGGCCTGCACCTGACGCCCGCCGGCAAGCGCCTGCTGGCCAGGCTGGAAGCGGCCGTGGCCGCCCATGACCAGGCCCTGCTCGCCGCCCTTGGCGAACAGGGCGCCGCACTCAAGGCCGGCCTGGAGCGCCTGGCCTGGGTGGCAACCGCGCAGTCCACCACCGCTCCGCACCACAACAAGCCCAGGAGACAAAGACCATGATCCAACGCCGTCACGCCCTGCTGTCGCTCGCGTCATTGCCGCTCGCCGCGCGCGCCCAAGGCCAGCCGCCGCGCATCCTCGTCGGCTTCCCGCCCGGTGGCTCGGTGGACACCACCGCGCGCCGCTTCGCCGAGTTCTGCCGCGGCAAGCTGGCCGACACCGTGCTCGTCGAGCAGAAGGTCGGCGCCGGCGGCCGCATCGCCATCGCCGCGCTGAAGGACGCCGCGCCCGACGGCCAGACGCTGCTCGTCAGCCCCTCGTCCATGTTCACGATCTACCCGCACGCCTACCGCAAGCTGGCCTACAACCCGGTGACCGACGTGATCCCGGTCGCGCCGCTGGCGCTGTCCACCTGCGGCTTCGGCGTCGGGCCCATGGTGCCGGCCACCGTGAAGACGTTGGCCCAGTTCGCCGACTGGGCCAAGGCCAATCCCGACAAGGCCGCCTACGCGTCGCCCGCGGCCGGCGCGATGCCGCACTTCCTGGGCAACCAGTTCGAGCACGCGGCGGGCCTCAAGCTGACGCACGCGCCCTATCGCGGCGCCGCACCCGGCATGCAGGACCTGATGGGCGGCCAGATCGCCTCGGGCTGCTTCTCCATCGGCGACTTCCTGCCCCACCTGCCCACTGGCCGCGTGCGCCTGCTGGGTGTCACCGACAAGCAGCGCTCGCGCTTCGTGCCCGACGCGCCGACCTTCGAGGAGCAGGGCTTCAAGGGCATCGTCGGCGTCGAGAGCTACGGCCTGTTCGCGCCGGCCCGGGCGCCGCAGGCCCTGGTCGACAAGCTCGCCGAGCTGGCCCGCAACGCCGTGCGCGAGCCCAGCGTCATCGAAGCCCTGGCCAAGCTCGGCTTCGAGCCGCTCAGCCTACCGCCGGCCGACTACGCCAAGCGCCTGGCGGCCGAGCGCGACTACTGGGGCCCGGTCGTCAAGGCCTCGGGGTTCACGTCGGACGATTAGCATCCTGGCTCCACTTCATGGAGCCTGAATGCCCTGGCGCCAACTGGCCGTCACCCTGGCCGTCTGCCTGACCCTGAACGCCGCGCACGCGGCCACGGACGCCACCCGGCTGGCCGCGCTGTTGACCGAGCAGCAATACGCCGGCGCGCGGGCCGACCTGGATGCGCTGTTGCGCGCCCCCAGGCCCGGCGCGGCCGAGCGCGAACTGATCTACCGCTGGCTGTTCGCCCGCGACGACGGCGCCAGCATCGACCGCCGCACGCGCGGCGTGCTGAGCGATACGAAGGCGGATGCCGTCGACCTGCTCGCGGCCGGCCGCCTGGCGCTGGACCGACGCGACTTCGAGCGCGCCCGCCTGTGCTTCGAGCGCGCGCTGGACCGGGCCACGCGCCCCGTCGACAAGGCACAGGCGCTGCGCGGCCTGGGCCAGCGCCACTACCAGCTGCGCGAGTTCGACGCGTCGCTGAAGCGGCTCGAAGAAGGCCTGGCTGCCGAACGCACGGCCGACGGCCTGGCCGCGCTGGCCGACACGCTGATCCGCCTGGGCCGCACCGAGGACGCGATTGCCGCCGCCGAGCAAGCCGTCGCGCTGAACCGCCACCACGAGGCCGCCCACTACCTGCTCGGCAACGGCTATGCGCGCGAGAACTACACGCAGCTCGCCGCCCGCCTCGGCGACGCCTTCCCGCCGCTGCTGGCCGACGTGCGGCGCGCGTCCGACGCCTTCGAGCAGGGCGACTTCGACACCGCCCTGAGCCTCAGCCTGGCCGTGCTGGAGCGCTGCCCGCAGCTCGGCCGCGCGCATGCCATCGCGGCCAAGGCGCTGGAGTCGCAGCGCTTCGTCATCGATGTGCACCGCGCCGCCTACGAGCGCCGTTTTGCCGCCACGCCCATGCCCGTCGTCCCCGGCATCGAGCGCTATGTGCTGAACTGGAAGGACCTGTCGCCGCGCCACCAGAAGCGCGTCGCGCTGTCCGTCGCGCCGTGGAAGGCCTTCATCCCGGTGCTGGTGGAAGGCGGCGCCACGCACTTCATCAAGCCGATGTGGATGCGCCTGTCCGAGACGCCGCAGGCCCATGCGCTGAAGGATGCACGCATCGACTACGACTCGCGGCTGTGGGACGACGTGCGCGGCATGGGCGGCTACTTCACCGTCACCGGCGTCGAGGACGTCGAGCGCAGCATCTTCGACAAATACAACACCGTGCTGCACGAGCTGACGCACCAGGTCCACGGCGTCATGACGGCCGATCAGGCGCGCGAGATCCAGGCGCTCTACCAGCAGGCCAAGACGCGTGACGCGAAGACACGCAACGGCTTCCTGTCGCGCTACGCGGGCGGCTCGGTGTGGGAGTACTTCGCCGAGGGCGCGAACGCCGAGGCGTCGCCCAAGCGTGACGCTTACGACGGCCGCGAGATCGTGCGCGAGCGGCTGATCGAGATCGACCCGGCACTGCGCGCCCTCGTGAAGCGCTCCTTCGCCCAGCGCGACACGCGTGCCAGTCTGCCCATCGCCCTCGTCAACGCCGGCAACCAGAAGCTGGAAGACGGCAAGCTGACCGACGCGGTGCCGCTGTTCGAGCGCGCGCTCCAGCTCGCGCCCGACGACGAGAGCGCGCTCAACGCGCGGCTCTACGCGCTGGCGCTGGAAGGCAACGGCCCCGCCGCCAAGGCGCTGGCCGAACGCGCGCTGGCCCGCCACCCGGGCAGCGGCGCGCTGCGCGTCAGCGCCGCCGACGCGCTGTGGCATGGTGGCGCGCCGCTGGCCACGGAGGTCGTGCCCATGCTGGCCAAGGGCATGGCCGGCTTGAAGGGCGAGGACCGCTTCCGTGTCGACCTGGCGCTGGCCGACCACTACCGGCGTCTGGGCGATGTGCCGCGCGCGCTGGCCGCCTACGAGGCCGTGCTGGCCTACCAGGGCGACCAGCCCGAGGCGCTATGGGGCCGGGCGGCCACGCTGGCGCTGGGCGGCCGCTGGGACGAGGCCTTCACGCAGTACGACGCCGTGCTGCGCCTGCGCACCGGCCTCGTGCCGCTGCGCCGCGACTACGCGCTGGACCTGCTGCGCGCCGGCCGCCGCGAACCCGCGCGCGCGCAGCTCAAGGAGGCCCTCATCCTCGATCCGCGCGACCCTGACACGCTGGCCGTGCAGGCCTGGCTGGCGCTGCTGGACGGCGACGCTGCCGCGGCCCAGCGCGGCGCCACCGAGGCGCTGGCACTCGGGCCCTGGAGCGACCTCGCCGTCATCGTGCAGGCCGCCGCGTTGCAGGCGCAGGGCCAGGCCGAGACCGCGCAGGCCGCGCTCGCGTCGCTGAAGCAGCGCATCGCCGCCGCCGCGCCGCCGCAGTACGTCTACCGGCCGGAGAAGTCGGGCTGGTTCTCCGTTCACGAGCTGCCGGCCGCCGAGCGCCGCGTGCTGGAGATGATCGTCAAGTGAAGTTCTTCAAGCGCCTCGAAGCCGCCCACCTGAACGGGCTCAGCGTCGCGCTGGGCGTGTCGGCCACGCACCTGGTCGTCGGTGCGCTGTTCGGCGAGACGGCGGGCCTGGCGGCCGTGGGCGGCGCGGTCTGCGCCAGCCTGACCGACGTGCCCAACCCGCCGCAGCGCGTGCTGCGCCGCGTGCTGCCGGCCGCAGCCGCGGCGGCCGTCGTGACGCTGCTGGTGGGCCTGGCGGATGGCTCGCTCGCACTGACGGTGGCGCTGGTGGCGCTGGTCACCTTCCTGTCGCTGATGGCGCTGGCCTGGGGCTTGCGCGCCGGGCCGCTGTCGTTCGCGCCGGTACTGGCCATGGTGTTCGCGATGGCCTGGGACCGCACGACCGGCGCGACCTCGCCCCTCGAGCATGCCGCCTGGGTGGGCCTGGGCGGCTGCGTCTACGCCGGCTGGGCGCGCGCCGGCGCCGTCGTGCTGCGCCACCGGCTCCGTGAGCTGGCGCTGGTGACGGCCTTGCGCGCGACCGAACGGCGGCTGCGCTCGCGCGCCCAGCGCATTGCCGGGGCGGTGGGCGGGGCCGAAGCCAACATCCGCGCGTCCATCGCCGACGACGTCGTGCTGGCCGAGGCGCTGCAGGCCGCGCGCGACCAGGTCTTCGCCGCACGCCGATCGCCGCGCAGCCGCAAGCAGACCGACCTCGTGCTCGGCCTCATCGAACTGCGCGACCTGCTGCTGGCCAGCCGGCTGGACACCGAGCTGCTGGGCGAGGACTTCCCGGGCCGGCAGTGGCGCGCCGCGCTGGCCGATGCGCTGCGCCACCTGGCCGACGTGCTCGCCGCGCTGGCGAACGCCATGGCCTACGGCGCGCCGCTGCCCGAGGTGTCGGCCAAGGCCTGGCGGGCCCAGCTCGCGGCGCGGCTGGCCGACGTCAGCGCGCCGCCCAGCGATGCGCGCGCCCACCTCGTCTCGGCGCTGCAGACGCGCCTGGGCCACATGCTGGACGACGTCTGCGAGATGGTCGCGCGCCAGGGCCGCAGCGACGATCCCGAAAGCCCCTGGACGCCCGAGCGGCTCGCGCCATTCGTGTCGCCCGAGGGCTGGCCGCTGGACGCGCTCAAGCCCCACCTGACGCTGCAATCCGGCGTCATGCGGCATGCGCTTCGCTCGGCGCTGGCGCTGTCCTTCGCCTACGCGCTGGGCGCCTTTCTGCCCTGGGCGGCGCACCCGTTCTGGCTGATGCTGAGCGTGGCCGTCGTGCTGCGCGGCAACCTGGAGCAGACGCTGTCGCGCCGCAACGAACGCATCATCGGCACCGTGCAGGGCTGCCTGCTGGTGCTGCTGCTGGCGCACGTGCACCTGGTGTCGCTGCTGAGCCTGTGCTTCATCGCCGCCGTCGGCACGGCCCACGCCTACGTCAACCGGCGCTACCGGGTGGCCGCCACGGCCGCCACGCTGATGGCTCTGCTGCAGCCGCTGATGCTGGCGCCGGGCAGCGACCCGGCCATCGTCGAGCGCCTGGCCGACACCGTCATCGGCGCCGGCCTGGCCTGGCTGTTCAGCTTCGTGCTGCCGTCGTGGGAGCGCGCGGCCGTGCCGCGCCTGGCCAAGCAACTGCGTGGGGCGCTGGCGCGGCATGCGTCCAACATGCTGCGCTGGATGCCGAGCGCCGAAGAGCAGATCGCGCAGCGGCTGAGCCGCCAGCAGGCCTATGCCGCGCTGGCCGCGCTGGCCGCAGCCGCGCAGCGCACGCGCGTGGAGCCGCTGAGCGTGCGCCTTCCGGACGCCGAGATCGAGTCCGCGCTGAGCCATGGCTACCGGCTGATGGCGCTGCTGGGCGCCGTGCAGCACCAGGTGCAGCGGCGCAGCGCGCGGCTGGACGCCGCGAAGGCCGAGGCCGCGCTGCCGTTGGCCCGGAAGGCCTGCGTGGACGTGCTCAAGGGCGAACCGATGACCGGCACCGACCCGGCCGAGACGCCCGACGGCGACGCCGGTGCCTGGCCCGAACACCTGGGCCAGCAAGACCTGACGCCGTGGCTGCTGCGCCGGCTGCGGCTGAGCCGCCACGAGGCGCGCGAGTTCGTCGCGGCGCTGGACCAACTTCAACCCTCCGCAGGAGCCAAGACATGAGCATCCAAACCCGCGCCGCCGTCGCCTGGAAGGCCGGTGCGCCGCTGAGCATCGAAACGCTTGACCTCGAAGGCCCGCGCGACGGCGAGGTGCTGGTGGAGGTCAAAGCCACCGGCATCTGCCACACCGACGACTTCACGCTCTCCGGCGCCGACCCCGAAGGCCTGTTCCCGGCCGTGCTGGGCCATGAGGGCGCTGGCGTCGTGCTGGAGAGCAAGGTGCCCTGGCTCAAGGCCGGCGACCATGTCATTCCGCTGTACACGCCCGAATGCCGGGAGTGCAAGTTCTGCCTGAGCCGCAAGACCAACCTGTGCCAGGCGATTCGTTCGACGCAGGGCAAGGGGCTGATGCCCAACGGCACCTCACGCTTCTCGCTGAACGGCGAGCCCATATTTCATTACATGGGCACGAGCACCTTCGCCAACCACATCGTCGTACCGGGCATTGCTCTCGCCAAGATCCGGCCCGACGCGCCCTTCGACAAGGTCTGCTACATCGGTTGCGGCGTGACGACCGGCGTGGGCGCCGTGCTGTTCACGGCCAAGGTGGAGGCAGGCGCGACGGTGGTGGTGTTCGGCCTGGGCGGCATCGGCCTGAACGTGATCCAGGGCGCGAAGATGGTGGGCGCCGGCAAGATCATCGGCGTGGACATCAACCCGGCGCGCGAGGCCATGGCGCGGCGCTTCGGCATGACGGACTTCGTCAATCCGAAGGACCACGCCAACGTCGTCGACCACCTCGTGCAGCTGACCGATGGCGGGGCGGATTACTCGTTCGAGTGCGTGGGCAACGTGCAGCTGATGCGCCAGGCGCTGGAGTGCACGCACAAGGGCTGGGGCCGCAGCATCATCATCGGCGTGGCGCCGGCGGGCGCGGAGATCTCGACGCGGCCCTTCCAGCTCGTGACGGGCCGCAAATGGGAAGGCTCGGCCTTCGGCGGCGCGCGCGGCCGCACCGATGTGCCCAAGATCGTCGACTGGTACATGGAGGGCAAGGTGCGCATCGACGAGCTGATCACGCACAAGCTGAAGCTCGAGCAGATCAACGAGGGCTTCGAGCTGATGCGCCGCGGCGAGTCCATCCGCTCGGTGGTCGAGTTCTGAGCATGGAGCTGCTCAGCGAACACCGCAGTTTCGGTGGCGTGCAGCGCTTTCACCGGCACGAGTCCGCCGAGATCGGCCTGCCGATGCGCTTTGCGCTCTACCTGCCGCCGCAACCGAAGGCGCTGCTGGTCTACCTCGCCGGCCTCACCTGCAGCGAAGAAACCTTCGCCACCAAGGCCGGTGCGCAGCGCCTGGCCGGCGAGCTCGGCCTGGCGTTGCTGATGCCCGACACCAGCCCGCGTGGCGCCAACGTCCCGGGCGAGGCCGACGCGTGGGACTTCGGCGTCGGCGCCGGCTTCTACCTCGACGCCACGCAGGCGCCGTGGGCCAGGCACTGGCGCATGGAAGGCTATTTGCTGAACGAGCTGATCCCGCTCGTCCAACGCGAGACCGGCTTGGATCGCGTGGGTCTGTTCGGCCATTCCATGGGTGGCCACGGCGCATTGACGCTGGCGCTGCGCCACCCGGGCCGCTTCCAGTCGCTGTCCGCCTTCGCGCCCATCGCCGCGCCGATGCGATGCCCCTGGGGCCGCAAGGCCTTCAGCGGCTACCTCGGGCAAGACCGGGCGGCCTGGGCCGCCCACGACGCCAGCGAACTGATGCAACTGCAGCGCAATGCGCCGTACCCGAAAGGCATCCTCATCGACCAGGGCCTTGCCGACCAGTTCCTCGCCGACCAACTGCACCCCGAAGCCTTCGAGACCGCCTGCGCCACGGTCGGGCAAGCGTTGACCCTGCGCCGCCACGCCGGCTACGACCACGGCTACTACTTCATCGCCAGCTTCATCGCCGACCACCTGCGCCACCACGCTTTACAACTCTTTGGGTGAGCCCTGATTCGGCCCGCGTGGATCAGGCATAAGCTGCCCTGAAAGCCAGCCCCACTGGCGCAGCCCTGATCGGAGACCCGCATGCAAGCAGCCACCGGCCGCCAGCCCTTCTACCGTTCGCTGTACCTGCAGGTGCTGACGGCCATCGTCATCGGCGTCATCGTCGGCAACTTCTGGCCGGAGACGGGCGCGGCGCTCAAGCCGCTGGGCGATGGCTTCATCAAGCTCATCAAGATGATGATCGCGCCCATCATCTTCTGCACCGTGGTCGTCGGCATCGCGGGCATGGAAGACATGAAGCGCGTCGGCAAGACCGGTGGCTATGCGCTGCTGTACTTCGAGGTCATGTCGACGCTGGCCCTCATCGTCGGCCTCGTCATCGTCAATGTGCTGCAGCCCGGCGACGGCATGCATGTCGACCCCAAGACACTGGACACCAAGGGCATCTCGGCCTACACCGGCCCCGGCAAGCTGCAGGGCACGGTCGAGTTCCTGATGGCCATCATCCCGAGCACGGTGGTGGACGCCTTCGCCAAGGGCGAGATGCTGCAGGTGCTGCTGTTCGCGATGCTGTTCGGCTTCGCGCTGCACCGCTTCGGCGGGCGCGGCACGCTGGTGTTCGACCTCGTCGAGAAGACCTCGCACGTGCTCTTCGCCATCGTCGGCACCATCATGAAGCTCGCGCCCATCGGCGCCTTCGGTGCGATGGCCTTCACGATCGGCAAGTACGGCCTGGGCTCGCTCGTGTCGTTGGCCAAGCTGATGGGCTCGTTCTACGCCACCTGCCTGATCTTCATCTTCATCGTGCTGGGCACGGTCGCCAGGCTGCACGGCTTCTCGGTCTGGAAGTTCATCAAGTACATCAAGGAAGAGCTCTTCATCGTGCTGGGCACCTCGTCCAGCGAGTCGGTGCTGCCGCGCATGATGGCCAAGCTGGAGAACCTCGGTGTGCGCAAGTCCACCGTCGGCTTGGTCATCCCGACGGGCTATTCCTTCAACCTCGACGGCACCTCCATCTACCTGACGATGGCCGCCGTCTTCATCGCCCAGGCCACCGACACGCCGATGACGCTGTGGCAGCAACTCTCGCTGCTGGGCGTGCTGCTGCTCACCAGCAAGGGCGCGGCCGGCGTGACGGGCAGCGGCTTCATCGTGCTGGCGGCCACGCTGTCCAGCGTCGGCCATGTGCCGGTGGAAGGCCTGGCGCTGATCCTGGGCATCGACCGCTTCATGTCCGAGGCGCGCTCGCTGACCAACCTGATCGGCAACGGCGTCGCGACGGTGGTTGTCGGCAAGTGGACCGGCGACATCGACGTGGCGCGCATGCAGGCCGTGCTGAACAACGCGACGCCGGCCGAGGCCGAGGCGCCGGAGGCGGTGCTGGACGCGGTGAACCAGCATCCAGCGCAATAGCCCGACGCTGCGCCGGGGCTTCCGCACGGTCGTGCTAAATTGAAGGCATGGAAACCCGCAGCGAACGCGCCGAGACCACGCTGGCCGCCATCGTCGGCGCGGCGCTTGGCATGGCCGTCACCGAGGGGCTGGAGAGCATCTCCATCGGCGAGGTCGCCAAGCGGCTGGACCTGTCCAAGAGCGGCGTGTTCTCGCGCGTCGGCTCGCGCGAGCAGCTGCAGGTGGCCGTGCTGCTGGAGTTCGACCGGCGCTTCCTGCAGACCGTCTTCCTGCCGGCGATGAGCGAGGCGCGCGGCCTGCCGCGGCTGCAGGCCGTCATGCGCCGCTGGCTGGCCTGGGCCAGCGACGTGGACCGCCACAAGACCTGTCTCTACACCGCCGGTGCCTTCGAGTACGACGACCGCGAGGGCCCCGTGCGCGAGCACCTGCTGGACGGCGTACTGCGCTGGCGCAGGGCGCTGCGCCGCACCGTGCTGCAGGCGATGGAAGCCGGCCACCTGCGCACCGATCTCGATGCCGAGCAGATGGTGTTCGAGATGGACGCCATCTTCACCATCCTGCTGCACGACGCCCGCTTCCTGCGCGACCCGCGCGCCAGCGAGCGCGCCGAACGTGCCTGGCAGCGGCTGTTGAACGACAGCCTTTCCGCGTCCACCACCCCCGCCGCCTGAAACACCACGATGTCCAGCCGGCGCTTTCGTTTGTCATTTCGTCGCACGGTCGTGCGAAACATGGAGTCCACATGACTGCCCACAACCCTGCCGCCGCCTTCTACGCCTCGCCGGCCGCTCGCGGCATTGCCGCGTTGCTGCGCGGCCTGCACCGCCTGTCGCCCGCGCTCGGCACGCGTGTCGCGATGCAGCTTTTCTTCACGCCGGTACCCACCAAGTGGCTGGCCCGCTCGCGCGACGTGCCGCTGCCCTGGCAAGAGCGCCGGCTGCCCTTCGAGGGCGGCCACATCAGCGTCTGGCAGCGCGGCGACGTCGCGGCCGGCAAGCCCAAGGTCCTGCTCGCCCATGGCTGGGCCGGCGACGCCCAGCAGATGCGCGCGCTGGGCGACACGCTGGCCGCCGCCGGCTTCGACCCCGTGCTGCTGGACCTGCCCGCCCACGGCCGCAGCAGCGGCTGGCGCAGCAACCTGCTGCAGTGGGTGAGGGCGCTGTTCGCCGTGACCGCGCGCTTCGGGCCCTGGGACGGCGTCGTCGCGCATTCGCTCGGCGCGATGGCGCTGTCGCATGCGCTGGCGCGCGGCCTGCCGGCGCGGCGCGTGGCGCTGGTCGCGCTGGCGCCGCCGCCCTGGCAGTTCCTGCGCTGGTTCGCCCAGGCCATGGGCACGGGCGAGGGGCTGGCGGCGCGCATGCGCGGCGAGGTCGAGCAGCGCGAGGGCGTGTCGCTCGGCCAGTTCGAGCCGGCCTGGCTGAGCGAGCGCGTCGCGCAGCCCACGCTGATCGTGCACGACCGTGGCGACGTGACGGCGCCGCTCGCCGGCAGCGAGACCCTGCTGGCCGGCCTGCCCGCCGGCCGCCTGCATGTGACCGAGGGCCTGGGCCACCGACGCCTGCTCAGCGACCCGGCCGTCATGCGGCAGGTCAGCGAGCATTTCGCCGGCGCGGCACCGGCGCCAGCCCTGCGTATCGTCTGATCAGGGCGGTGCCGGTACTGCGGCAGGTGCGGCAGCAGATGCTCGTTGAGGCCGAGGTTGAGCACGCCCTAGCCGCGGTTGGGGCCGTCCAGCATGGCTGCCACTCGATGACGCCGTCATCGGCATGCACGGGCAGCGCGGCAAGCAGCAGGGCAAGCCAGGGTGCACTCATCATGCGGTCATGCGACCCGCCGGGGGACAATCCTCGGATGGCAGTCCTCTCCCTCTCCAACGCCCACCTCGCTTTCGGCCACGTCGCGCTGCTCGACGGTGCCAATTTCTCGCTGGAGGTCGGCGAGCGCGTCGGCCTCATCGGCCGCAACGGCACCGGCAAGTCCTCGCTGCTCAAGATTCTGGCCGGCCTCGAAAAGCTCGACGACGGCCTGCTGCAGCAGCAGCAGGGCCTGACCAACGTCTACGTGCCGCAGGAGCCCGAACTGCGCGGCGACGCGACCATCTTCGACGTCATCAGCGAGGGCGTGGCCGAGCACAAGGCGCTGCGCGAGCGCTACGAGATCCACGACGAGAACGACGACCTGGCCTGGGTGCAGGAGCGCATCGAGCACATCGGCGCGTGGAACTGGGAGCAGCGCGTCGAGGAGACGCTGCACCGCCTGGGGCTGGACGGCTCGCGGCTGATCAGCACGCTGTCCGGCGGCCTGAAGAAGCGCGTGGCGCTGGGCCGCGCGCTGGTCGCGCAGCCGGACGTGCTGCTGCTGGACGAGCCCACCAACCACCTGGACCTGGACGCCATCACCTGGCTGGAAGGCCTGCTGAACGACTTCAAGGGTTCGCTGCTCTTGATCACCCACGACCGCGCGTTCCTGGACAACGTCGCCAACCGCATCGTCGAGCTGGACCGCGGCCAGCTGCGCGGCTACCCCGGCAACTACGCCGCCTTCCAGGCTGCCAAGGCCTACGAGCTGGAGAACGAGGCGCTGTTCAACGCCCGCTTCGACAAGCTGCTGGCGCAGGAAGAGGTCTGGATCCGCAAGGGCGTGGAAGCCCGCCGCACGCGTTCCGTCGCACGCATCCAGCGCCTGGAGGCGATGCGCCAGGCCCATGCCGCGCGGCGCGACGTGCAGGGCAAGGTCAGGCTGGACATCGACACCGGCGGGGCCAGCGGCAAGATCGTCGCGGAGCTGGAGGACGTGTCCAAGAGCTACGGCGAGCGCGCCATCGTGCGCGGCTTCACGTCGACCATCCTGCGCGGCGACAAGGTCGGCCTGATCGGCCCCAACGGTGCGGGCAAGACGACGCTGTTGAAGATGATCCTCGGCGAGCTCCCGCCGGACAGCGGCAGCGTGCGCCTGGGCTCCAAGATGACGGTCGCCTACTTCGACCAGATGCGCGACACGCTCAACCTGGACGCGACGCTGGCCGACACCATCAGCCCCGGCTCGGAATGGATCGAGATCGGCTCGCAGAAGAAGCACGTGAAGAGCTACCTCGGCGACTTCCTGTTCTCGCCCGCGCGCGCCAACTCGCCGGTGCGCACGCTGTCCGGCGGCGAGCGCAACCGCCTGCTGCTGGCGCGCCTGTTCGCGCGCCCGGCCAATGTGCTGGTGCTGGACGAGCCCACCAACGACCTCGACATCGAGACGCTGGAGCTGCTGGAGGAGCTGCTGGCCGACTACGACGGCACGGTCTTCCTCGTCAGCCATGACCGACGCTTCCTGGACAACGTGGTCACGTCGACGATCGTGTTCGAGGGTGACGCGCGCTGGCGCGAGTACGAGGGCAGCGTGCAGGACTGGCTGCTGCAGTCCAAGCGCGCTGCGGCCTTGCAGGCGCAGGCGCCCAAGGTCGCCGCACCCACGCCACCACCGGCCGCGCCCGAGCCGGCCCCCGTCGTCGCGACCAAGCGCAAGCTCAGCTACAAGGAGCAGCGCGAGCTCGATGAGATCCCCAAGCAGATCGCCGCGCTGGAGGCCGAGCAGAAGCAGCTGAACGCATTGCTGGCCGGCAGCGAGCTCTACACGCAGGGCGCCACCCGCATCGCCGAGGTGACCGACCGAGCGGCGGACATCGACGCCGAACTGCTGGCGCTGATGGAACGCTGGGAAGTGCTGGAGGCCAAGTGAAACTGCCCCTCGCCCAGTCTGCCCCGCTGCACGCGGGCAAGCCCGGTCGGTCCCCCGGGGGGACGGCAATGCTTGGCGGATTGACCGCCAAGCAATGCCAGCGTGGGTCGGCTTGGCAGCGGCCCGGCGCTCGGCCCGCAGGTTCTCTGTGCCGCGCAAGCCGCCAACGTGCTATGGAGCAATGACGTGAACCCCTTGCACCACGAGTGGTTGGCGCTGCAGTCCCAGCACGAGCGCTACGAGGGCCTGGCCCTGGTCGTCAAGCTGGCGGCTTTTGCGATCTGCTTCCTGGTGTCGGACACGACGCTGAGCCTCGCGCTGCTGGCCCTGCTGTGGCTGCAGGAGGCCGTGCTCAAGACCTTCCAGGGCCGGCTGGGCGATCGCCTGCTCGTCGTCGAGGCCGGGCTGAAGTCGGGCGCGGACGTGGCCGCGATGCAGCTGCACAGCGACTGGCTGGCGGGCCGCCCACACGGCCTGGGTCTGGTGCTGCAGTACCTGAAGAGCGCGCTGCGGCCGACGGTGGCCTTGCCCTATCCGCTGCTGATGCTGCTCAGCGTCGTGGTCTAGCGGCTCAGGCCGGCTTGAGCTTGTCCAGCGGCACGAAGCCGTTCTGGCCCTTGAGCTGCACGACCGTCTCGCCGTGGCGGTGCACGACGTACTGGGCCACGTGCATGGCGCCGTTGAAGCACACCCTGTCGCCCGGCTTGACGAGCGGCTGAGGCGGGATCGCCGGCAGCACCGGGCGCGCCGCCGGGCGGGCCGTGCGCATCACATGCCGCACCTGGCCGTGCAGGCCGGGCGAATGCTTGGCCAGCGCGTCGAGCGAGCGCGTCATCTCGACCTTGAGCTGCTCGGCCGTGAAGGGCTTCTTCAGCAGGAAGTCGGCACCCACGGCCTGGGCGTCACGCTGGTGCTCGGGCGTCACGTCAAAGCTCAGCAGCGACAGGTGCAGCGAGGGCTGCGCTTCGCGCAAGCGCTGGAACAGCTGGATGCCGGTCAGCGGCGCCTTGGGAAACCAGTCGGTGATCAGGAAATGGGGCTTGAAGATCAGGCCCTGTGCCAGAGCCGCGTCCGTGTCGGCACAGCACAGGATGTTGTCGGCCGTGAAGCCATGGCTCTGCAGCAGCTGGCGCGCAAAGGTTTGCACGCCGACAAGGGTGTCTACAACGAGAAATTTCAAGGGGTCGGTCATGGCCGCGGAAACGATTTCGCAGCGGCCGGATTGTGCCGACGCCGAGGCGCCCGCCTCGTGACAAACCGCCGGTCAGGCGAGAACTTTTTCGTCAGCCTGGCAGGCGACAGAAATCGGCCCGGAGGCCCTCGGGCGTGCGCGCCAGGTAGAGGGCCAGGGACTCGCTGCCCTCGTGGGTCAGCAGGTGCATGCCGTCACCGACGTCGGCCGGCAGGCGGCCGGCAAAACTCAGGCTGAACTGCTCGCCCGGCTGGCGGCTGGCCACCGCCCTGACGGCCTTCAACGTGACCGCGTGCCCGTCGACCTCGAAGCCCTGGCCGACATGGGCCTGCCAGCTGGCCGTGCCCGCGAGTTCGCCCAGGCTGGGCCGCACGGCGGCCAGCGCGGTGGTGGTGCCCGCACTGGCGACGATGGCGGCGCCGCCGCTCTTCAGGAAATCGCGCTTGTTGATCACGGCAGGCACTCCTCGGGTTGCGGGCTGTGGGCGCCGGCGGGCTTGAACATGGCCTGGTGCAGGCCCTGGGGTTCGCCCTCGGCGACAAAGCCCAGGCGTTCGTACAACCGCCGGGCCGGGTTGTGAACTTCGACCTGGATGCCCAACGGCCGGCCACCGGCGGCCAGGGCCTGCAGGCAATGCGTGCCCAGGCCGCGGCCGCGCCAGCCGGGCAGCAGCGCGATGTCCAGGATGTGCAGGCGGTCGGCGCGTGCGTCGACCCACAGGCGTCCGGCCACCGCGTCACCGACCAGGATCAACTGGCAGACCGAACGCGGGAAATGGCGCGCGTAGTGCTGCTGCTGCGCGCGGTGCTGCTGGGCCACGAAGGCGTCGCACTGCGCCGGCGGCCAACCGGTCAGCGCCATCTCGTCGGCGCGCGTGCCGGCATAGATGGCCAGCTGCCAGCCGTCGTCGACCGGTGTCACCACGCGCAGGCGGTACTCCGTGGGATTTACGGGCCGAGCGCCGGGCCGCTCCCAAGCCGGCCCGCGTTGGCGATGTACTTGGCGGTCAATCCGCCAAGCATCACCGTCCCCGTGGGGGACCGGCCGAGGTACTCCTTGGACGAGGGGTTTCATGCTCTGGGCGGGAAGATGCCTTGCAGCGCGATGCAGAAGGTCAGCGCAAGGTAGGGCTGGCGGTTTTCGTGCGGCTGGCCGGCGCCTGCCGGGCTGATGGCCGCACCGGCCATGACGGCGGCCGTACCAGGCGCTCGGTAGACCGGGCTGCCGTTGGCGGTCGGTGCCATCAAGTTGCCGGCCGGGCTGGTCGACCCTGGCGTGCCGCCCGCCCTCAGCGCATGGCTGTGGGAGGGCAACTGGTTCACGGTCAGCGACACGCTGGCCTGGCCGGTGGTTTCGCCCAGGTCGCGCGGGCTCAGCCCAGGGCCCTGGCCCGGGCTCATCGCGAAGCGGCCGCCCAGGTTGGGCAGCGCGAAGGTGCTCTTGCCGTCGCCGCCGTAGTAGGTGCCGATCAGCGAGAAGAGGGCGGTGTTCTGGGAGATCGGCATCAGCTGGCCGTCGCAGCTGGCCCAGCCGCGCGGCGCGAAGTTGAAGGGCAGCACACGGATCTCGGCGACGAAGGGGTCGGACATGTCGTGTTCCTCAGGCTTGCGACGGGAAGACGCCGAACACCGAAATGATGTGGTTCACCACCAGCGTCGGCGCCATGTTGTCGTGCGGCTGGGTGCCGCCCGCGCTGCCGACAGCTCCCGCGGCCATCGGCGTCAGCCCGATGCCCGGGTCGTAGCTGGCGACGCTGGTGGCCGCCAGCAGCGCCCCACCCGGCGCCGTGCCGCTGGCGACGGCCGTGCTGGCATGCATCGCATGTGTGTGGGCCGGCATCTGGGCGCTCTGCAGCGTGACCGTTTCGGTGCCGCCCAACTCGCCCAAGCTGCGTGGCGACAACCCTGGCCCCTGGCCCTGGTGCACCGGCACGCGGCCACGCAGGTCGGGCAGCGCGAACGTGGTCTGGCCGTCTCCGCCATAGGTCGTGCCGATCAGCGCGAACAACACGTCGTTCTCGGCAATGGACAGCAGCTGCCCCTGGCAGAGCATCCAGCCGGCAGGTGCGAAGTTGCCGGCGAAGAGGCGGATTTCGCCCACATACGGATTGGCCATCGGGACTCTCCTCGTTCAGTCGCGGCTGGGAAAGATGCCCTGCATCGCGATGACCCAGTTCAGCACCGTGAACGGCTGCATGTTGGGGTGGGGCTGGCTGCCGCCGCTGGTGGCCAGCGAACTGGGCCCCATCACCGTGTCGCTGCCCGCCGGCGCATAGCGGTTGATGCCGCCGCGCGGTTTGGCGGCTGGCACGGCGCCCCCCGGCACGCTGGCGTTGGCCAGGTCGCTGGTGGCGGTCAGCGTGTGCGTGTGCGCGGGCATCTGGCCTGCCGTCAGCGTGACTGCCTCCTGGCCCGCTTTCTCGCCGAGCGCGACGTCGGCGCTGCGGTGCAGCGGCGCGCGGCCGCGCAGGTCGGGCAGCGCGAAGGTGACGCGCCCGTCGCCGCCGTAGGTCGTGCCCAGCAGCGCGAACAGGGCCTGGTTCTGGTTGATGGGCAGCAGCTGGCCGTTGCACTGCGCCCAGCCCTTGGGCGCGTAGCCGAAGCTCATCAACTTGAGTTCGCCGAGGAAGGGATCGGACATGGCAGGCTCCTAGCCGAACACGGCTTCGTAGTGCAGACCGGCGGCCGTGCGGGCCACGGGCACGAGGAAGATGTCCATCGCGCCGAGCTGCGGGTGTTCGAGGCGGTAGGTGCGCTGCGGCAGGGCCGGCTCGGACGGGGCCTCGAAGGTCAGGCTGAAGGGCTGGCGGCAATCCGGCGCGCCGCCGTGGCCGGGGCGGGCGTCGACGAGCTGGGCCGGCACCTCGGCTGCGTCGTCCAGCCGCAGCGTGAAGCGGCTGCCGACCAGCGGCTGGAAGCGCGCCAGCGTGACAAGGGCGGCTGCGGTCATGGCGTGTGCGCCCGGCGACGCAGCAGCACCAGGCCGCCGGCGAGCAGCAGCCACGTGGCCGGCTCCGGCACGGGCGTGGTCAGCAGGTCGATGCGGAACTCGCCGTAGCTGTCGCTCTCGCCGCCGCGGTGCGCGAACACCAGGCTGTCCAGGTTGAAGCTGACGGTGTTGCCGCCGGTCAGCTGCACCAGGCCGTTGGGGTCGGCGGGGCTGAGCAGGCCCGTGGTGCCCGAGGTTGTGTAGCCGTCGAAGGCATAGACCGCGAACCCGGTGATGGCCTGGCCGGTGATGGTGAGGCCACTGATCTCGTAGCGCGCCGCGCTGCCACCACTGCCCAGGTAGCCGGTCGTCCAGATGCCGCCCGTCGAGTCACCGACGCCGGCGCGGATGTGGATGACATTGCCAACGAAGGACACCCGCTCGTTGTCCAGCATGAAGGCGCTGATGTCGCCCCCGCCACCTAGGTTCTGGGCAAGCACGCCATCGGCGAGGTTGGCAACGATGACGGTCTGGGACAGCTCGATCGGGGTGCTGTCAAACGGGAAGCCGCCGGGGGCGAGCAGCTTGACGGTGATGTCGCTGGCGAAATCGGCCTGCGCGGCGAGCGACGCCAGGGTCAGGGAGAGACCACCGAGGAAGTGGTGAAGACGGAACCGCTGGTTGGGCATGGCGCCTCCCGTGCGTTGTCAGGCGAGTCAGTGGACTCGCGGGATGGACGCGGCGCCAGGGGGTCGACCCGTGAATGAGGGGGAGCAAGTTAGGGAGGCGTTGAGCGGCCCCGGATGTCGTCCACGCTCGCGCGCAGCTGGCGCCAGAACGCCGCGTCCTGCGCCGTGGCCATGTTGATGCGCATCAGCGAGCCGGGGCAGCGCGTGGCGCTGAAAAGGGCACCCGGCGCGATCAGCCAGCCGGCGTCGAGCAGGGGCTGGGCGAGGCGCTCGGTATCGACGCCGACGTCCAGCCAGCCGAACAGGCCGTCGGGCGGCGCGGCCCAGCTGAAGCCATGCTGGGCGGCCAGGGCCGCGACGCGCTGGCGCGCGGCGGCCAGACGTTCGCGCAGCCGCTGCGCATGGCGGCGCAGGCGGCCCTGCTCCAGGCACAGCGCGACGGCGCGCTCCAGCACGGCAGAGCTGGTCAGGCCGTCGAGCAGCTTGGTATCGGTCAGCGAGCGCAGCAGCTCCGGCGCAGCGGCCAGGTAGCCCACGCGCCAGGCCGGCGTGAGCACCTTGGAGAAGCCCGACACGTAGGTCACGCGGCGCAGCCCGTCCAGCGCGGCGAGGCGCGGCAGGTGCTCGGGCGCGAGGAAGCCGTAGCTGTCGTCCTCGACGATGAAGAAGTCGTGCGCGTCGGCCACGCGCAGCAGCCGGTGGGCGCTGGCCAGGTTGAGGCTGTGGCCGGTCGGGTTGTGCAGCACCGACACGGTGAGGTAGGCGCGCGGCGCGTGCTGGGCGGCCAACGCTTCGAGCACGCCCAGGTCCGGCCCGTGCGCACCGCGCGGCACCGGCAGCAGCCGGATGCCGGCCTGCGTGAGGCGGGCGAACATGATGGCCCAGCCGGGATCGTCAACGAGCACGGCGTCGCCGGGCTGCAGCTGCGTGCGGATGATGAGGTCCAGCGCGTGCGTGGCGCCGTTGGTGGTCAGGATCTGCGCCGGGCCGGCGTGGATGCCGAGGTCGGCCAGGCGCTGGGACAGGGCCGCGCGCAGCCGGGCATCGCCGCTCGGGTCGCCGTAGCTGACCTGCAAGGCGTGCTCGTCGGCGTTCTGCAGCCGGCGCAATGCGGACTGCAGCAGCGTCGGGTCCAGCCAGTCGGCGGGCAGCGTGCCCAGGCCGGGCGAGCGCGCGGCGTCGGCCTCGAACATGCCGCGGATCAGCGCCGTGGCATCCACCGGCGCCTGGCGCGGCACGGCCACGGGGGCCGAGCGGGCGGTGCGCGTGGTGGTGGGGCGAGTCTCGCGCACGAAGAAGCCGCGCTGGCGGCGCGCCTCCAGCAAGCCCGCGGCCTGCAACTGGTCATAGGCGGCGACGACGGTGTGCGGGCTCACGCCATGCTGGCGCGCGCAGTCGCGCACCGAGGGCAGGCGGGCGCCGGGCAGCAGCAGGCGTTCGCGGATGCGGTGGGCGTAGCGCTCGGCCAGCTGGCCGGCCAGCGGCTGGCTGGCGTCGCGCAGCAGGGGCGGGTGTGTACCGGTGAGCATGGCAGTACAGCTTCGGTTGGTGAGTGGCTGACTGTACTGGTTCTGTATCGGTGTCTGTGCCTAGACTGGCCTCATGTCAGGGTTTTCCATTTCCTCCTCTTCCGGCCCGTCGGCGTCCGACGCGGCGCGCGGGCTGCTGCTCGGCCTGGCCGGCGTGTTCATGTTCGCGCTCAGCATCCCGATGACGCGGCTGGCCGGCGGCAGCGCGGCGGCGCCGCAGCTGGACCCGGTCTTCGTCGCCTTCGGCCGCGCGGCCGTGGCGGGGCTGCTGTCGCTGGCCTACCTGGCCAGCACGAGCGCGCGCCGGCCGCGTGGGGACGAGTGGCGATTGCTGGCCATCACGGCCGGCGGCGTCGTGTTCGGCTGGCCGCTGCTGTCGGGCCTGGCCGTGCGCCATGTGGACGCCGTGCACGCAGCCGTCGTGTCGGGCGTGCTGCCGCTGGCCACCGCCGTCATCGCTGCGCTGGCGCTGCGCCAGCGGCCGAGCCGGGGCTTCTGGGCCTGCGCGCTGGCGGGGCTCGCCTTGGTGGTCGGCTTCGCAGCCTGGCGTGGCGCGGGCGGCCTGGAGATGGCCGACGGCCTGCTGCTCGGTGCCGTGGTCTGCGCGTCGGCCGGCTATGTGAGCGGCGCGCGGCTGACGCGGACCGCCTCGGCGCCGGGCCGCCCCAAGCGGGGCGAGCCCCCTCGGGGGGCAGCCGTCCCGCAGGGAGGGCGTGGGGGCATGGGTCTTTCTGCGGAGCAGGTCATCTGCTGGGTGCTGGTGCTGAGCCTGCCCATCACCGTGCCGGTGGCGCTGTGGACGCGGCCGATGGCGCCGGTTGCCGCGTCGGCCTGGGCCGGCTTTGCCTACGTGTCGCTGTTCTCGATGTGGATCGGTTTCTTCGCCTGGTATCGCGCGCTGGCCCTGGGTGGCACGCTGCGGGTCAGCCAGGTGCAGGTGCTGCAGCCCTTCCTGTCCATGCTGCTGGCCGTGCCGCTGCTCGGCGAGCGCCTGGACGCAACGACCGTCGTCTTCGCCGCTGCCGTGCTCGCCGTCGTGTGGCTGGGCAAGCGGCAACCCGTGGGCCAACCGAAGGAGGCATTGCCATGAGCGACAACACGAGATTCACGACCCGACTGGCCGCCGGCGAGGCGCTGACGCTGGCCGCCGCGCGCGGACCGCGCCGCCTCGTGGTGACCAGCGGGCGGCTGTGGCTGACCGTCTCCGGCGGCACCGACGACCACTGGCTGCGCGCCGGCGAAGGCCTGACCGTGGCGGCGGGCGAGGAGATCGTCGCCGAGGGCTGGCCGCAGGCGGAGTTCCAGCTGCTGCAGCCGGTGCCGCAGCGCCGCACGGAGGCCAGGTCGGCGCGGGGCTGGCGCATGAACCTGGCCGGGCAGGGCACATGAAAACGCTCGGCGTGCTCGGCGGCATGAGCTGGGAGTCAACCCAGCATCTGTACTCCCTCATCAACCGTGGCGTGGCCGCGCGCCTGGGCGGCCTGCACAGCGCCCAGCTGGTGCTGCACAGCGTCGACTTCGCGCCCATCGCGGCCATGCAGTCGGCGGGCGACTGGGCCAAAGCCGCCGCCGTGCTGGGCGCGGCCGGTGCCGGCCTGAAGCGCGCCGGTGCCGAGGCGCTGCTGATCGCGACCAACACCATGCACCTCGTCGCCACCGAGGTCGAGCGCGCGGCCGGCCTGCCGGTGCTACACATCGTCGACGCCACGGCCGAGGCGCTGCGGGCGGCCGGCATGCGTCGCGCCGGCCTGCTGGCCACGCGCTTCACGATGGAGCAGGGCTTCTACCGCGACCGCATGCGGGGGCGCTTCGGCATCGAGGTCGTCACGCCCGACGAAGCCGGCCGCGCCGAGGTGCACCGCCTGATCTACGAGGAGCTGTGCCGCGGCCGCTTCGAGCCGGCGTCGCGCGAGCGGCTGCGTGGCCAGGTCGCGGCACTGGCGGAGCGGGGCGCCCAGGCCGTCATCCTCGGTTGCACGGAGCTGGGCCTGCTGCTGCCGGCGGGCTCCGAGGCGGCGTTGCCGCTGTTCGATTCCACCGACTTGCAGGCCCGCGCCGCGGTCGACTGGATGCTAGGCTGACTCCTTTGAAATCCCACGTAACCACCATGACTACCGTCTGGACCCAGGCGCGCCGCGCCGCGCGCATGAACCCGTCCATCATTCGCGAGATCCTCAAGGTCACCGAGAAGCCGGGCATCCTGTCCATGGCCGGCGGCCTGCCGAGTGCGGACACCTTTCCCGTCGACGCGCTGAAGGCGGCCTGCGACCGCGTGCTGACGCAAAACCCGCGTGAGGCTCTGCAGTACGCGGCCAGCGAGGGCTTCGCGCCGCTGCGCGAGTGGGTGGCGGCGCGCGTGGTGACGCTGGGCATGGACGTGAAACCCGAGCAGGTGCTGATCACCAGCGGCTCCCAGCAGGGGCTGGACCTGGTTGGCAAGATCCTGTGCGACACCGGCGCGCCGGTGGCCGTCGAGACGCCCACTTATCTGGGCGCGCTGCAGGCGTTCACGCCCTACGAGCCCATCTTCGCCAGCCTGGCCAGCGACAGCGAGGGCCCGCGCCCCGAGGCGATTGCTGCGCTGCCGCACGACGCGCCCGGCACCCGCTTCGCCTACCTGCTGCCGAATTACCAGAACCCCACCGGCCGCGTGATGAGCGCCGGGCGCCGGGTGGCCGTCGTCGAGGCCGCGCGCCGGGCCGGCGTGCCCATCGTCGAGGACAACCCCTACGGCGACCTGTGGTTCGACGAGCCGCCGCCGGCCGCGCTGTCCAGCCTGTGGCCCGAGGGCTCGCTCTACCTGGGATCGTTCTCCAAGGTGCTCACGCCGGGCTTTCGCCTCGGCTACCTGATCGCCCCGCCCGAACTCTTTCCGAAGCTGCTGCAGGCCAAGCAGGCGGCCGACCTACACACGCCGGGCTTCAACCAGCGCGTCGTGCACGAGGTCATCCGTGACGGTTTCCTGGACGGCCACATCCCGTCCATCCGCGCCCGCTACAAGGCCAACCGCGACGCGATGGCCGAGGCGCTGCGCGAGCACCTGCCGGCCGGCTGCGACTACCTGTCGCCCCAGGGCGGCATGTTCTTCTGGATCCGCCTGCCCGAGGGCCTGGACGCGATGGCCTTGCTGCCCCAGGCGGTGGACGCCGGCATCGCCTACGTGCCCGGCGCCGCCTTCTACGCCCACCAGCCCGACCCGCGCACGCTGCGCCTGTCCTTCGTCACGTTGACGCCCGACCTGATCCGCGACGGCGTCGAGAAGCTCGGCCGGCTGCTGCACGAGGCGCTGGAACTGGCTACGGAACCCGCGCCCTAATCCCGAAGCCTGACAGATAGCTGAAGCCCCGCCCTTTACCTGTCTCCCGGGTTTCCATATCCCCAATTCGTTGCCGCTCTGGCATCGTATGCAGTCGGCCCTCGGCAAAGAAGCTGGGGTGGATCGCATAACGACAGACGAGGCAACGATGAAGCAGTTTTTGACAGCGGTGGCCGCAGCGGCCTTTGCAATGGGCGCGCAAGCGGCCGATCCCATCAAGATCGGCGTCGCAGGCCCCTTCACCGGCGGTTCCTCCTCCATGGGCGTCAGCATGCGCGACGGCGTGCGGCTCGCGGCCGACGAGATCAACAAGGCCGGCGGCGTGCTGGGCCGGCAGATCGAGCTGGTCGAGCGCGATGACGAGGCCAAGAACGAGCGCGGCGTGCAGATCGCCCAGGAGCTCATCAACAAGGAAAAGGTCGCCGCCACGGTCGGCTACATCAACACCGGCGTGGCCCTGGCCTCGCAGCGCTTCTTCCAGGAAGCCAAGATCCCGGTGATGAACAACGTGGCGACGGGCTCCATCGTCACCAAGCAGTTCCCGAACGCGCCCGACAACTACATCTTCCGCAACTCCGCGCACGACTCCATCCAGGCGCCGATGATCGTGGAGGAGGCCATCGCCAAGCGCGGCTTCAAGAAGGTGGCCATCCTGGCCGACAGCACGAACTACGGCCAGCTCGGCCGCGCCGACCTGGAGGCCGCGCTGCAGCTCAAGGGCGTCAAGCCGGTCGCCGTCGAGAAGTTCAACATCAAGGACGTCGACATGACGGCCCAGCTGCTGAAGGCCAAGGAAGCCGGTGCCGAAGCCGTGCTGACCTATGGCATCGGCCCCGAGCTGGCCCAGATCGCCAACGGCATGACCAAGCTGGGCTGGAAGGTGCCGATGATCGGTTCGTGGACGCTGTCCATGGCCAACTACATCGACAACGCCGGCCCCGGCGGCGAAGGCGCGCGCATGCCGCAGACCTTCATCCAGGAGCCCACGACGCCCAAGCGCCAGAGCTTCATCATCAACTACCTGAAGACCTTCAACCCCAAGAACTCGCGCATCGACTCGCCGGTGTCCGCGGCCCAGGGCTATGACTCCATCTACCTGCTGGCCGCGGCCATCAAGCAGGCCGGCTCGACGGAAGGCCCCAAGATCAAGGCTGCGCTGGAAGACCTGAAGACCCCCGTCGACGGCGTCGTGACGACCTACAACAAGCCCTTCTCCAAGACCGACCACGAGGCCATCACGGCCAACATCCCGGTCATGGGCGAGGTCAAGGGTCAGCGCGTCGTCTACGCCTACACCGACGACTTCAAGAAGGCCTCCGAGGTGCGCGTGAAGGACCTCAACGCCAAGGGCGCGCTGGAACAGAAGAAACGTCAATAAGGGCGGCCATGCAGATCCTGACCCAGCTCGTGTTCAGCGGCATCGCGCTGGGCATGATCTACGCCGTCATCGCCTTCGGCTACCAGCTCACCTTCGCGACCAGCGACACCCTCAACTTCGGCCAGGGCGACGCGCTGATGCTCGGCGCCCTGGTCGGCCTGAGCCTGGTCGGGCTGGGCGTCAACTACTGGCTGATGATCCCGCTCGTGTGCCTGTTCGGCGCCGTGCAGGGCGCGGTGGTGGAGCGCATCGGCGTGCGGCCGGCGTTGAAGATCAAGAGCGAGTTCGGCTGGATCATGTCCACCATCGCGCTGGGCATCATCTTCAAGAACGTGGCCGAGAACGTCTGGGGCCGCGACGACCTGAAGTTCCCGTCGCCGCTGCCCGAGTCGCCGATGAAATTCCTCGGTGCCAACGTGCTGCCGATGGAGGTGCTGGTCATCGTCGGCGCCGTCGGCATGATGCTGGCCGTCGAGGTCTTCAACCGCAAGAGCATCTACGGCAAGGCCGTCGTCGCCACCTTCAACGACCGCGACGCCGCCAAGCTGATGGGCATCAATACGGGCCTGGTCATCACCTTCTCGTATGCGCTGTCGTCGTTGACGGCGGCGTTTGCCGGCGTGCTGATCGCGCCGCTGACGCTGACCGGCGCGACCATGGGCGCGGTGCTGGGCCTGAAGGCCTTTGCCGTCGCCATCATCGGCGGGCTGACCAGCGGGATGGGCATCATCGTCGGCGGCATCATCCTCGGCGTGGCCGAGACGACGACGGGCTTCTACCTCTCCACCGGCTACAAGGACGTCCCCGGCCTCGTGCTGCTGCTGATCGTGCTGGCCGTCAAGCCGGCCGGCCTGTTCGGCAAGACCGCCATCAAGAAGGTTTGAGAGCCCTGTGAACCTCAAGAAACTTGCTCTCGGCGCCCTGGCCATCGCGGCTGTCGCCGCCTTCCCGCTCGCCTCCGGCAACCCGTATTACATCCACCTGGTCGAGACCATCATGATCTACGCGATCGTGCTGTTCGGCCTGGACATCGTCGTCGGCTACACCGGCCAGGTGTCGCTCGGCCACGCGGGTCTTTTCGGCATCGGCGCCTACACGGCCGGCGTGCTGATCCTCAAGCTGGACGCGCCGGTCTACCTGGCCGTGCCGGCCGCCATCGCCGTGGCCGCCGTGTTCGGTGCGATGCTGGCGCTGCCGGCACTGCGCGTGACAGGCCCCTATCTGGCCATGGTCACGCTGGCCTTCGGCACCATCATCCAGATCCTCATCAACGAGATGACCTTCCTGACCGAAGGTCCGATGGGCATCACGCTGACCAAGCCCCTGCTGTTCGGCCATCAGTTCGACGAGACCGAGTTCTACTGGCTGGTGCTGGCCCTGCTCGTCGCGTCGCTGGTCTTCGTGCATCGCGTGCTGCGCTCGCAGCTCGGCCGCGCCTTCGAGGCGCTGCGCGGCAGCCCGGTCGCGTCGGACTGCATGGGCGTCTCGGTCTACCGCTACAAGGTCTACGCCTTCGTCATCTCGGCCGCGCTCGCCGGCCTGGCGGGGTCGCTGTACGCCTATTCCGAGCAGTACATCAGCCCCAATACCTACAACTTCGAGCTGACGGTGATGTTCCTGCTGGCCATCATCATGGGCGGTCGCAAGACGCGCACCGGCGCGCTGCTGGGCGCGGCCATCATCGTCATGCTGCCCAAGCTGCTGGATGACCTGCAGATGTTCCGCATCGGCGCCATCGTGCTGGCCATCGTCGTGGCGATCTCGGTGGCCGTGGGCCTGAAGCGCGGCAAGCTGACCAGGCAGGCCGCAGCCATTCCCGTCGTGGGCAGCATCGCGCTGGCGGCCGTGTCCTTCAAGCTGCAAACGATGACCGACTGGCGCCTGTCCATCTTCGGCCTCATCACGCTGTTCGTCGTCTACTACCTGCAGGACGGCATCGTCGGCTTCGTGCGCAACGCGCTGAACCTGAAGGCCAAGCACGACCGCGACACCACCACCGCGCCAGCCGCCGCATTGACGCGCGCCAGCACGGCGGGCGAGGCCGAGCTGCTCAAGGCCAGCGGCGTGCTGATGCAGTTCGGCGGGCTGAAGGCGCTGAACAACGTCGACCTGATCGTGCGCCGCGGCAGCATCCACGGGCTGATCGGTCCGAACGGCTCGGGCAAGAGCACGATGATGAATGTGCTGACCGGCATCTATCAGCCCACCGCTGGCACGGTCGTCTTTGCCGGCAATGCCGTCAACGGCCGCACCTCGGCCGACATCGCGCTGTCGGGCATCGCGCGCACCTTCCAGAACGTGCAGCTCTTCGGGGAGATGACGGCGCTGCAGAACGTGCTCGTGGGCCTGCACCACAGCTTCAACAGCAACCTCGTCGACGTGGCCCTGCACCTGCCGCGCTATCTGCGCGAGGACCGCGAGCAGCGCGCCCGCGCGCATGCTCTGCTGGACTTCGTGGGCCTGGACGCGCTGGCCCACGAGGAGGCGCGCAACCTGCCCTACGGCAAGCAGCGCCTGCTGGAGATTGCCCGCGCCCTGGCGCTGGACCCGCAGCTGCTGCTGCTCGACGAGCCGGCCGCCGGCCTGACCGCGCCCGACATCAAGGAGCTGCTGGAGATCATCCGCAAGATCCGCGGCGCAGGCGTCACGGTCATCCTCATCGAGCACCACATGGACGTCGTCATGAGCCTGTGCGACCGCGTCTCCGTGCTGGACTTCGGCCAGAAGATCGCCGAGGGCCTGCCCGCCGAGGTGCAGGCCGACGAGAAGGTCATCGAGGCCTACCTGGGAGGGACATGATGCTGACGATCAAGAACCTCCACGCCGGCTACGGCAAGGTCGAAGTGCTGCACGGCATCTCGCTGGAAGTCCCCAAGGGCCAGGTCGTCACGCTGATCGGCTCCAACGGCGCCGGCAAGACGACGACGATGCGCGCGGTGTCCGGGATGATCGCGCCGACCGCCGGCGAGATCACGCTGAACGGCAAGCGCATCGACGGCCTGGAGAGCTACCACATCGCCCGCCAGGGCCTCGCCCACTCGCCCGAAGGCCGGCGCGTGTTTGCGACCATGACCGTCACCGACAACCTGCGGCTGGGGGCCTTCCCGCGCTACACCGGCGCGCGGCCCAAGGGGGATGTCGAGGGCGACCTCGACAAGGCGATGGAGCTCTTCCCGCGCCTGAAGGAGCGCCGCATGCAGCTGGCCGGCACCTTGTCCGGCGGCGAGCAGCAGATGCTGGCGATGGCCCGCGCCGTCATGCTCAACCCCGAGGTCGTGCTGCTGGACGAGCCCTCCATGGGCCTGGCGCCCATCCTCGTCGAAGAGGTGTTTCGCATCATCGAAAGCCTGAAGGCGCGTGGCGTGACCATGCTGCTCGTCGAGCAGTTCGCCGCCGCGGCGCTGCGCGTGGCCGACTACGGCTATGTGCTGGAGAACGGCCGCATCGCCGTGCACGGCCCGGCCGAAAAGCTGCGCAGCGACCCCGCCGTGCAGGCTGCCTATCTTGGCGGCGGCCACTGAATTGGACAAGCCCGGCTACCGTCTCGGCTTGGCGGCCGAGGACATCGACGCCGTTGCGGCCCACGCCTTCCTGACGCGCGCCTACTGGTGCGAGGGCATCCCGCTGGCGCTGATCGAGCGCGCCATTCAACACTCGCTGTGCATCGCCTTGCATGCTGACGGCGAGGGCCAGGTCGGCTTTGCCCGTGTCGTCACCGACCGCACGACCTTCGCCTACCTCTGCGACGTCTACGTGCTGCAAGCCCACAGAGGCCGGGGCCTGGCCGATTGGATGGTTCAATCGCTGCTCGCCCACCCGGACCTGCAAGGCCTGCGCCGCTTCATGCTGTTCACGCGAGACGCCCATCCGCTCTACGCCCGCCACGGCTTCAAGCCGCTGGCGAAGCCGGACCGCGGCATGGAGGTCGTGCGGCCGGGGATCTACCTCACCGCCACGCCCCCCGCCACCGATGCCTGAACTCCGCCGCTTCGTCCAGGTCGACGTCTTCACCGCCACCCCGCTGAAGGGCAACGCGCTCGCCGTCGTCGTCGACGGCGCCGGCTTGGCCGACGACGAGATGGCCGCGTTCGCGCGCTGGACCAATCTCAGCGAAACCACCTTCCTGCTGCCGCCCACCGACCCCGCGGCCGACTACCGCGTGCGCATCTTCACGCCGGGCGGCGAGCTGCCTTTCGCCGGCCACCCGACGCTGGGCAGCGCGCATGCCTTCCTGGCCAGCGGGGGCGACCCCAGGCGTCCCGGCGAGGTCGTGCAGCAATGCGCCATCGGCCTCGTGCGCGTGAAGCGCGACGGCGCGCGCCTGGCCTTCGCCGCGCCGCCGCTGAAGCGCAGCGGCCCGGTCGATGCGGCGACGCGTGAACAGGTGATCGCGTCCTTGCGTATCGCGCCCGGAGCGCTGCTCGATGCGGTCTGGGTCGACAACGGCCCGGGCTGGATGGTTGCGCACCTGCCCGATGCGGCCAGCGTGCTGGCGCTGGCGCCCGATTTCATCGCGATGAAGGGCCTCAAGCTGGGCGTCGTCGGCGCCTACCCGGCCGGTGGCGAATGCCAGTTCGAGGTGCGCGCCTTCGTACCCGATCTGGGCATTCCGGAAGACCCGGTCACCGGCAGCCTCAACGCCGGTCTGGCGCTGTGGCTGCAGGAGTCCGGACTTGCGGCCGACAGCTATGTGGCGGCCCAGGGCGCCGCCCTCGGCCGCGCCGGCCGCGTGCATGTGAAGCGCGACGCCGAGGCCACCTGGATAGGTGGCGACGTCGCGCCCCTGATTCACGGCCAGGTGAGGTTGTGATGACCGAAGAGCTGTTCCGCGAGGACGCGACGCTGCTGCACTGTGACGCGACCGTCACTGGCCAGGGGGAGGGTGGCGTCACGCTCGACCGCACCGTTTGCTATCCGCTCGGCGGCGGTCAGGCCGGCGACACCGGCTGGTTGTCTTCGGGCGAGCAGCGCTGGCGCATCGCCGACACGCGCAAGAGCAAGGAGCAGCCCGGTGCCATCGTCCATCTGGTCGATGGCGAACTGCCTGCCGTCGGCACGGCCGTGCGAGTCGAGGTCGACGCCGTGCGCCGCCAGGCGCACCGGCGCTTCCACACCGCCACGCATCTGCTGTGCGCGCTGCTGCCCTATCCCGTCGACGGCTGCTCCATCACCGAGACCTATGCGCGGCTGGACTTCCACACCGACGAGCCCTTCGACAAGGACGCCATCCAGGCCGGGTTGACGCGACTGGTGGCCGAGGCCCACGCGGTTTCTCACCGCTGGATCAGCGAGGACGAACTGGACGCCAACCCCGGCCTCGTCCGTTCCATGAGCGTGCAGCCGCCGCGCGGGCTGGGGCGGGTGCGCGTGCTAGAGGTCGAAGGGGTGGACCTGCAGCCTTGCGGGGGCACGCATGTCGCCAACACGGCGGAGATTGGCGCCGTCGTGGTCACGAAGATCGAGAAGAAGAGCGCCAAGACCCGCAGGGTCGTGCTGGGCTTTGCCCAGGCAAGCGCGGTTTGAAGCGACCTTCTTCGGGGCGCGCTCGTTGAACACAGTGAAGGCGAGTGATCACAGGAAGAAGTCGGCCAGGACCCGTCGCGTGGCCTTGGGATTTGCGGCCTGAAGCGGCTGGCTAAACTGCGACGCCTATGGTCGGACCCGAAATCAAGCTCATCACGCCCGAGTCCGTCGAGGACTGGCAGGAAGCTCGCCTCGTGCTGCGCGACTACGCCGCCAGCCTCGAGGTCGACCTGGGATTCCAGGGCTTCGAGGCCGAATTGGCCGGCCTGCCCGGCGTCTATGCGCCGCCCGCCGGCCTGATGCTGCTGGCCACCGTCGACGGCGCCATCGCCGGCAGTGGCGCCTTTCGCCCGCTGCTCGATGCCGACTATCCGAATGCCTGCGAGATGAAGCGCCTGTTCGTGCGCCCGGCCTTCCGACGCTTCGGCCTGGGTCGCATCCTGGCCCAGGCGCTGATGGACCGCGCCACCGAGGCCGGGTACTCGTCCATGCTGCTGGACACGCTGGACGACATGGAAGCCGCGCGCGGCCTTTACGAAAGCCTGGGCTTCACCGAGGTGCCGCCCTTCTATTTCAATCCCATCCCCGGCGCGCACTACCTGAAGGCCGATCTCGGCGCGTTCCGGCCGAGTTACTTCGGATAACCGCCTAGAGTGGACGGATGCCTCAAGACATCCAGCCTCTCGGGATCCACCGCTGCCTGCTCGGCGAATCGCCGCTGTGGCATCCCGCCGAACAACAGCTCTACGCCGTCGACATCCCCGGCCGCCAGGTGTTGCGCTGGCGCGAGGGCGCGAGCGAGCCCGACGTGTGGCCGCAGGACGCCGAGCCCGGCTGCATCGCAGCCCGCGCCAGCGGCGGTCTGCTCGTCGCGCGGCGCGACGGGCTGTGGTCGCTGGATACGGTGAGCGGCAAGCAGGAGCTCGTCAGCCCGCCGCCCTACGACTCGACGCGGCTGCGCTTCAACGACGGCAAGGTCGACCCGGCCGGGCGGCTGTGGGTCGGCAGCATCTCCGACGCGCGCGAGCCAGAGGCGGCGCTGTACCGCTTCGACGGCGCGGCCTTCTCGGCCCAGGTGCCCGGCCTGACGACATCCAACGGCCTGGCCTGGAGCCCGGATGGACGGCGCATGCACTGGTCCGACACCAAGGCGCATCGCATCTATGTGGCCGACTTCGATGCGGCCAGTGGCACCTTGTCCGAGCCGCGCGTCTTCGCCGAGTTCAAGCCGCGCACGGCCGGCGAAGCCTATGGTGGTCGCCCCGACGGCGCCGCGATCGACACCAGCGGTCACTACTGGGTCGCGATGTTCGAGGGCGGTTGCGTGCTGCGGCTGGCGCCGACGGGTGAAATCGTGCAACGCGTCGAGCTGCCCGTCAGCTGTCCGACGATGGTGACCTTCGGCGGCGCCGACCTGCGCACGCTCTTCATCACGACGGCGCGCGACAAGCGCCCGGCCGACGAGCTCGCGCGCGAGCCGCTGGCCGGCGCCGTGCTGCAGTTGCGCGTCGATGCGCCGGGACTGCCTGCAACGCTGACGCAGGCCTGAATCCCGACTGGGCCGGGCTCGTATTTACCCCGGTGTAACTCGTCACATATAATGAGTGGCTTTGTGGATGGTGCCCTGTGCGCCGTCCCGGTGCGTGTGGCCTCCCGGCTGTTTTGGGTGGCTGCGTTGCCCACCACCAGGATCAGGCGCCATGAACGACAACGGCCTCCGAACGACCTGGCCCCCTGCCGCATCAGCGGCCGGCGGCTGGGACGATGAGAACGAGGAGCCGCCCGTCAAGGCCTTGAGCCCGGCGGAGGCAGCGGCGCTGAAGTCCGCATTGCCGATGTTGTCGCCCTGGCGTGTGCTGGGGATGCAGCTGGTGATCGGGCTGCTGTGCGTGGCCGTGATCCGGCTGTGGACGGCATCCGACGTGGCCATGGCCTCGGCGCTGTACGGCGTCGCGGCGGTGGTGCTGCCCGGCATGCTGCTCGCGCGGGGCATGACAAAGCATGTGAACTCTGCGGTCGGTGCGGCTGCGCGGTTCATGGGTTGGGAATTTTTAAAAATCGGTGCATCGATCGCGATGCTGGTGCTGGCGCCGAAGGTGGTGCCGGGCCTCAGTTGGCCAGCCCTGCTGGTCACCCTCGCGGTCTGCATCAAAGTGAACTGGCTGGCGCTCGCGTGGCGCGGCCGCAGATAGACCTGACGAGGCAGAACTGAACATGGCAGCAGAAGGCCACGCCGAATCGGCAAACAACGCAGCCCCGAGCGCTGGTGAATACATCATTCACCACTTGCAGCACGCGCAGAACGGCACCCAAAAGGGCATCGTCGATTTCTCCGTCGTCAACCTCGATTCCATCTTCTTCAGCGTGCTGCTGGGCCTGGTGGGTTGCTTCCTGCTTTGGCGCGCCGCGAAGTCCGCCACGTCGGGCGTCCCGGGCCGTTTTCAAGCCGCCGTCGAAATCCTGGTCGAGATCGTTGCCGACCAGGCCAAGGGCATCGTTCACAACGCCAGCAGCCGCAAGCTGGTCGCACCGCTGGCCTTGACGGTGTTCGTCTGGATCTTCCTGATGAATGCGATGGACTTGCTGCCGGTCGACCTGCTGCCGTGGATCTGGCAGAACATCACCGGCGACCACCACGCCAAGGTGCGTTCCGTGCCGACCGCCGACCTGTCCATGACCATGGGCCTGTCGTTGGGCGTGCTGATCACCTGCCTGCTCTACAACGTCAAGATGAAGGGTGCTGGCGGCTGGGCTCATGAACTGGTCGCGGCACCGTTCGGTGACAAGTGGTGGCTGTACCCGGTCAACTTTGCGATGCAGATGATCGAGTTCGTCGCCAAGACCGTGTCCCACGGCATGCGGCTGTTCGGCAACATGTATGCCGGCGAACTGATCTTCATGCTGATCGCCTTGATGGGCGGCGCGTGGAGCCTGTCGGCCACCGGCATCGGCCTGGCCATCGGCCACATCATCGCGGGCTCGGTGTGGGCGATCTTCCACATCCTGATCATCACGTTGCAGGCCTTCGTGTTCATGATGCTGACGCTGGTCTACATCGGCCAGGCGCACGACGCGCACTGATCGTCCCCAGTTTTTCCAAGCAGTTTTCCCTCAACCCTTTCTCTCTAAATCCTCTAAGGAGTCATCGTGGAAGTCATTAGCTTTGTTGCTCTCGCCGCTGGTCTGATCATTGGTCTGGGCGCCTTCGGTGCTTGTATCGGTATCGGCATCATGGGCAGCAAGTACCTTGAGTCCGCCGCTCGTCAGCCCGAGCTGATGAACGAACTGCAGACCAAGATGTTCCTGCTGGCCGGCCTGATCGACGCGGCCTTCATCATCGGCACCGGTATCGCCCTGTGGTTCGCCACCGCCAACCCGTTCCTGGGCCAGATCGCCACGGCCCTGGCTGCCGGCGCCAAGTAATTCGACGCTGTCGTGCCGCCGCGGCCTCTTGTGCCCCGGCGGTGTCCGCACTCGAACTCCTGTGAGGCACCAAGGTGTTTATTAACGCGTCGCTGATCGTTCAGATGATCGTGTTCCTGATCCTGGTCGGGTTCACGATGAAGTATGTGTGGCCGCCGATCGTCAAGGCGCTCGATGAGCGCGCCGCGAAGATCGCCGCTGGCCTGTCCGCCGCCGACAAGGCTAAGGCCGAGCTGGCCGGTGCCGAGGCGCAGATCGCCAAGGAACTGGCCCAGACCAAGGCCGAGTCCGGCAAGCTGATCTCGGACGCCGAGAAGCGTGCCGCCGCCATCGTCGACGCCGCCAAGGGTCGCGCCGAAGAAGAAGGCGCCAAGATCCTGGCCGCCGCCAAGGCCGATGCCGAGCAGCAGGTTTCCCGCGCTCGCGAGGCCCTGCGCGAGCAGGTCGCCGCGCTGGCCGTCAAGGGCGCCGAGCAGATCCTGCACAAGGAAGTCAACGCCGGCGTTCACGCCGATCTGCTGGCTCGCCTGAAGACGGAGCTGTAAATGGCTGAACTCGCCACCATTGCCCGGCCCTACGCCGAAGCCTTGTTCCAGGTTGCGAAGCAGCACGACCTCGCGGCGTGGGGCAAGCAGCTCGACGCGCTGGCCCAGGTGGCGCAGGACGCCGATCTGCGCCAGTTCGCTGATCACCCTAAGGCCCAGTCCGAGCAGGTGCTCGCGGTGATGACCGCCGCCGCCAAGCAGGATCTGGCCCCGGGCGTGCAGAACTTCCTGCGCGCCGTGATCGAGAACGGCCGCCTCGCGGCGCTGCCCGAAGTCGTTGCCCAGTACCACGTGCTGGCCAATGCCGCTTCCGGCGTGTCCGACGCGCACATCTACAGCGCCTACGAAATCAGTGACGCCCAACTGGCTGAGCTGAAGACGACGCTGGAACAGCGCTTCGGCCGCAAGCTCGACGCGCATGTGCAGATCGAGCCGGCGCTGATTGGCGGCGTGCGCGTGGTGGTCGGCGACGAGGTGCTGGACACCTCCGTCAAGGCCCGCCTTGAGCGCATGAAGGTCGCCCTGACTGCCTGACGGCTGCCCGAGCCACCGCAAGACATCCCATCGATTCACCCTGCGACTGACCTGCCCCATGGCAATGGTTTGGCCGCTCCGGGTACTGGAGACCCAGCATGCAACTCAATCCCGCTGAAATTTCCGAACTGATCAAGAGCCGCATCGAGGGTCTTGGTGTTGGCTCGGACATCCGCAATCAGGGCACCGTCGTGTCCGTTTCCGACGGCATCGTCCGCGTCCACGGCCTGTCCGACGTGATGCAGGGCGAAATGCTCGAATTCCCGGTCGCCAAGGACGGCAGCCAGACCTTCGGCCTGGCCCTGAACCTCGAGCGCGACTCCGTCGGCGCCGTGATTCTGGGTGCCTATGAGCACATCTCGGAAGGCGACACCGTCAAGTGCACGGGCCGCATCCTGGAAGTGCCGGTCGGCCCCGAGCTGATCGGCCGCGTCGTCAACGCGCTGGGCGAGCCGATCGACGGCAAGGGCCCGATCAACGCCAAGATGACCGACGTCATCGAGAAGGTCGCCCCGGGCGTGATCGCGCGCAAGAGCGTGGACCAGCCCGTGCAGACCGGCCTGAAGTCCATCGACTCCATGGTTCCCGTCGGCCGCGGCCAGCGCGAACTGATCATTGGTGACCGTCAGACGGGCAAGACCGCCGTCGCCATCGACGCGATCATCAACCAGAAGGGTCAGAACATGACCTGCGTCTACGTCGCCATCGGCCAGAAGGCGTCGTCGATCAAGAACGTGGTGCGCTCGCTGGAGCAGGCCGGCGCGATGGAGTACACCATCGTCGTCGCCGCC
Source organism: Burkholderiales bacterium (assembly GCA_019509985.1). Lineage (GTDB taxonomy): Bacteria > Pseudomonadota > Gammaproteobacteria > Burkholderiales > Burkholderiaceae_C > Pelomonas. The sequence continues at coordinate 75,016 of JAEKLF010000032.1, read as the reverse complement.
TCCGCTTCGGAATCTGCTGCCATGCAGTACGTGTCGGCCTACTCCGGCTGCACGATGGGCGAGTACTTCCGCGACCGCGGCCAAGACGCGCTGATCATTTACGACGACCTGTCCAAGCAAGCCGTCGCCTACCGTCAGGTCTCGCTGTTGCTGCGCCGCCCGCCGGGCCGCGAAGCCTACCCCGGCGACGTGTTCTATCTGCACAGCCGCCTGCTGGAGCGCGCCGCCCGCGTGAACGCCGACTACGTCGAAGCCTTCACCAAGGGTGAGGTCAAGGGCAAGACCGGTTCGCTGACGGCCCTGCCGATCATCGAAACGCAAGCCGGTGACGTGTCTGCGTTCGTTCCGACCAACGTGATCTCGATCACCGACGGCCAGATCTTCCTGGAAACCAGCCTGTTCAACGCCGGTATCCGCCCCGCCATCAACGCCGGTATCTCGGTGTCGCGCGTCGGTGGTGCTGCCCAGACCAAGCTGATCAAGTCGCTGTCCGGTGGTATCCGTACCGACCTGGCCCAGTACCGTGAGCTGGCCGCGTTCGCGCAGTTCGCTTCCGACCTGGACGAAGCCACCCGCAAGCAGCTGGACCGCGGTGCCCGCGTGACGGAACTGCTCAAGCAGGCTCAGTACTCGCCGCTGTCCATCTCGCTGATGGCCGCGTCGCTGTACGCCGCCAACAAGGGCTTCATGGACAGCATCGAAGTGAAGAAGGTCCTGTCCTTCGAGCACGGTCTGCACCAGTTCCTGAAGACCAGCCACGCTGCGCTGCTTGCCAAGCTGGAAGCAGACAAGGCGATGGACAAGGATGCGGAAGCTGAACTGAACGCCGCGATCACTTCTTTCAAGAAGTCCTTCGCTTAAGCCACGGAACACGCAGGGTTGAGCTTCAACTTCGCCCTGCACTGACTAGGAGTTCGAATGGCTTCAAGCAAAGAAATCCGCGGCAAGATCAAGTCGGTCGAGAACACCAAGAAGATCACCAAGGCGATGGAAATGGTCGCCGCGTCCAAGATGCGCAAGGCGCAGGAGCGGATGCGGTCGGCTCGCCCGTACGCCGAGAAGATCGGCAACATCGCGGCCAGTCTCGCCAAGGCCAACCCCGAGTACCGCCATCCCTTCCTCGTCAAGAACGAGGACGCGAAGTCGGTCGGCATGGTCGTCGTCACGACGGACAAGGGCCTGTGCGGTGGTCTGAACACCAACCTGCTGCGCGCGGCCACGGCCAAGCTCAAGGAGCTGGAAGGTGCGGGCCAGAAGGCCGAGGTCGTCGCCATCGGCGGCAAGGGCCTGGGCTTCATGAACCGCATCGGCGCCAAGGTCGTCGCTCACGCGACGCAGTTGGGCGACCAGCCCCACATTGAGGCCCTGATCGGCCCCGTCAAGGTGCTGCTCGACCAGTACGCCGAAGGCAAGCTGTCCGCCGTCTACCTCTGCTACACGCAGTTCATCAACACGATGAAGCAAGAGGTGAAGGTGCACCAGCTGCTGCCGCTCAAGGCCGACGACATGGCGACGGACAAGGCCGGCCACTCGTGGGACTACATCTACGAGCCGGACGCCGCCACAGTCATCAACGAACTGCTGGTGCGCTATTCGGAAGCCCTGGTCTACCAGGCCGTGGCCGAGAACATGGCCAGCGAGCAGTCCGCCCGCATGGTGGCCATGAAGGCCGCGACCGACAACGCCGGCACGCTGATCGGCGAGCTGAAGCTGGTCTACAACAAGACCCGCCAGGCCGCGATCACCAAAGAGTTGTCCGAGATCGTCAGCGGCGCGGCCGCGGTGGGCTGATCCAGCCCGAACGCAAAGATTTGAATTGAAGGAACGCACAAATGGCTAACACTCAAGCAGTCGGCAAGATCGTCCAGTGCATTGGCGCCGTCGTTGACGTGGAATTCCCGCGCGACCGTATGCCCAAGGTGTACGACGCGCTGAAGATGGAAGGCTCGGCCCTGACGCTGGAAGTCCAGCAGCAGCTGGGCGACGGCGTGGTCCGCACCATTGCGCTGGGTTCGTCAGACGGCCTGCGCCGCGGCACCGAAGTCTTCAACACCGGCGACACCATCAAGGTGCCGGTCGGCAAGGCGACCCTCGGCCGCATCATGGACGTGCTGGGCAACCCCATCGACGAGCGCGGCCCGGTCTCTGCCGAGCTGACCGCCTCCATCCACCGCGCCGCTCCGGCCTACGACGAGCTGAGCCCGTCGCAGGACCTGCTGGAAACCGGCATCAAGGTGATCGACCTGATCTGCCCGTTCGCCAAGGGCGGCAAGGTCGGCCTGTTCGGCGGCGCCGGCGTCGGCAAGACCGTCAACATGATGGAGCTCATCAACAACATCGCCAAGGCGCACAGCGGTCTGTCCGTGTTCGCCGGCGTGGGTGAGCGCACCCGTGAGGGCAACGACTTCTATCACGAGATGTCGGACTCCGGCGTCGTCGTGCAGGAGAAGCTCGAAGACTCCAAGGTCGCCATGGTCTACGGCCAGATGAACGAGCCCCCGGGCAACCGTCTGCGCGTCGCGCTGACCGGCCTGACCATCGCCGAGTCGTTCCGCGACGAAGGCAAGGACGTGCTGTTCTTCGTGGACAACATCTACCGCTACACGCTGGCCGGTACCGAAGTGTCCGCCCTGCTGGGCCGCATGCCTTCCGCCGTGGGCTATCAGCCGACGCTGGCCGAGGAAATGGGCCGCCTGCAGGAGCGCATCACGTCGACCAAGGTCGGCTCGATCACGTCCATCCAGGCCGTCTACGTTCCTGCGGATGACCTGACCGACCCGTCGCCCGCCACGACCTTCGCCCACTTGGACGCCACCGTCGTGCTGTCGCGTGACATCGCTTCGCTGGGCATCTACCCCGCCGTGGACCCGCTCGACTCGACCAGCCGCCAGATCGACCCGAACGTCGTCGGCGAAGAGCACTACACGACGACCCGCGCCGTGCAGCAGGTGCTGCAGCGCTACAAGGAACTGCGCGACATCATCGCCATCCTGGGCATGGACGAACTGTCGCCGGAAGACAAGCTGTCGGTCGCTCGCGCTCGCAAGATCCAGCGCTTCCTGTCGCAGCCCTTCCACGTCGCCGAAGTCTTCACCGGCTCGCCCGGCAAGTACGTGCCGCTGAAGGAAACCATCCGCGGCTTCAAGATGATCGTGGCCGGCGAGTGCGACCACCTGCCCGAGCAAGCGTTCTACATGGTTGGAACCATCGACGAAGCCTTCGAGAAGGCGAAAAAGATTCAGTAAGCGGCGCACACGGGCGGCATGCGTCGTTGCCGTGCTCGCTGGACACGAGTCCAGCTCCGCGCGGCGCCTAGCCTGACGCCCGTCTGCTTGCTTCCTGAAGTCTTTTTCCCGATTTAAAAAGGATCAATCTCATGGCAACCCTCCACGTCGACGTGGTCTCCGCCGAAGAGCAGATCTTCTCCGGCGAGGCCAAGTTCGTCGCTCTGCCGGGCGAAGCCGGCGAGCTCGGCATCCTGCCGAAGCACACGCCGCTGATCACCCGCATCAAGCCGGGCGCCGTGCGCATCGAGCGGCCCGACGGCACTGAAGAGTTCGTCTTCGTCGCCGGCGGTATTCTCGAAGTGCAGCCGAACCGAGTGACCGTGCTGGCCGACACCGCCATCCGCGGCAAGGACCTCGACGAAGCCAAGGCCACCGAGGCCATGAAGCGCGCCGAGGAAGCGAAGAAGAACGCCAAGAGCGACATCGACTTCGCGGCCGCCCAGAGCGAATTCGCCGCCATGGCGGCCCAGATTGCGGCACTGCGCAAGTTCCGCAAGAAGTAAGACGCCGCCTCGCGACCCGCGATGGACGAGCCTTTGCTCGACACCCCCCTTCTGAGCGCGGCCCTGGCCGCGCTCAGTGCTTTTGGGGCGCTGATTTGACGGAACTGCGTCACAGCCTGGTTGTGCTCGAAGGCCAGCAGCCCGGCCGTCGCATCGAGCTGACCGGCAAGCCGCTGGTGCTTGGCCGTCGCACCGCGGCCGACCTGGTGCTGCCGGAGATGCTGGTGTCGGCACTGCATTGCCGCGTGCAGATCGAAGCTGGCCGCCCGGCGTTGCGGGTCACCGATCTGCAGTCGACCAACGGCACCTTCGTCAACGGCCAGCGCGTCACCGGCAAGGCCTATCTGTTGCCCGGCGGCACGCTGGCTGTCGGCAAGCATGTCTTCCGCCACGATTTCCTGGTGCCATATCCCTCTGAAGCAGAGGTGCCTGACGAGCCCGACCGGACCGTGGCCCCCTGGCTGCCCTCGCTGATGCACGACGGCCCGCTGCGCACCGACTGGTGCTATCGCCCGGCCACACCGCCGCGCGGCGCCGGCTTTGCCGTGCTGGCGCTGGCGGGGGAGCGCATCGGCCTGGTCTTGGTCGACGTCAGCGGCCAGGGACCGCAGGTGGCCCGCCATGCGGGCGCCATCCTGCGCGCGCTGCGTGAGATGCGCGACCTGACCGGTCCGGCGCAGCTCTTCGCCCATCTGAACGGATGCTGGCGCTTGGTCGACCACGACGGCCTGTTCTTCACCGCCTGGGCCGCCGTGTACGACCCGGCCACCCGCCGTCTCGTGCACGCCTGCGCGGGTCAGCACGCGGCACTGCTGCGCGTCCCCGGCGGAGAGATGCAGCGCCTCGACGTCCTCAATCCGCCGCTGGGCCTGCTGCCCGAGGCCGAATTCGCCGAGGCGAGCATCGCCGTGACGCCGGGGAGCCGGCTCCGCGTCTTCAACAAGGGCGCGTTCGACTTCATGGACCGCGGCGGCCGCCGTTGGGAGTTGGACGACTTCGAGGCCATGCTGGCCTTCCTGCCCGCGACGGACAGCGCGCCGGAGCAGGTCTTCGCGGAGGCGCGCCGCCTGGCCGGAAGCCCTGTGCCGGAAGACGACTTCCTGCTGTTCCAGGCGGACTTTGCGGGCTGACGGAAGTCGTCCGCCGCGCGTTCTGGAGGCGGCTCTCCAATGGCGACACGGCAGCCTGCGGATAATCCGCGCTCCCGCCGTATCCCTGGAACACCGTGCCGTCCATGACCGACTTCCGAGTTTGCCGCTGGGCCGCATGGGCACCCGGGCTGGAAACGCCGGAAGCCTGGGGAGCCTGGCTGGCCGAACCCGTCTGGCCGCTGCCCGCGGCCGACGCCGTGGCGCCGCTGGCCGAGGTGCCGGCGATGACGCGCCGGCGCATCGACCCCTTGGGCCGGGCGGCGCTGCAGGTGGCCTGGTGGGCTCAAGGCGCCGAGCCGACAGGGCCGGTGGTGTTCGCGTCGCGCTGGGGCGAGATTGCGCGCTCGGTCGCGCTGCTGCGCCAGTTGAGCCAGGGCGAGCCGCTGTCGCCGACGGCCTTCAGCCTGTCGGTGCACAACGCCAGCAGCGCCGTCTATTCCATCGCCCGCGGCGACACCGCGAACTACTCGGCCGTGTCCGCCGGCCCGGCCAGTGCGGCGGCCGGGGTGTGCGAGGCGCTGGGCCTGCTGGCGCAAGGCGCGCCGCAGGTGCTGGTCATTTCGGTCGAGTCGGCGCTGCCAGAGCCTTACCAGGGCTTTGAGCGACATCCCGGGCCGATTCGCGCCTGGGCCGTGCTGCTGGAACCAGCCGATGCCGGCCTGCGCCTGCGCGCCACTGCGCCCAGCCCCGCGACAGATGACGCCGAACTGCCGCCCGACCTGGCGACCTTGCAATTCCTGGTCGGCCAGACCCCGCAGTGGCGCCAGAACAGCGCGCAAGGCGGCTGGCTATGGAGCCGCCATGGCTGACTGGCTCCATTGGCCGGGGCGCCTGTGGCGCGTCTTCGCCACCGCCCTGGCCTTTGTCTGCTTCGGCATCGGCGGCCTGCTGCTGTGGCTGGTGGTCTTTCCGCTGCAGACCCTGCTGCTGCGCGATGCGGCCCGGCGCCAGCACGCCGCCCGCGCCGTGGTGCAGGCGGTATTTCGACTTTTCGTTGGCTGGATGCGGCTGCTCGGGCTGATCCGCTACGAGGTCCATGGCATCGAGAAGTTGCAGCGCCGCGGCCTGCTGATCCTGGCCAACCACCCGACGCTGATCGACGTGGCCTTCCTGATCGGCCTCGTTCCCAACGCCAGTTGTGTGGTCAAGGCCACGCTCGCGGACCACCCCTGTACGCGGGGACCGGTACGCGCCACGGGCTACATCTGCAACAATCCGGGCTCTGATTTGTTGCTGGCTTGTATCGACACGCTGGCAGCGGGCAGCAACCTGATCATCTTTCCCGAAGGCACGCGGTCGCGGCCCGGGCAAGCCCTGAAGATGCAACGCGGCGCGGCGCAGATTGCCTTGCGCGGCGGACTCGACATCACACCGGTGCGTATCCATTGCGAGCCGCTCGGTCTGTACAAGGGGCAGCCCTGGTGGACCGTCGCCAAGCGCCCGCTGCGTTTCACCATCGAGGTCGGCGACGACCTGCCCTCCGCGGCTGTGCTGCAGGCGGCCGGCGGTGAGCATGGCCGGGCAGCACGGCGCCTGACGGAAAGCCTGATTCAGTTTTTCTCTGAGCCCGTACGGTCACCGAAAACAGTCACGAAGGGGAGTCATGCAAGCGCTGGAACATGAAATCAAGGAGTTGCTGATCTCGGCACTCCAACTGGAAGATCTCAAGCCCGAGGACATCGACGCCGAGCAGGCGCTGTTCGTCGAAGGCCTGGGCCTGGATTCCATCGATGCGCTGGAACTGGGCCTGGCGCTGCAGAAACGCTACGGCCTGAGCATGGCCGCCGACTCGGCCGAGACCCGCCGGCATTTCGCCAGCATCCGTGCGCTGGCGCAGTTCGTCGACAGCCACCGCAAGATTGCCGCGTGAGGCTTTGCCATGACCGACCAAGACATCTTTGATCGCCTGCGCAGCATCCTCGTCGAGACCTTCGACATCGAGGCCGAGCGCATCGCGCCGCAGGCCAGGCTCTATGACGACCTCGACATCGACAGCATCGACGCGGTCGATCTCATCGTGAAGCTCAAGCCCCTGGTGGGCAAGCGCCTGCAGCCCGAGGCCTTCAAGGCCGTGCGCACCGTGCAGGACGTCATCGACGCGTTGCAAGGCCTGCTGAAGGCCGATGCCGTCGCCGACGCCGAAGTCGGCGACAAGCCGGCGGCGGCGACCGCATGATCCGGGCTTGAGCGATGCGCTGGGCCCTGGTGCTGGCCCTGACGGCCGCGTATCCGCTGATCGTCTATTTCAGCCTGGGGCATGTCGAGCCCCGCTATCTCGCGCTGCTGCTGCTGGCCCTGGGCGGCCTGCGCTGGCTGGCCGGCGGCGCTCAGGTCGTGCAGGCCCGCTGGGTGGCGCTGGCCGCGCTGGCACTGGCCGCCAGCACCGCGCTGCTCAACATGAGCCTGCCGCTCAAGCTCTACCCGGTGCTGGTCAACGTCGTGCTGCTCGCCGTGTTCGGCCTGAGCCTGGTGCGCGGCCCCAGCGTGGCCGAGCGCATCGCCCGCATCCAGGATCCCGACCTCGACGCGCGTGGCCAGGCCTACACGCGCCGCGTCACGCAAGTTTGGTGCGGCTTCTTCGTGCTCAACGGCAGCGTCGCGCTGGCCACGGCGCTGTGGGCATCGGAACAGGTCTGGGCGCTGTACAACGGCCTGATCGCCTATGGCCTCATCGGCACGCTGATGGGCGGCGAGTGGCTGCTGCGCCGGCATCTGCGCGCGCGCTATGCACGGGAGGCGCAGGCGTGACCCCGGCCCAGCGGCTGGCCGCGCTGCTGACGCTGGCACCGCCTGCCGTCGCGGGCTGGCGCCGCCGCGAAGCCGTCTCCGGCGCCGAGTTCCTTGACCAGGCCGGCCGCTGGCAGGCCGCCTTTGCCGCGCATCCCGGCCAGCGTTTCGCGCTCTATTTCCAGGACAGCCTCAGCTTCGCCGCCGCGCTGTTCGGCGCCTGGCAGGCCGGCAAGCAGGCCTGGCTGCCGGGCGACCTGACCGCGGCCAGCCGGCAGGCGCTGCGCGAACGCGTCGACGCATTCGCGGGCGATGGCCCGCATCCGGAAGAGCTGCGCCGCATCGAGCCCGCCGCTGTGCCTGCTTCCGCCGGCAGGCCCTTGGACCCCGAAGCCCAGCAACTGGTCGTCTTCACATCGGGCTCGACCGGCGAGCCGCAGGCCCTGCCCAAACGCCTGCGCCAGCTGTTCGACGAGATCACGGCGCTGGAGCAGGCTTTTGGCGCCCAGTGCCCCAGCGGCGCCGTGCTGGCCAGCGTGTCGCACCAGCATGTCTACGGCTTGCTGTTCCGCGTGCTGTGGCCGCTGGCCACGGGCCGGCCACTGCAGGCGCAGAGCCTGGTCGTCCTGGAGGACCTGGCCGAGCTGACACCGCCCGGCGCCCGCGCCATCCTCATTGCCAGCCCTGCGCACCTGAGCCGTCTGCCCTTGGTGGAGAACGTACCCGTCGATCAGCTCTTCAGCTCCGGCGCGCCGCTGCCCGACGCGGCGCTGCCCGACTGCCTGCGCGTCTTCGGCCGGGCGCCCATCGAGGTCTACGGCAGCAGCGAGACCGGCGGCGTGGCCTGGCGCCAGCGCAACCCCGGCGCGCCCACGCAGTGGCAGGCGCTGCCGGGCGTCGAGTGGCGCATCGTGGATGACGGCCTGTGGCTGCGCTCGCCGCATCTGGACGACCGCGACTGGATGCCCAGCGCCGACCGCGCGGCCGCCGTCGAAGGCGGCTTCGAGCTGCGCGGCCGCGCCGACCGCATCATCAAGATCGCCGAGAAGCGCGTGTCGTTGACCGCCGTGGAAGCCGCGCTGCGCGCCTCGCCGCTGATCGCCGACCTGCGCCTCGTGCCGCTGGCCGAGCCGCGCGAGCAGCTGGGCGTCGTCGCCGTGCCCAGCGAGGCCGGCTGGCAGTTGCACGATGAGCAAGGCAAGCGCGCGCTGGCCAGCGCGCTGCGCGCCTGCCTTGCCGACGTCGTCGAGCGCGTCGCGCTGCCGCGGCGCTTCCGTTTCCTGCCCGAGCTGCCGGTCAACGCGCAGGGCAAGTCCACGCAGGCCCGGCTGCTGGCCGAGTTTGACCCGCGCCGGCCGGCGCTGCGCAGCATCCAGCGTCACGATGAGGGCCAGGATCTGACGCTGTTCATCGATCCGGCGCTGCCCCAGTTTGACGGTCATTTCCCGGGCCACCCCATCCTCGCCGGCGTCGTGCAGGTGGAATGGGCCGAACTGTTCGGCCGCGAGTGTTTCGCCATCGCTGGTGAATTCGCCGGCATGGAGGCGCTCAAGTTCCAGCGCGTCATCGCGCCGGACCGCTGCGTCACGCTCTCGTTGAGCTGGACGCCGGGCAAGCTGGCCTTCCGCTACCACTCGGCCCAAGGCCAGCATGCCAGCGGCCGGCTGCTATTCGCCGCACCATGAAGCTCGGCGCCGTCGTCCCGGTCTACAACCACGGCGGCCCGGTGGGCGGCGTCGTAGCCGCGCTGCGCGCGCATGGCCTGCCCGTGCTGGTGGTGGACGACGGCAGCGAGCCCGGCTGCGCCGCCGTGCTGGACGCGCTGGCGCTGCAGCCCGAGGTTTTTCTGGAACGGCTGAGCGTCAACCAGGGCAAGGGCGGCGCCGTCATGGCCGGCCTGCGCCGCGCCGCGCAACTGGGTTGGACGCACGTGCTGCAGATCGATGCCGATGGCCAGCACGACACGCGCGACGTGCCCGCTTTTGCCGCCGCCGCCGCGGCCGAGCCGCTGAAGCTGATCTGCGGCTTCCCCGTCTACGACAACAGCGTGCCCAAGGCGCGCCTGTATGGTCGCTATGCCACGCACATCTGGGTCTGGATCAACACGCTGTCCTTCGCCGTGCGCGACTCGATGTGCGGCTTTCGCATCTACCCGCTGGCCGCGACGCTGCGCTGCATGGACCGCCAGTACATCGGCCGGCGCATGGACTTCGACACCGAGATCGCCGTGCGGCTGGTGTGGTCCGGCATGAAGGTCACCAACCTGCCGACGCGGGTTCGCTACCCCGAGGACGGCGTCTCGCACTTCCGCGTCTGGCAGGACAACGTGCTGATCTCGGCCATGCACACGCGGCTGTTCTTTGGCATGTTGTGGCGTGCGCCGCTGCTGCTGTGGCGGAAACTATGAAGCCCCTCGTCCAACGAGTACGTTGGCCGGGACCGCGTTGCGGCCAGCGGCCGCAACGCTTCGGCAGGCACGACCAGTCCACAGGACTTGTCGTGTCCGGCCTCAGCCCCCGCGGGGACGGCGATGCTCGCGGCTTCGAGTCACGAGCACATCGCCCAAGGCGGGCCGACTTGGGAGCGGCCCTGCGTTCGGCCCGCGCAAATCCTGCAAAGCCGGGGGAAGCGGAATGACGCCCGCGCGCCACTGGGCCGCCATGGGCGAGACCACCTTCGTCGCCGGCATCTGGCTGCTGTTCGGCGTGCACCGCGTGCTGGGCCGCGCGGTGTTCAACCTGCTGCTGTGGCCCATCGTGCTCGTCTACTGGCTCGCGCGGCCCACGCTGCGCGGGCACAGCCTGGGCTATCTGCGCCGCATGCAACCCTCCGCTGGCTGGCGCGAAGGCCTGGCCCATGTGCGCCTGTTTGCCGAGACCATGCTCGACAAGCTGCTGGCCATCGCTGGTCGCTACCCGCTGCATCGCGTGCAGGCGCGCGGTGCCGATGCCGTGCATGCCCAGGCGCTGACCGGCCAGGGCGCCGTGCTGGTCACGGCCCACACCGGCTGCCTGGAGCTGTGCCAGGCCTTGGCCGAGACGCACCCCGATCTCAAGATGAACGTGCTGGTGCACACCAAGCATGCCGAGAGCTTCAACCGCATCCTGGCGCGGCTGAACCCGCAGCGCGGCGTCGAGCTGATCGAGGTCAGCGACCTGGACATGGGCTTGACGCTGAAGCTGGCGGACCGCGTCGCGGCCGGTGAATTCATCGCCATCGCCGGCGACCGCGTGCCGGTGCGCGGCAGCAAGACGGTGCGCATCCCCTTCCTCGGCGCCGAGGCGGATTTCCCCGTCGGCCCCTACCTGATCGCCGGCCTGCTCGGCTGCCCGCTGTACCTGATGCTCAGCCTGCACGAGGGCGCCGGCTACGCGCTGGAGTTCGAGCTGCTGGCTGCCCGGGTTCACCTGCCGCGCCGCGCCCGCGAGGCCGCGCTGGCGGAGCATGCCCGCCGCTTTGCCGATGCACTCGCCGCTCGGCTGCGCCGTTCGCCCTATGACTGGTTCAACTTCTACGCTTTCTGGGACCGCGCCGATGTCGCCCATCACGTTTGACGGCCAGCGCCTGGCCATCGAGGACATCGTCGCGCTGGCGCAGCGCCGCGCCCGCGCCCAACTGGGCCGCGCGCCCGAGTTCCAGGCCCGCATCCAGGCCGGTGCCGATTTCGTCGCCCGCCTGCTGGCCGAGGATGGCGTCATCTACGGCGTCACCACCGGCTATGGCGACTCCTGCACCGTCGCCGTGCCGCCGGCGTTGGTGGCCGAGCTGCCGCATCACCTCTACACGTATCACGGCATCGGCGCCGGTGCGCTGCTGAGCGCTGAGCAGACCCGCGCCGTGCTGGGCGCGCGCCTCGCCTCGCTGTGCCAGGGCCTGTCGGGTGTGAGCCTGGACTTGCTGCGCCAGATCGAGACGCTGCTGACGCACGACATCCTGCCGCTGATCCCCAGCGAAGGTTCGGTCGGCGCCAGCGGCGACCTGACGCCGCTGTCCTACCTCGCCGCCGTGCTGTGCGGCGAGCGCGAGGTCAGCGTCAACGGCGAGACGCTGCCGGCCGCCGAGGCCTTGCGCGCCGCAGGTGCGACACCGCTGCGTCTGCGCCCCAAGGAGGGCCTGGCCATCATGAACGGCACGGCGGTGATGACCGGCCTGGCTTGCCTCGCCTTTGCCCGCGCCGACTACGTGGCCAAGCTCGCCACGCGCATCACGGCGATGAACGTTGTTGCCAGTGCCGGCAATGCCCATCACTTCGACGCGACGTTGTTCGCCGCCAAGCCGCACGCCGGCCAGCAGCGCGTGGCCGAGCGCCTGCGCGCCGACCTCGCCAGCGACAAACCCTCGCGCAACGACCACCGCCTGCAGGACCGCTACTCGCTGCGCTGCGCGCCGCACGTCATCGGCGTGCTGGAGGACGCGCTGCCCTGGCTGCGTGGCCTGATCGAGAACGAACTCAACAGCGCCAACGACAACCCGCTGATCGACCCGGTCGAGGAGCGCGTGCTGCACGGCGGCCACTTCTACGGCGGCCACATCGCGATGGCGATGGACACGCTGAAGACGGCCGTCGCCAACATCGCCGACCTGCTGGACCGACAGCTCGCGTTGCTAGTGGACGCCCGCTACAACCACGGCCTGCCGGCGAATCTGAGCGGTGCCAGTGGCAAGCGCGCGGCCATCAACCATGGCCTGAAGGCGCTGCAGATCAGCGTGTCCGCCTGGACGGCCGAGGCGCTGAAGCAGACGATGCCGGCCTCGGTGTTCTCGCGTTCCACCGAGTGCCACAACCAGGACAAGGTCAGCATGGGCACCATCGCCGCGCGCGACGCGCTGCGCGTGCTGGACCTGACCGAGCAGGTCGTCGCCGCAACGCTGATCGCCGCGCGCCAAGGTCTTGAGCTGCGCGACAAGCAGGCGCCGCTGGCGTTGACGCCCAATCTGACCGCGATGCAGGGCGACCTCGCCGAGCGCCTGCCGCTGATCATCGAGGACCGCGCGCTGGACCGCGAGCTGGTATCGCTGATCGAAGGTATCCGCAAACAAGCGTGGGATTTGTATGCCTGAGCTCTGGCACGAGATCGAGATCAGCCCGGCCTTCCATGACCTGGACCCGATGGACATCGTCTGGCACGGGCACTACGTCAAATATCTGGAGCTGGCCCGCAACGCGCTGATGGCCCGCTTCGACTACGACTACCCGCAGATGCGCGAGTCCGGCTATGCCTGGCCCATCGTCGACATGCGGCTCAAGTTCGTCGACATGCTGCCCTACGGCCGCCGCGCCATCGTGCGCGCCGAGATCGTCGAGTGGGAGAACCGCATCAAGGTCGACTACGTCATCCGCGACGCCGTGACGGCCAAGGTCATCCACAAGGCGCACACCATCCAGGTGGCGCTGAACATCGCCACGCGGGAGATGGAGTGGGTCTGCCCGCCCATCCTGTGGCGCAAGCTCGGCGTGGGTCCGGCATGAAGCGCCGCACGCTGCTGATCGCCCTGTGGCCCGTAGCGGCCATCGCCGAGCCTGGCCTCGCGCAGGCCGTGCGCGAGCGCCTACAGCAGCCCGAATGGCTGCGCGGCGAGTTCACGCAGACCAAGAAGGTGCCGGGCTTCGCCAAGCCACTGGTGTCGCGCGGCGACTTCGTGCTGGCGCGTGGGCGCGGCGTGCTGTGGCGCACCGTGAAGCCCTTCGCCAGCGAGCTGCGCCTGACGCAGAACGAGATCCGCGCGACGCAAGGCGGCCAGACGGCCATGCGGCTGGACGCCGCGCGTGAACCCGCCGTGCGCCTCATCACGACGCTGATGTTCTCGCTGCTCAACGGCGACGTCAGCGGCCTGGCCGATGTGTTCGAGCTGAACGGCAGCGTCAAGGGCGCGGGCTGGCAGCTGTCTCTCAGTCCCAAACCCGGCCCGTTGCAGCAGGTGCTGAAAAAGGTCGAACTCGAAGGCGACGGCTTCGTGCGCCGCATCCAGCTCTTTGAGGCCAATGGCGACGAGAGCCTGATCCAGCTCACCGGCCAACGCGTGGACGCCGCTCCCGAGCCGGGCCTGTTTCAGTGAGCCTGGAGCGCACCACCCGGCGCCTGGCGGCCCTGTGGCTGGTGCTCGTGCTCGCCTGCGTGGCGCACAACGTCTGGCATTGGGCGGTGCAGAAACGCATGCCGGTGACCGACATGCTGGCCATGCTGCCGCGCGACGAGCAGCGCCCGCAAGCGGCGCAGGCCACGCAGGCGTTGGCCGATGCCGGCTCGCGCCGCGTGACGGTGCTGATCGGCGGCGGTGACGCGGCGCAGGCCCAGCGCGCGGCGGATGCCTTCCTGCAGGCGCTGGGCAACGACATTCCCGTGCGCCATCGCGTCGCCGATGCCGACAGCCAGGCCTGGCTGAACCTTTACACGCCAGTCCGTGCCGGCCTGCTGTCGCCGCAAGCGCGCGCGCGCTTGGCCGACGCCCCCACCGCGGAGTTGGCCGACCAGGCGCTGGCCGCGCTCTACCAGCCTGTCGGTGGCCCGCGTGTGGGCGCTTGGGGCCTCGACCCGCTCAACCTCTTCGGCCAATGGCTGGCCGAGCGCGGCCAGGCCAGCCGCGTGCGCGTGCAGGACGGCCGGCTGATGCTGACCGACCCGGACGCGCCGGATCACCACTACGCGCTGGTGCTCATCGAGCTGCCTGGCTCCGGTTTCGAGATCAGCGCCCAGCGCGCACTGCAGCCCCGCCTGGACGCGGCAGCACGAGCCGCCGAAGGGCAGGGCGCCCAGGTCATTCGCGCCGGCGTGCCGCTGTTCGCCGCAGTCGCGGCCGAGCAGGCCGAGCGCGAGATCCACACCATCGGCCTGGGCTCGCTGGTGGGCATCGTGGCGCTGACGCTGCTCGCCTTCCGCTCCATCCGCCCACGCCTGCTGGTGGCGCTGTCCATGGTCGTCGGCCTGACTGTTGCGGCGTCGATCAGCCTGCTGATTTTTGGCGAACTGCACCTCGTCACGCTGGTGTTCGGCGCCAGCCTGCTGGGCGTGGCCGAGAACTACGGCAGCAACTACTTCAGCGCGCGCCAGGGCCTGGAGGCCAGCGAGCGCTGGGCCATGCTGTCGCGACAGATTCCCGTCGTCAGCCTGGCGATGGCGACGACCGTCATCGGCTATGCGCTGCTGGCGCTGCCGCCCTTCCCGGGCCTCCGCCAGATCGCGGTGTTCTCGGCGGTCGGCCTGGTGGCCGCCTTCGTGACCGTGCTGTGGTGGTTTCCGCTGCTGGACGGCGCCGGCCGCATGGCGCCGACCCGGTTCGCGCACTGGCTGGGTTCGCGTCGCGCGCTGTGGCCCAGCGTGAAGGCGCGGGGCTTCACGGTGCTGCTTGGGGTGTCCGCCCTGCTGGTCGCCTGGGGCGCCAGCCGGCTGCGGGTCGATGACGACATCCGCCAGCTGCAGTCCGCGCCGGCCGCCCTGGTCGCGCAGCAGCGCGAGTTCGCGCGCCTGATGCAGGCACCGGGCCTGGCGCAGTTCTTCGTCGTGCAAGGCCGCGACGAGCAGGAGCTGCTGGAGCGCGAGGAAGCGCTGACGGCGCAATTGCGCGGCATGCAGGTGGGCGCTCAATCGGTCAGCGACTGGCTGCCTTCTCTGCACCGCCAGCACGAAGACGCCGCGCTGGCCACGCGTCGCGCGGCCGAGATGCGGCCGGTGCTGGCCGAACGGCTCGACCAACCGCTCGCGCCGACCGCCGCCACACATGCCGAACTGACGCCCCAGGCCTGGCTGGCAAGCCCCGCCAGCGAGCCCGTGCGCGCCCAATGGCTGGGCCGCCTCGGCAACGGGCAGGGCAGCGTCGTGCTGCTGCGCGGCGCCGACGCCGCCGAGACCCGCGCGGCGCTGGCGGCACTGAAGCTCGATGGCGTCACCTGGGTCGACAAGGTGGGCGAGGTCAGCACGCTGCTGGGCCGCTACCGCGAGCTGATGTCCTGGGTGCTGGCGCTCGGCTTTGTGTTGACCTGGGCAGCCCTGGCCTGGCGCTTCGGCCGCCAGGCCTGGCGCGCGCTGGCGCCGACGGCGCTGGCCTGTGTGCTGACGGTGGCGCTTCTTGCAATCGCCGGCCAGGTCTTGCAGCTCTTTCACATCCTGCCCCTGCTCATCCTGCTGGGTCTGGGCGTGGACTACGGCATCTTCCTGCTCGAACAGCCGGGGCGGGGTGAGACTCGGCCTTTCCTGTCGGTGACGCTGGCTGCCGCGTCGACCTTGTTGTCCTTCGGTCTGCTGGCGCTGTCCGGCACACCGGCCCTTCACGCATTTGGGCTGACCCTGCTCATCGGCGTCTTTTTGGCCTGGCTGTTCACTCCCCTTTTCATGCCCCATGCTTGAGACCAAGAAGTTCTCCCCACCGAAGCAGCGGGCCTTCGACGCCCGCTTCGAGGCCCAGAAGATCGCCTTCGGCCCGGTGGTCTTCCACTGCGTGCACTACGCCTGGAAGCGCGGCATGCTGGAGGCGCTGGGCAATGCGGGCGACGGCGGCATCACGCTGGACGAGCTCGAAGCCACCGGCCGCTGGAGCCGTTATGCACTGAAGCTGGTGCTGGAGTCCTGCCTGTCGGCCGGCGTCGTCATGATCGAGGGCGGCCGCTGGCAGCTCGACAAGACGGGCTTCTGCCTGATCTCCGACGACATCACGCGCGTCAATTTCGACTTCATCCATGACGTCTGCTACCAGGGCCTGTTCGAGCTGGAGCGCTCGCTGGATGCCGGCAAGCCGCTGGGCCTGGCGCACCTGGGCGACTGGCCCAGCATCTACCCGGCGCTGGCCGACCTGCCCGAGCCGGCCAAGTCGAGCTGGTTCGCGTTCGACCATCACTACTCGGACACGTCCTTCCCCGACATCCTGCCCGATGTGTTCGCCACCGCGCCGCGACGGGTGATGGACATCGGTGCCAACACGGGCAAGTTCAGTCGCGCCGCGCTGGCCTACGACGCGCGCGTCGAACTGAACCTGGTGGACCTGTCGCCGCAGCTCGCCGTGGCGGACGCCAACCTCACGGCCGACGGCCTGCGCGACCGCGCGCACCTGCATCCGCGCGACCTGCTCGACCCCGGCCTGGCGCTGCCCGGCGGCATGGACCTGGTCTGGATGAGCCAGTTCCTCAGCTGCTTTGGCGAGGACCAGATCGCCAGCATCTTCCAGCGCGTCGTGGCCAGCCTGGCCGACGGCGGCCAGGTGCTGGTGATGGACACCTTCTGGGACCGCCAGCGCTACGACATCGCGGCCTTCTGCCTGATCAACACTTCGCCGTACTTCACGGCCATGGCCAGCGGCAACAGCAAGATCTACGAGAGCGCCGACTACATCCGCCTGGCCGAGGCGGCGGGCCTGCGCTTGTTGACGGTGCGTGACGGCATCGGCTATTGCCACAGCCTGCTGAGGTTTGCCCGCGCATGAACCGCCGCCTGCTGCTGATCACCGCGCTGCTGACCGCCTGTGCCAGCAAGCCGCCGGCGCCCAGCGCATTGCCGCTGCTGCGCCTGCCGCCCGCGGCGCTTGGCAGCGCACGGTTCGCGTTGAACCAGCGGCTGTCCGTTACGCGTCTGGACCAGCCCGACGCGCCACCGCAGCGTGTCGAAGTGCAGTTGCAGCTCGACGCCTCCGGTCTTCTGCTGGCCGGCTTCGCGTTCGGTCAGCGTGTGCTGCTGATGCAATGGAATGGCCAGGACTTGAGCGTGCAGCGTCATCCCATGCTGCCCGCCGAGGTGGACACGGACCGCATGCTGCGCGACCTCTGCCTGACGTTCTGGCCGGCCGAGGCCGTGCGTGCCGCGCTGCCCGAGGGCTGGGCCTGGGTCGATACCGCTGCCGGCCAGGAACTGCAACTAGGTGGACAGGCCCGCTTGGCCTTGAGTCGCCCGAGCACGAAACTCGTCGAGATCGTCAACACGGCCGAGGGTTATCGCTTGCTGATCGAGTCGCAACCGCAGGAGGGCGCGTGAACGACGTCTACCTGCAGTCTCCGGGCGTGATCTGCGCGGCCGGCCATGACCTGGCCAGTCTGCGCGACGCGGTCTTTGCATCGCAGCCCTGCGGCGTGGCGATGAATGGCAGCGTCTGGTCCGGCCATGAACTGCATCTCGGTGCAGTCCGGGCCGAGCTGCCTTCGGTCGACGCCCTGCCGCTGCAACAGCGCAGCCGCAACAACGCACTGCTGCTGGCGGCGCTGGCGCAGATCCGCGATCGGGTGGACGAGGCGATCGCCCGCCATGGCGCGGACCGTGTCGGCGTCGTGCTGGGCACCAGCACGTCCGGCGTCGCCGAGAGCGAGGCGGCGATCGCGGCGCTGGCCCGCGAAGGGCAGTTGCCGGCCAGCTTCCACGTCGAGCAGCAGGAGCTGGGCTCACCCGCGCTGATGCTGGCCCAGCTGCTGGGCCTGGGCGGGCCGCGCTATGTCGTCTCCACCGCCTGCTCGTCCGGCGCCAAGGCCTTGGCCAGCGGCGCGCGGCTGCTGCGCGCGGGCCTGTGCGACGCGGTGCTGGTGGGCGGCGTGGACGCGCTGTGTGGCATGACGGTCGCGGGCTTCGCGGCGCTGGACTCGGTCGATGCGGCACGCTGCCGGCCGATGAGCGCGACGCGGGCCGGCATCAACATCGGCGAAGGCGCGGCGCTGTTCGTGCTGAGCCGCGAGCCGTCGGCTGTGCGCTTGTCCGGGTATGGCGAAAGCTCGGACGCGCACCACATTTCCGCCCCCGAACCCACCGGCCGCGGTGCACTGGCGGCGATGCGCGAAGCGCTGGACCGTGCGGGCCTCACGCCTGCGGACATCGACTACCTGAACCTGCATGGCACCGCCACGGCGCAGAACGACGCGATGGAGAGCCGCGCCGTGGCCGAGCTGTTCGGCCTGGCGCTGCCGTGCTCGTCGACCAAACCACTGACAGGCCACGCGCTGGGCGCCGCGGGCGCCATCGAGGCGGCCATCGCCTGGTTGACGGTGGCCGGCGACGGCCACCTGCCCGTTCATCATTTCGACGGCGTTCGTGACGCCGAACTGCCGCAGATCACGCTGGTCGCGCCGGGCCAGCGCCTGGCCGCTGCACCGCGCCATGTGATGAGCAATTCCTTCGCCTTTGGCGGCAACAACGCTGCGCTGGTGCTGAGCCATGACTGACGTGAAGCCCCTCGCCCAGTCCCGTCCTGCTGAACGCGGGTCCGCCTGGTCGGTCCCCCGAGGGAACGGCGATGCTTGCGGCATCGAGCCGCAAGTACATCGCCAGTGCGGGCCGGCTTGGGAGCGGCCCGGCGCTCGGTCCGCGAGTGCCATGCGTCGCGGGAGTCACTGACATGCTGCCGCCCATCCTTGAACTCGTGCCGCACGCCGGCCCCATGTGCCTGCTCGACCGGCTGCTGGCCGCCGAAGGCGAGCGGCTGAGCGCCGAGGTCGTCGTGCCCGCGCAAGGCTTGTTCAGCCACGACGGCGGCGTGGGGGCCTGGGTGGGCATCGAGTACATGGCCCAGGCCGTCGCCGCCTGGGCCGGCTGGCAGGCGCGTCAGCTCGGCCAGCCGCCGCGCATCGGCCTGCTGCTGGGCACGCGGCGCTACCGCTGCAGCGTGGCGCGGTTCCCAGCCGGGCAGCGGCTGCGGGTGGACATCGAGCGCGGCTACCAGGCCGACAACGGGCTGGGCCAGTTCGAGTGCCGCATCCACGCGGACGGTGTGGAACTGGCCAGCGCACAACTGACGGTGTTCGGGCCCCAAGACCCGAGCGCTTTCCTGAACGGAGAAGACCTATGAGTACGGTGCTGGTCACCGGATCGAGTCGCGGCATCGGTCGCGCGATCGCGCTGCGGCTGGCCCAGGACGGCTATGACCTTGTCCTGCATTGCCGCAAGGAGCGCGAGCAGGCCGAGGCGGCCGCGGCCGAGATCCAGGCCCTGGGCCGCACGGCACGCATCCTTCAGTTCGACGTCGCCGACCGCGAGGCCACGGCGGCCGCGCTGTTGGCCGACGTCGAAGCGCATGGTTGCTACTACGGCGTCGTCTGCAATGCCGGCATTGCCCGCGATGGCGCCTTCCCGGCGCTGAGCGGCGAGGATTGGGATGCCGTCATCCACACCAACCTGGACGCCTTCTACAACGTGCTGCAGCCGCTGACCATGCCGCTGGTGCGGCGCAAGGCGGCCGGGCGCATCGTCACGCTGGCGTCGGTGTCCGGGATTATGGGCAACCGCGGCCAGGTCAACTACAGCGCGGCCAAGGCCGGCATCATCGGCGCGACCAAGGCGCTGGCGGTGGAGCTGGCCAGCCGCAAGATCACGGTCAATTGCGTGGCGCCGGGGCTGATCGAGACCGACATGATCGACGTCGGGCTGGTCGAAGAAGCGTTGAAAATCATCCCCGCCAAGCGCGTCGGCCGGCCCGAAGAGGTGGCGGCGCTGGTGAGTTTCCTGATGGGGCCGGATGCGGCCTACATCACGAGACAGGTGATTTCGGTGAACGGTGGGATGGTCGGATGAGCGCGGGCCGAGCGCCGGGCCGCCCCAAGCCGGCCCGCATCCCCTCGGGGGATCGGCCGATGTACTCGTCGGACGAAGGGCGGACGTCCATGCAAGTGATATCGGTGAACGGGGGGATGGTGGGATGAGCAAGAAGAGAGTCGTGATCACCGGTATCGGCGCGCTGTCGCCGCTGGGGCACGACGTCGAGACGGTCATGGACAGCCTGCGGGCCGAGACCAACAAGGTCCAGCGCATGCAGGACTGGGCCGACTACGAAGGCCTCAACACCCAGGTGGGCGTGCCCTGCGCACCGTTCGAGCTGCCGGCTGACCGCTACAACCGCAAGAGCATGCGCAGCATGGGCCGCGTGGCGCAGATGGCCACGCGCTCGGCCGAGCTGGCGCTGGCGCAGGCCGGCCTGATCGGCGACCCGCTGGTGACCAGTGGCCAGCTGGGCGTGAGCTTCGGCAGCTCCAGCGGCACGCCCAGCGCCGTTGGCGACTTCGGCCGCATGATCAGCGCCAAGAGCATCGAGGGCATCAACGCCAACACCTACGTGAAGATGATGTCGCACACGGCGACCGTCAACATCGCGGTGTTCTTCGGCATCACCGGCCGCATCATCACGACCAGCAGCGCCTGCACCTCGGGCAGTCAGGGCCTGGGCTATGCCTACGAGACCGTGCAGAGCGGCAAGCAGGTCGCGATGCTGGCCGGCGGCGCCGAGGAACTGGACCCGACGCAGGCAGCCGTGTTCGACACGCTGTTCGCCACCAGCACCAGATACAACGACCAGCCGCGCATGACGCCGCGTCCCTTCGACAAGGACCGCGACGGCCTGGTGCTGGGCGAAGGCGCCTGCACCTTCCTGCTCGAGGAGTACGAGCACGCCAAGGCGCGCGGCGCGCAGATGCTCGGCGAGATCGTCGGCTACGGTACCAACTGCGATGGCACGCATGTCACGCAGCCGCAGTCCGCGACGATGGCCCAGGCCATGAGGCTGGCGCTGGAAGACGCCGGCCTGCCCGCCAGCGCGATCCCTTACGTCAACGCGCACGGCACGTCGACGGACCAGGGCGATGTGGCCGAGAGCCAGGCCACGCAGGCCGTTCTTGGCAGCCGCACCGCGATCTCGTCGCTGAAGAGCTACATGGGCCACACGCTGGGCGCCTGCGGTGCACTGGAGACGTGGATGACGCTAGAGATGATGAAGGCCGGTTGGTTTGCGCCGACGCTGAATCTGCAGCAGGTGGACCCGCGCTGCGGCGAACTGGACTACGTGCGCGGCGGCGGCCGCAAGCTCGAGACCGAGTTCGCGATGACCAATAATTTCGCGTTCGGCGGCATCAACACATCGTTGATCCTGCGCCGTCTTTGATTCTTAGGGAGGAACCGATGAAGAAGAGCATTCTGGTTGCTGCATTGGCCATTGCGGGGGCTGCGGGGCATGCCGGCACGCCTGAGCAGGAAATCGCTGACGGAAAGAAGATCGCCGCCAGCCTGTCGCAGGAAGGCCGGGATCTGTGCGTGTTCGACGGTGGCGCGCCGTCCGACGTGCCGCATCAGGTCATCCGCAAGCTCAAGGTGGCCAAAGGCACCTACGGCGGCGTCAAGGAGCTGCTGCCGACCCTGGTGCAAGATGCGCTGGCGGACAAGGCCGACGCCATCGTGGACTACAACAGCTCGCAGCGTTTTGGCTTCTGGCCCTGGCGCGTCGTGCGCCCGGTGGTCACCGGCACTGCCATCCGCTGGACCGAACAACCTCGCAAGTCCTGCGAGGCCATGGGCGGCGTTCGCCTGGAGACCGTCCTCATCACCAATCGCAGTCCCGAGGCGTTGGCGCGCAACATCCCTGTGGCGCCGTCGCCGGCGCCCGCGTCGGCGGCAGTGGCCGATCAACCGGCGTCTTCGCCCCAGTGAAACTCTGCCGGGTTGGGCATTCGCAAGCGCGCATTTGCCGGACTCCTCCTACCTGAGCCAGGCCGGCGATGCGGCATCATCGTCGCGCCCCCCACGCTCAGGAGCTTGTTCATGAAGTCCCGCCTCGTTGCCTTCGCGGCGCTCGCGTCGCTGTCCTGCGCCCCCGCGTTCGCGCGCGACACCGTGCTGCACATCCCGTTCGCCGATGTGCTGGCCATGCCCGATGCCAAGGACAAGCTGGACCCGGCAATGAAGTTCCTGCTGGCGGGGCAGGACACGCCTCAGGTCATCAAGCGCATCGCGACCGACGTGAGCAACCCCAAGACCAGCGGCGTCGGCAAGAGCGACGAGTTTGGCTGCAAGTGGGCGGCACTGAGCGCGCTGATTGATCTGCAGGACGGAGCCAAGCGCCATGGCGCCAACGCCGTCATCGACATCGTCAGCTACTACAGGAAGGTCGAATACAAGAGTTCGACCGACTTCGAGTGCCATGCCGGTGCGGTCATCATCGGCGTCGCGTTGCGCGCGACGTATGCGCAGGTGGCCGAGTAGGCCGGCTGCGGCAGGGATGCGGTGACTCTGCTGTGCCTGCTGGCCACCGAGCCCGAACTGCGGGCCGGCATGGCGAGCCCCGAGGGCTGGCTGACGCCCACCGAGCAGGCACGCCTGCAATCGCTGGGCACGGCGGCGCGCCGTGACAGTTTCCTGGCCGGCCGATGGTTGGCCCGTCGTGCCGTGCAGCGTTGGCTCGGTACGGACGAACCGCCTGCGCTGGAGGTGGCCGACAGCGGTGCCTGCCGAGTCGCTGGCATGGCCGGCGTGGCCGGTGTCCATGTCTCGATCAGCCACAGCGCCGGTGTCGTGGCCTGCGCCGTGTGCGGCGTGCCGGTCGGCATCGACGTGGAAGGCTTGGCCCGGCCGCGCGACCATCTGGCGCTTGCCGAGGCCGTGCATGACACTGCACAGCGCGAGCGCTTGGCCGCGCTGCCGGGCGACGCCCGCGCGCTGGCCTTCCTGCAGCTGTGGACGCTGAAGGAGGCCTGGCTGAAGGCGCGCGGGCAGGGCCTGGACTTCGCGCTGATGCGCAGCCTGGCCTTCGAGGCCGCCGACCAGGTCGACCCGCTGGGCGACGTGGCCGTGGCGCAGGTCGAAGGCCTCGTGCTGGCCATCGCGGCCGACCCGGCCCTGCCCCTGCGGATCGAAGGCCTGGCAGATGTCGTCTGGCAGCGCAGCCGCACACGGCGCCAGGGCTGGGCCACCTAAACTTCCGCTCCCTGATTGAGCGAGAAGGTGTGGGATGGCGCAGTGGCGCAAGTGGATGGCGGGCCTGTGGCTGTGCCTGTCGGCCGCCGCGGCCTGGGCCGATGCGCAAACGCCGCAACCCGTGCCGATCCGGCTGCTGCTGAGCTTCGACGATGGCCCTAGCGCACGCGAAGGCGATGCCAACCCGACGGCGCAGATCCTGTACAGCCTGGCGCACAACGCCATCCAACCCGGCATCAAGGCGCTGTTCTTCATCCAGACCGGCGCTCGCAACGGCGGTGACACGCCCGTCGGCCGCGCGCTGATCCAGCGCACGCTGGACGATGGCCACGTGCTCGGTTTTCACACCGCCACGCCTGGCCACACGAGCCATACGCGGCTCAGCGACGTCGATCTGGAGTCCAGCCTGAATCTGGGCCTGGCGGCGCATCTCGCGCTGTCCGGCCGCCAGCCGACGCTGGTGCGCCCGCCGCACTGGGCCTACGACGCACGCACCTTTGCCGCCTACCAGCGTCATGGCCTGAGCCTGGTGATGACCGACCTGTCCGCCAACGACGGCAAGATCCCATGGCCCAACGCCAGCCTGCGCCGGCGCTCGCACTTCGAGCACCAGATGCGCGAGCTGAGCCGGCATGTGGCGGACATCCCCGTCGTCGACGGTGTGCGGCCGGTGCTGGTGACCTTCCACGACGTCAATCCGTTCACCGGCAGCCACATCGACGAGTACCTGCAGATCCTGCAGGACAGCGCCGCCAAGGCCAGGCTGACATTGGCCGAGCGGCCGTTCTACGACTCGGCCGAGTCGCTCGAAGCGGCCGCGCAGGCGCGTGCGCTGACGGACCCGAGCGTGCAGATCCGCATTCCGGGCTTCTGGACTTCGCTGCTGTACTGGCTGCTGCCCGAGCAGCCGTTGCCCTGAACGGTCAGCCGGGCTTTCGGGCGACCACGTTGAGCAAGGTTTCCTCGCGCTCCTTGGGCAGGCCGAAGCCCAGCCACTCCAGCGCGCCCAGGTCCGAACGGCTCCACCACAGATAGGGCGTGCTGATGCGCTCGTTGCTGAGCTCGAAGCCGGCGTCGCGCAGCAACTGCAGGAACTCCGGCGCGCTGCGCTGCACGTGCATTGGGTGGCGGAACAGCAGCCGGATGATCCAGCTGTGGATGTAGGCACGCGTGCTCTCGGCCAGCAGCAGCAGGCCGCCGGGCTTGAGCACGCGGAACACCTCGGCCAGCGCCGCGGCTTGGTCGACGATGTGGTGCAGCGTCTGGTGGCACAGCACGATGTCGACCGAGGCATCCGCCAGCGGGATGCGCTCGGCGTGCGCCGCGTGCAGCGTGACCGGCACGGGGCAGGCGGCGACCATGTCCGCGCAGCGGGCCTCGAAGTCGGGCTCGGGGTCCAGCGCATGGATCTGCGCGGGCCCGAAGCGCGCGGCCATCTCGGGCAGCGAGTGGCCCTGGCCCGTGCCGATGTCCAGCATCACGCCGCCGCGCGGCGCATCGGGCGCCATGCGCTGCAGGTCACCCAGCGCACGGGCCAGCACATGCACCCGCCAGGTTGCGGTCGACAGGAACCACAGGCCGAAGCGGGTCTCCGGCACGAAGGCCAGTTTCTGGGAGGAGCGGGCGCTGGCAGAGGTCATCGCGGCGGGCAGATCGGGGCCGGAAAAGCAAGTCGGCGATGATAGGGCTTTGATCGTCGCGCCCCGTCACAGCATGAGCTCCGAACCTTCCAGTGTCACCCTGCAAAGCCCCGACGGTGCGACCGTGCAACTCAGCCTGCACGGCGGCCAAGTGCTGTCCTGGAAGCCGGTCGGCGCACCCGAGCAGCTCTACCTGTCGCCGCGCAGCGAGTTCGTCCTCGGCAAGGCGATCCGCGGCGGCGTGCCGGTGTGCTTTCCGCAGTTCGCCGAGCGCGGCTCGCTGCCCAAGCATGGCTTTGCGCGCACGCTGCCCTGGGAGCTGGTCAGCCTGGAGCAGGGCAAGGACGATGCGCTCGCCGTCATGCGTCTGCGCGACAGCGCTGAGACGCGGCGCCTGTGGCCACATGCCTTCGAGCTGGAGCTGAGCGTGCGCGTGGGTGGCCGCAGCCTGGACATCGAACTCGCATGCGAGAACACGGGCGACGCACCGCTGCAGTTCACCGCCGCGCTGCACACCTATCTGCGCGTGGCGGACCTGGACGCGGTCAGCGTCGAGGGCCTGGCCGGCCTGCGCTACTTCGATAGCATCAAGCAGGCCGAGGCGCTGCAGCGCATGGACCTGCTGCTGACCGGCGAGAAGGGCGTGCTGGACCTGGACCGCATCTATTTCGGCGTGAAGGAGCGTCCGCTGCTGGTGGCCGAAGACCGCCGCCAGGTCGTCATCCGCCAGCAGGGCTTCGAGGACGCGGTGATCTGGAACCCGGGCCCGGAGCGCTGCGCCAAGCTGGCGGACATGCCGCCGGATGGCTGGTCGGAAATGCTCTGCGTCGAGGCGGCGAGCATCGGCCGCCCCGTGGAGCTGCAAGCCGGTGAGAGCTGGGTGGGAAGGCAGAGCCTGGCTCTGCCCTAGGACCGACCGGCGGACTCGTTGGTCGAGGGACACCGTCCATCCGGATAATCGGGGGATGCCTTCAAGCTTCGCCCCGCTTCAGAACGACACCTTCCTGCGCGCCTGCCTGCGCCAGCCCACCGACCACACGCCCATCTGGCTGATGCGCCAGGCCGGCCGCTACCTGCCCGAGTACCGCGCCACGCGCGAGAAGGCCGGCAGCTTCATGGGCCTGGCCACCAACCGCGACTACGCGACCGAGGTGACGCTGCAGCCGCTGGAGCGCTACCCGCTGGACGCGGCCATCCTGTTCAGCGACATCCTGACCGTGCCCGACGCGATGGGCCTGGGGCTGACGTTCCAGCAGGGCGAGGGCCCCAAGTTCGCGAAGACCGTGCGCGACGAGGCGGCCGTGGCGGCGCTGGAAGTGCCGGACATGGACAAGCTGCGCTACGTCTTCGACGCCGTCACATCCATCCGCAAGGCCTTGAACGGCCGCGTGCCGCTGATCGGCTTTTCGGGCAGCCCCTGGACGCTGGCCTGCTACATGGTCGAGGGCGGCGGCTCGGACGACTACCGGCTCGTCAAGAGCCTGATGTACGCGCGCCCGGACCTGATGCACCGCGTGCTGGAGATCAACGCACGTTCGGTCGCGGCCTACTTGAACGCCCAGATCGAGGCCGGCGCCCAGGCCGTCATGCTGTTCGACTCCTGGGGCGGCGTGCTGGCCGATGGGGCCTTCCAGCAGTTCAGCCTGGCCTATTCCCGCCAGGTGCTCGAGGCAGTGAAGACCGAGCACGAGGGCGTGCGCATCCCGCGCATCCTGTTCACCAAGGGTGGTGGCCTGTGGCTGGACGAGATTGCCGATGCCGGCGCCGACGTCGTGGGCCTGGACTGGACGATGAATCTCGGCACCGCCCGTGCGCGCGTCGGCGACCGAGTCGCGCTGCAGGGCAACCTCGACCCCAACGTGCTCTTCGCGCCGCCCGAAGCCATCCGCGCCCAGGCTCGCGCGGTGCTGGACAGCTTTGGCAAGCCGGCAACGGGCAGTGGCCACATCTTCAACCTCGGCCACGGCATCAGCCAGTTCACGCCACCCGACAGCGTGACGGCCCTGGTGGACGAAGTGCACAGCCACTCGCGCAAGTTGCGTGAGGCGGTCTGACGAGGCCGTCAAATTTGCACTTGACCCGTGACTTATCCCCAATTATTGGGATGCGGGCCGCGTAGGCGAGGTTTGGTGCAGTGCACCTAAGAGTTTTCCCGAATTCGTGCTAAGTGCTTGATTTTCAAGGCGGCGTGCGAAACGCCTCGAGGAGCGACTTTGGGGCATCGTTACTCACTGCCGCGCTCCATCGGCCTCGTCGGGCGGATTTGCTCACAAACTTATCCACAGAAATTGTGGGCAACCCAAGAAGATTTGCAAATCATGGACTTGGCCCCGGTTCCTGAGCCAGTGCTTCACAAAACGCCTGGAGTGGCGCGTGGCTGAAACGCTGGGCGTGAACGTGGTGCGCGTCGCCGTCGACGCCCCCCAGCACAGCGGGCTGACGGGCCCGCTTGACTACGCGAGTGAGCAGGCGCTTGCATCGGGATCACTGGTGCGGGTGCCGCTGGGCAGGCGCGAGTTGCTGGGCGTGGTCTGGCCGGGCGACCCAGCCGCGGCGCCCGAGGTCGAATTGCGCCCGGTGACCGCCGTGTTCGACGCGCTCGCACCCTTGGGGCGCGACTGGTGCCGGCTGCTGGCCTTCGCGGCCGGTTACTACCAGCGCAGTGTCGGCGAGCTCGCCAGCGCCGTGTTGCCGCCGCAACTGCGCGAGTTGTCGCCCGAGCAGCTCGCCGCCCGGCTGCGCAAGCTGGACCGCAAGGCGGCCATGGCCGTCGCCGTGCCCGAACCCGCCAGGCCCGAGCTGGCGCCCGAGCAGGCCGAGGCCGTCGCGCGCATCGGGGCGCAGATCGACGGCGGCCCGCTGAAGCCGTTGCTGCTGTTCGGCGTCACCGGCAGCGGCAAGACCGAGGTCTACCTGCGCGCGGCGGAGGCTGCGCTGGCGGCCGGCCGGCAGGTGCTGGTGCTGGTGCCCGAGATCAACCTGACGCCGCAGCTCGAAGCCCGCTTCACCGAGCGCTTCGCGGCCCTGATGCCCCAACCGCTGGCCATCGTCTCGCTGCACAGCGCGCTGACACCGGTCCAGCGCCTGCAGAACTGGCTGGCCGCGCATCTGGGCCGCGCGCGCCTCGTGCTCGGGACGCGGCTGGCCGTGTTCGCGTCCATGCCCGAGCTGGGCCTCATCGTCGTCGACGAGGAGCATGACCCGTCCTACAAACAGCAGGACGGCGCGCGCTACTCGGCGCGCGACCTGGCTGTCTGGCGCGCGCATGACCTGAAGATTCCCGTCGTACTGGGCTCGGCCACGCCGTCGCTGGAAAGCTGGCAGCACGCCGAGTCGGGCCGCTATGAGCGGCTCACTCTGGCCGCACGCATCGGCGGCGGCGCGCTGCCCCGGGTGCGCCTGTTCGACATGAAGGCGCTGCCGCCGACGCCCGGGGTATCCACCGCGCTGACCGCGCCGCTGCTGGCGGCGCTGAAGGAGAGGCTGGACCGCGGCGAGCAGAGCCTCGTCTTCCTGAACCGCCGTGGCTACGCGCCGGTGCTGCACTGCGGCGAATGCCAGTGGAAGAGCGACTGCCCGCATTGCAGCGCCTGGCGCGTCTTCCATAAGCGCGACCGCACGCTGCGCTGTCACCACTGCGGCTTCACGGAGCGCGTGCCGCGTGCCTGCCCCAACTGCGGCAATGCCGACATCGCGCCCATCGGCCGCGGCACGGAGCGGCTGGAGGAGCAGCTCGGCGAGGCCCTGCCCGGCGCGCGCGTGCTGCGCATCGACGCCGACTCCACGCGCCGCAAGGGTGAGCTGCAGGCGCAGTTGCAGGCCGTGCACGACGGCGACGTGGACATCCTGGTGGGCACGCAGATGATCACCAAGGGCCACGACTTCCGCCGCATCCGCTTCGTCGCCGCAGTGAACCCGGATGGGGCCCTGTTCAGCAGCGACTTCCGCGCGCCGGAGCGCCTGTTCGCGCTGCTCATGCAGGCCGGTGGGCGTGCAGGGCGAGACGCCGAACGTGACGCTGGGAGTGAGACGCCAGCCGAAATGTGGGTGCAGACCTGGCATCGTGATCACGCCCTCTACCAGGCGCTGGCGCGGCACGACTACGTGCGCTTCGCGGCCGACCAGCTCGCGGAGCGTCGCTCGGCCAGCCTGCCGCCGTTCTCCCACCTGGCGCTGCTGCGGGCCGAGGCACGCACCGTGGACGCAGCCAAGGCCTTCCTGAGCGCCGCGGCGGAGCTGGCGCACGATGACGGCAATGGGAGCGTGCTCGTCTACCCGCCGGTGCCGCACGCCGTCGCGCGCGTGGCCGACGTGGAGCGCATGCAGATGCTGGTGGAGGCCACGCAGCGCACGCGGCTGCAGGCCTTCCTGCGCGACTGGGTGCCGGCGTTGATCGCGCTCAAGCGCGATCACAAGGCCGTGGTGCGCTGGGCCGTCGACGTCGACCCGCTGGCGATTTGAGCGTTCCGAGCGGCGAGGGCGCAGCCCTTGGCTGGCGCAAGCGCAGCGGGCGCCTTGAAGCGCCCGCGTGAATTTGCCGAAGGAGGCTGCTCAGCCGTGCGGCGTATGGCTCAGCGTGCTGGCCAGCGCGGTGGCGCGGCGCTGCTGTTCCTGGCGGCGCAGTGCACTCGTCAGCGGGCGGTACAAGGCCAGCGCCAGCAGACCGAGGGCGATGAGCAGCGTACCGGTTTCGACTTGCAGCGCTTCGAAGCCGGTGTTGGCCTCGGCCTGACGCTCGGCCGGCGTCCAGCGGCTGCCGTTGAAGGCGGTCAGGCTGGCCGAGCCGAGATGGCCGGCGTCGGCGATCAGCGCGGCGGTCGCGGTATCGGTCACGCCTTGCGGGCGCGGATTGTGTTCGGCGCCAGCGGGCGCAACGGCACTGAAGGCAGCGAGGGCAGCAGCAAGGAGCAGGGCTTTCATGCGGACTCACCGAAAAAAGAAGGGCTGAAACGCATTGTTCGCAGCCTAGCGCGGCTGGGGTGTGAAGACTTCACGCGCTTGAGGGGGACCCCCGCGAATGAGCGCTTCAGTCCGGAGGCGGCATTTCAGCCCGCGCCGCAGCCTTGGCGGCCAGTTCGGCACGCATGCGCTTGAGTTTTTCGCGCGGATCCTCGCGGCTACTGCCTTCGTTCAACTTCATCTCGGCCAGGAAGCGGCTGGGAATGCCCACGACGGTGTCGCGGCCTTTCTTGCGCCGGCGCAGCGTGGAGACGGCCAGCGTCGTGCGGGCGCGGGTGATGCCCACGTACATCAGCCGTCGCTCCTCCTGCAGCGCCTCGGGCGTCAGCTCGGCTTCCTCGCGCTTGAAGGGCAGCAGGCCTTCGTTGACACCGGCGAGCACGACATGCGGCCACTCCAGCCCCTTGGACGCGTGCAACGTGGTCAGCGTGACCTGGTCCTGCTCGTCGCCGCGCTCGGCCAGCGACAGGATGACGCTGATGGTCTGCGCCACGTCCAGCACGCTCTGCTTGGGCTCGGTGAAGCTGACGCCGCCTTCCTCGCTGTGCTGGCCGCCGCAGCGCTTGGCGACCCAGTCGACGAAGTCCAGCACGTTGCCCCAGCGCGCCTGGGCCACCTTCTCGTTTTCTTCGTTGTCGAGCAGGTGGGCTTCGTAGCCGATGTCCTTCAGCCACTCGGTCAGCATCGCGTGGGCGGCGGTGTGGCCCTCGGTGTGCCTGGCCTTGTATTGCAGCTCGTTCACGGTGCGGCCGAACTCGTGCAGGCCGTCCAGGGCCCGCTTGGTCAGCGCGGTGGCCAGGCTTTCGGAGAAGAGTGCCTCGAACATGCTGCACTTCCACTGCGCCGAGAAGCTGCCGAGCGCCCCGAGCGTGGTGTGGCCGATGCCCCGCTTGGGCGTGGTCACGGCGCGCAGGAAGGCTGGGTCGTCGTCCTGGTTCACCAGCAGTCGCAGCCAGGCGCACAAGTCCTTGATCTCGGCCTTGTCGAAGAAACTCTGCCCGCCCGACACCTTGTAGGGAATCTGCGCGCGGCGCAGTGCCTGCTCGAACACGCGCGCCTGATGGTTGGCGCGGTACAGGATGGCGAAGTCGCGGAACTGCGGCCCCACACCGTCGCCGCGCAGCTGCTGGATGCGCGCGACGGCACGCTCGGCTTCGTGCTCCTCGCCGTCGGCCTCCAGCAGCGCGATGGGCTCGCCGTCGCCGTACTCGCTCCACAGCTTCTTCTCGAAGATCTTGGGGTTGCCGGCGATGACGTTGTTGGCCGCGCGCAGGATTGAGCCGGTGGAGCGGTAGTTCTGCTCCAGCGGGATGACCTTGAGCGCGGGGTAGTCGGTCGGCAGGCGCTTCAGGTTCTCGATGGTCGCGCCGCGCCAGCCGTAGATGGACTGGTCGTCGTCGCCCACGGCCGTGAACATGCCGCGCTCGCCGACCAGCGCCCTCAGCAGTTCGTACTGCACGGCGTTGGTATCCTGGTATTCGTCCACCAGCACGTAGCGCAGCTTGTCCTGCCACTTCGCGCGCGCTTCGGCGTCGGTGCTCAAGAGCTTCAGTGGCAGCGTGATGAGGTCGTCGAAGTCCACGGCCTGGTAGGCCGCAAGCCGCTCCTGGTAGCGCACCATGACGGCGGCGGCGGCACGCTCGTCCTCGTCCTTGGCGACCTGGGCCGCCTCGGCCGGGCCGAGGCCCTGGTTCTTCCAGAGGGAAATCGTCCACTGCCAGCGCCGCGCCTGGTTCATGTCCGTCGTGCCGCCGGCGTCCTTCAGCACGTTCAGCACGTCGTCGCTGTCGAGGATGGAGAACTGCTCCTTCAGCCCGACGCGCGTGCCTTCCTCGCGCAGCAGACGCACGCCCAGCGAGTGGAAGGTCGAGATCGCCAGATCCTTGGCCGCCTTGTTGCCCACCAGCGCCTTGGCGCGCTCGCGCATTTCCTGCGCGGCCTTGTTCGTGAACGTGATGGCCGCGATCTGGCTCGGCCGGTAGCCGGACACCAGCAACTGCGCGATCTTGGTCGTGATGACGCGTGTCTTGCCCGAGCCCGCGCCGGCAATGACGAGGCAGGGGCCGCTCAGGTGATAGACGGCTTCGAGCTGGGCCGGGTTGAGGCCGGCGGCGGGCGGGGCAGACGACATGGGGCGCGGATCATAGGCGCGGGGCCTTTCAAGGCCCCGCGCTCAGTCGACCCAAAAGAATTGCTTGCAAATATATTGTACGCAATATAAAGTTCACCCCATGCCGGCACACTGCGATCCAGTGTGTCGGCAGATCAAATACATCGCACGCGATATATTTGCAAGCAAACTTAATCGCATCAATCCGGAGCCCACCATGTCCACGTTCACCAAGCTGCTCGTCGCCTCTGCTGCCGCCCTCGCACTGGGCGGCGCCTTTGCCCAATCCAGTCAGACCGGCCAGCTTGGCCGGCCCGCCTCGCCCACCGCGCCCGTCGCCAAGCAGGCCATCCAGGGCTCGGGCTACGTCACCACGAGGGACGGCGTGCAGCTGTTCGTGAAGGATTGGGGCCCGCGTGACGGCCAGCCCATCGTCTTCAGCCACGGCTGGCCGCTGGACTCCGACAGCTGGGAGGGCCAGATGCTCTTCCTGGCCGACCACGGCTACCGCGTCATCGCCCATGACCGCCGCGGCCACGGCCGCTCCAGCCAGCCCTGGGACGGCAACGACATGGACCACTACGCCGACGACCTCGCCGCAGTGCTGGACGCCGTGAACCTGCGCGGCAAGAAGGCCGTGCTCGTGGGCTTCTCCACCGGTGGTGGCGAAGTGGCGCGCTACATCGGCCGCCACGGCACCGGCAAGGTGGCCAAGGCGGTGCTGGTGTCGGCCGTGCCGCCGCTGATGCTGCAGACCGCCGCCAACCCCAATGGCGTGCCGATGGCGGTGTTCGACGGCCTGCGCAAGGCCCAGCTCGACAACCGCGCCCAGCTCTACAAGGACCTGCCGTCCGGCCCGTTCTACGGCTTCAACCGCCCGGGCGCCAAGGTGTCGCAAGGCCTCATCGACAACTGGTGGTTGCAAGGCATGGCCGGCGGCCACAAGAACACCTACGACTCCATCAAGGCGTTCTCGGAAACCGACTTCACGGCCGACCTGAAGAAATTCGACGTGCCCACGCTGGTGGTGCACGGCAGCGACGACCAGATCGTGCCCATCGATATCTCTGGCAGGGCTTCGGCCGCGTTGGTGAAGGGTGCCAAGCTCGTCGTCTACGAAGGCGCGCCACACGGATTGACCGACACGCACAAGGACCGCCTGAACCAGGATCTGCTGGACTTCATCCAAAAACGCTGAGGCCGTACCGGCCCGGTAGAGTGCCAGCATGGAAGACGCCGCCTGCACCGCCGACGACTACTCGATGGACCTTCAGGAGCAGCTGTGCTTCGCGGTCTACTCGACCATGCTGGGCCTGAACCGGGCCTACCGTCCGCTGCTGGACAAGCTGGACCTGACCTACCCGCAGTACCTCGTCATGCTGGTGCTCTGGAAGCGCGACGAGCTGATCGTGTCGGAGATCAGCCAGCAGTTGTTCCTGGACACGCCCACGTTGACGCCGTTGCTCAAGCGCCTGGAAGCGCGCGGGCTGCTTTCGCGCAAGCGCTCCACGCGCGACGAGCGGCAGGTCATCATCACGCTGACCGACGAAGGCCGGGCGCTGCACCAGCCGGCCCGCGAGGTGCCGGCCTGCCTGGCTGCGGCGATGAAGCTGCCGCCCGCGCAGATCGTCGCGTTGCGCGACCAGTTGCTGGCGCTGCGTGGCAACCTGTTCGATGTCGGTTGAGTCCGATCAGGCCACTCGCGCGACGCCTTCCCCCGGCAAGGCCCGCAAGCCAAGTCCCAGCAGCAGCAGCGTGAAGAAGATGAAGCCGATGCGCGGCGCGTCCAGCAGGCTGTCGAAGGCGCCGACGGCGCCGAAGCCGATCAGGGCGGCGACGATGGCCGGGGCCAGCGGGTGGTCGCGACCGCGGCCGAAGCTCAGCCGCACCAGCGCCAGCAGATAGGCCGAGCCGAGCAGCGCCAGGCCCACCAGGCCTTGCTCGAACAGCACGTGCAAGGCCGCGTTCTTGATGTGCCAGGGCAGGTGGTGGCGGTCGCTGGAGAAGAACCAGCGCGCCATCTCGCGGTTGAAGTCGCCGTTGACGAGCAACTGGCGGCCCTGGCTGTCCTGCATCCCGATGCGGCCGATGTCCAGCCGCGCGCCCTGCGTGTTGAGCGACATCGAGAAGGTCACGAAGCGCGGCGCCCACCAGTCGCCACCCAGCCGCGGCACCGGGCCCAGCTTGAGCTGGCTGGTCTGCCAGTTGCCCATGGCGACGGCGTTGGCAGCTGTCGCCTCCGCCGCGCTCTCCGCGGGATGGTCGGGCCGCAAGGGCTTGAGCGTGACCTCGAGGCCGCTGCAGTTGTCCGGATAGATCAGGTTCTTCTCGCAGATCTGCAGCACGAGGTTGACGTCGGTGGCCGAGCGGCTGACCAGCGTGATCGTGACCGGCCCGGGCGCGGGCGCGGCGATGCGCTGGCTGACGCGGAACTGCTCGCCATGGCCCAACATGTGTTTGCCGGCGGCCAGCGCGAGATAGGCTTCGGTCTCGTCGGTGCGCAGCCGGTAGTCGCCCACCTGGCTGCCGACGGGGCCGTCGTAGAAGTTGGTCGACACGAAGCGGCCGGCGCCCCGGCCGAACAGCCATTGCCGTCCGCCGTGCAGCAGGTGCAGGCTCTCGCGCCAGTGCGTGAGGCGGGTCTGGCCGTCTTCCTTCCAGGTTGCGACGCGGTCGCGCAGATAGCCGCCGCCGCCCAGCGCCGCGACGATGGCCAGCACTAGCACCAGCCCCGCCACCAGCAGCGCGCGCTTGCGCCAGCCGGCGCGCCCCGTGCTGGGCAGGGGCCACAGGCGCTGGTCGAGCAGCATCGCGGCCCACAGGCCGGCCAGCGCGAGGCCGGCGGCACCGGCCGTCCAGCGGCCCGAGGTGCCGCCCCAGTAGTCGGCGACGATGACCATGGTGGCCAGCAGCCAGAACCAGGCCGTCGACACCAGCAGCACGTAGATGGGCCGCACCTCGTCCGGCTCATCGCGCCAGCGCAGCAGCCCGCAGCTCAGCAGCGCGACGACATTGAGCACATAGGCCGCCTTGGGCACGGCCATCGACAGCGCCCAGCTCGCGCCGCCGAGCATCAGCGCCAGCAGGCCACCCATCAGCACGGCCGTCAGGCGCTGGCCGAGGCCCGGCAGCCACAGGCTGGCCGGCATCATCAGCAGCACGACCATGACGCCGAACAACGCCGCCAGGCCCCGGTAGCCGCCACCGCCGAAGACCAGGGCCGCGGCAAGCGCAAAGGCGCCGGCCATGGCCAGTGCGCCCAGCTTGGCCAGGCGCGGCACTGGTTCGTCGACGGGCCCCAGCGTGCTGTCGATGTGGCTGCTCTCCGGCCCCGAGGCGGCGGCACGCCGGCGCTGCGCGTCCGCCAGCAGCACCATCGGCACCAGGGCCAGCGGCAGCGCGAGATAGACGCCGCGCGAGAAGGTCGTCAGGCAGGCATAGGCCGCCAGCAGCGCGAGACCCAGGCCGATGGCGAAGCGCCAGGGCGAGCGCGTGCGCAGCAGGGCCAGCAGCGCGAAGGGCAGGGTCAGCACGAGAAAACCGTCCAGCGCGGCCCCGCCGACGTGCATCTCCCAGAACAGCGCCGTCGTGCGGTAGTCGGTGGAAAAGTCCAGCAGTCCCGTGAACGCCAGGCGCTCCCACAATGCCGCGGCACTGCCGCCGGCCAGCGCCAGCACCAGGCCGAGCAGCAGCCCCCGCGAGAAGCCGCGCGGCCGCGCCGCGGCGGCGGCCGTCCACAGCGGCAGCAGGGCCAGCACGAGGAAGATGGCCTTGGCATTGCGCACCGAGTTCATCGCCTCGTGGTAGCCGTGGAACCAGCCGAAGGCGAAGCCGCCGGCATCGGCAAAACCGCGCTTCATGCTCCAGGCCGCCGACAGCCCGAGCAGCACGATCAGGACGGCGACGGCCGATGAATAGGCGAGGCCGTGGCGCCAGGCCGGCGCGCGGTCGCGCGCGTTCAGCCGCAGCGCATAGGCCAGATAGCCGCCGCAGCCCGCGGCCGTGACGAGCAGGTCCATCTCCTCGAAGGTGATCCAGCCCGTCCACGGCGCCAGGCCGATCAGCGGCAGCGGCGCGAGCACGATGACGGGCGTCTTGATCCAGAACAGCGCCGCCAACAGCACGACGGCACCCCAGGCGGCCAGCGCCAGCGGCCCCGACAGCGGGTGGTGCCACGCCAGTTCGGCGCCGACCAGCCCCAGCCCGACTCCGGCCACCAGGGCCAGCCATTGCGCCCGGGTGGCCGGCAGCTTGAGCTGCAGCTCGCCCAGGCCCATCAGGCCCGTCGCGGTTGCCGGTGCGGCGCCGACGGCGGCCATCAGCGCTTGCGCCGCAGGCCGGCCAGCAGGCCCAGCCCGCCGAGCAGCAAGGCCGCGCTCGCCGGCTCGGGCACGGCGCTGACCTGGATGTTGTCGAGGCCCAGCACTTCGCCCGGCCCGGCGTGGAACTCGCCGTTGAGGGTCAGGCTGGTCACGTTGGCGAGCGCGCCGGCCAGCGCGGCCTGGCTGCCCCAACCGGCCGCAGGCGTCAGCGCAATCTCATAGTGGTGCCACTGCCCGTCGGCGGGCGGCAGGCCGGCGGCCACGGCGTCGAGCTGCACGTTGCCGCCCGGGCCGCTGATGCTGATCTGGCCGAAACCCGGCCAGTCGGGGGCGATGCCGTTGACGTTCTTCGCGTCGAAGGACAGCGTGCCGCCGAGATAGGCCGACCAGTTGCCCAGCCAGCTCGCGGGCGCCGTGAGGATGATGTCGGTGTTGCCGTCGATGTCCTCCACCTGCAGCCAACCGCCGGTGTTGCCGCCGGTGGCCACCCAGGTCTGGATGCCGCTGCCAGCGGGAATCGTCCAGCCTTCCGCATCGGTGGCGAAGCCGGCGGCCGAAGCGGCCAGCGGCAGGGCGGTGCAGGTGGCGACCAGGGTCGCGAGCAGCGGACGGGCCATGACAAAGCTCCGAGGGTGGGGGAGCGCATTGTTGCCGAGCGCCGCGCACGGCGCATCCCCAAACAATCCCCCGAACGCAGGCCGCGATCAGCCGTGTGGCGAGTGCGCCGGCACGGCCGCGGCCGTCTGCGGCTGGCTCACATGCGCCGTCAGCGCCAGCAGGCCGATGCCCGCCGCGGCGCCCAGCCACAGCCAGCGCTTCCACCAGGCCGGCTTGGCCCCGGCGGCGGCTTCGGCCAGCGCGGCCGCGCTGCGCTGCGGGCTCAGGCCCAGCCATTCGCGCAGCTCGTCGGCCATGCCCTCGGCACCGCGCGTGCGGTGCTCGGGGGACTCGGCCATCGCGGCGCGCAGCAGCGCGTCGAGCTTGGTCTGCTGGGTCGCGCGCATCAGCGGCCACTGGTCGGCGGCACTGCCACGGCGCGGCGCCAGGCCCTTGGGCGTGTCCTCCCAGCCGCAGATCAGCACGCGGGCGAAGGCGCCCAGGCCGTAGACCTCGCTGGCCAGGCTGGGTGGCTCGCCGTTGCGGCGCTCGGGCGCGACGAAGGCGGGCGAGGCGCCCAGGCTGAGGCCACGGTCGAAGGGATCGGTCGGGTCGGGAATGCGGGCGATGCCCAGGCCCATCAGGCGCACGCCGCCTTCGGGGCCGAGCCAGATCATGGCCGGGTCCAGCTCGGCGAGCAGCCAGCCCTGCTGGTGGGCCGAGCGCAGCGCCTCGCACAGCTGCACCAGCAGCTCGATGCGTTCGCGCAGGCCCAATCGGTGCAGCTGCGGCAGCAGCGGTTCGCCGTGCCGGCCCTCGATGATCAGATAAGGATGGGCGTCGGGCGTCACGCCGCTGTCGCTCGGGACGGCGATGTGCGGGTGCTGCAGCTTGCCGAGGTCGCCGGTCTGGTCGGCATAGCGCAGCATGACGCCGGCGCCCTGGTCGCTGCGGTCCAGCACGAGGACGGCGGCCTGCTGCTCGGTGGCCAGCGCATGGTGGGCGCTGTACCACTGGCCGGCATGCGCCTGTTCGCCGTCGTGCAGCGGCTTGAGCAGCCGCCACACGCCCAGCGCCTGGCCTTCGTCCAGCGGAGCGGCGGCGGCAGGCGGTGGCAGGGACAGATTGGGCATGCGCATGGCGCGGCATATTAGGGGTGACCCCAGGGTGCTGGCATCCCCCGTTGTTACAAATCGCGACCCGCCGCGCATTCGCTCACGTCCGCCGCCCGCCCGGTGGGGACGGCGACCGGGCTCAGCGCGCCTGCGGCAGGCTGATGAGCACGCGCAGGCCGCCGCCGTCGCGGTTGCTCAGCGCGATGCGGCCGTCATGCGCTTCGGCGATCTCGCGCGCCAGCGCCAGCCCCAGGCCCGTGCCGCCTTGCGAGCCCGGCTCGGAGCGCTTGGTCGAATAGAACGGCAGCAGCGCCTGCGCCAGCACGACCTCGCTCATGCCGGGGCCGCGGTCCAGCACCTCGATGCCGAGCTCGCCGCCCTGCAGGCGCAAGGCCAGCGCGACCGCGTCCGGCTCGCTGCCCGACTCGTGGGCGTTCTTGATCAGGTTCAGCAGCGCCTGCTCGATCTGTGCGGCATCGAACCAGCCGGGCTTGTCGGGCAGCGCACCGTCAACGCGGAACTCACCCAGCGTCGCCAGCCGTGCGAGGAAGGCGGGCCAGTCGACCGCCTCGCGGCGTGGCGCCGGCAGCTTGGCGAAGGCCGCGTAGCCGCTCAGGAAGCTGTGCAGATGCGCCGCACGCTCGCCGATGCTGGCCAGCACCTGGGGCAGCCGCACCGTGTCGCCGCGCCGCGCCAGTTCTGCGCCGCTGTGGGCCAGGGACGAGATCGGCGCCAGCGAGTTGTTCAGCTCGTGGCTGAGCACGCGGATGACGCGCTTCCACGTCGCCACCTCCGCGCGCGACAGCTCGCGCGTCATGCGCCGCAGCAGGCGCAAGCGGTGCGGCTGGCCTTGCAGCCGGAACGCCCGACTGCTGTGGTGAAAGGTCTCCTCCGACCCGTCGGGCAAAGTCACCATGAAGAGCCGGTCGCCGTCACCGGCGAGGGCCTCGCGCAACGTCTCGGGCAGCCCGGCGATGACGGTGGCGAAGTCCAGCCCGACCAGGCTGCGGCCGTCACCGAGCAGCTGGCGCGCGGCCAGGTTGGCGATGGCGATGCGCTCGCTCGGCGCCGTCAGCACCAGCGCGACGGGCGTGTTCTGCACGACGGTGTCCAGCAGCAGCTCGCGCTGGGCCAGGTGCTGGCGCTGCTCGCGCAGGGCCAGGCCCATCTCGGCGTGAAGGCGCGTCAGATCGATCAGCTCGCGCGGGCCGTCGGGCGCCAGGTTGAGGCTGAAGTCGCCGTCGCGGTAGCTGAGCACGGCACCCTCCAGCGCCCGCGTCAGCCGCAGCAGCGGCGCCAGCCACAGCGCGGCCAGCCAGGCCAGCAGCGGCAGCATCACGAGGACGGCGGCGCCGAGGGCCGCGCCGGCCTCCAGCCCGGCGCGCCGCACGCCCAGGATGACCAGCGGCGGCACGACCGCCGCCACGGCAAGCGCGAGCAGTGCGCGGGCGCGCAGCGACAGCGGCCGCAGCAGCCTGGGCCCCATCAGGGCGCGATCCCATAACGCTCCAGCCGCCGGTACAGCGCCTGGCGCGACAGCCCGAGCTGGGTCGCCGCGCGGCTGACGATGCCGCCGGCCGCGTTCAGCGCGGCGACGACGGCCTCGCGGCTGGGTTCGTCGAGGTTGCGCCAGGCGCCGCCATTGCCGTTGGCCTCCTCCAGGCCCAGCAGCGCCGGCGTGATCTCGCCGCCCTGGCACAGCAGCGCCGCGCGCTCGACGGCGTTCTTCAGCTCGCGCACATTGCCCGGCCAGCGGTGGGCCAGCAGCGCCTCGCGCGCGGCGTCGCTCAGCCGCGCGCGGCCGGCCAGGAAATGCTCGGCCAGCGGCAGCACGTCGTCGCGCCGTTCGGCCAGCGCGGGCAGCCTCAGCTCGATGAGGTTGAGGCGGTAGAACAAGTCCTCGCGGAAGCTGCCGGCCTTGACCATCGCGCGCAGGTCGGCGTTCGTCGCGCTGAGCACGCGCACGCGGGTCTGGCGTGTCTTGCTGGAGCCCAGGCGCTCGAACTGGCCGGTCTCCAGCACGCGCAGCAGCTTGACCTGGCCGGCCAGCGGCAGATTGGCTATCTCGTCGAGGAAGAGCGTGCCGCCGTCCGCCGCCTCGAAGCGGCCGACGCGCGCCTTGGCCGCGCCGGTGTAGGCGCCGCTGTCGCTGCCGAACAGTTCGGCCTCGATCAGGTCGGCCGGCAGTGCGCCGCAGTTCAGCGCGACGAAGGGGCCGTCGTGGGCGCTCGAATTGGCGTGCACGAAGGCGGCGATGCGCTCCTTGCCGGCGCCGTTCGGCCCGGTGATCAGCACCGGCACCGGCGCTGCGGCGATCTGCCCGGCCAGCTCCAGCAGCGACAGCATCGCGTCCGAGCCGAACACCAGACCAGCCAGGTCGTGGCGGCGCGCCAGCGTCGCGCGGCGCGCGGCGCGGGCCTCGCGCAGTTGTGCGATCTCGCGGTTGGCTTCGCCCAGCTCCAGCAGGTTCTCGACGGTCGCGATCAGCTTGGCGTCGTCCCAGGGCTTGGCCAGGTAGTCGGCCGCGCCGGCCTTGACGAGGGCCACGGCCGCGTCCAGCCGCGTCCAGGCGGTCAGCAGGATGACGGGCAGGTCCGCACGCCGCGCGCGGATGGCGCGGAACAGCTGCTCGCCTTCCTCGCCCGAGGTCGTGTCGGCCGTGAAATTCATGTCCTGGATGACCAGGCCGAAGGGCCGCTGCTCCAGCAGCGCGAGACCTTCTTCGGGGCTGGTCGCGACGCTGGCCTCGATGTCGTGCAGGGACAGCAGCAGTTCCAGCGCCTGGCCCACGCCGGGGTGGTCGTCAATGATCAGTACGCGTCGCATGGCGCAGCAGGATAGCCGCCCGCCCCGAGCTGTGCGATCTGGCCGGATTCGTCGCGTGCAGGGCTAGGTGTTTCCCTAAATCGCTGACTAAGTGGCGGACTCGTCACATGCCAACACGTATTCTGCGCCGCCTCGGCGCCGGCTGATCGTGGCCGCGCAGGAGACTCAAATCAACGTCGAAGGGAAAGCGATGTCTTCAGTGGGATTGGATGCAGTACCCGGCCCGGGCCGAGCGGGCTCGGGTTGGCTGGACAAGGAAAGAACCATCGCCGGCGTCGGCTTCAACCGCTGGCTTGTGCCACCGGCTGCGCTCGCCATTCATTTGTGCATCGGCATGGCCTACGGCTTCTCGGTGTTCTGGCTGCCGCTGTCCAAGGCGCTGGGCATCAAGGAAGCCATCAAGTGCGGCCCCGAGGTCGGCTTCTTCCAGGAACTGTTCGTCAGCAACTGCGACTGGAAGGTCTCCACGCTGGGCTGGATGTACACCCTCTTCTTCGTCTTCCTCGGCTGCGCCGCGGCCATCTGGGGCGGCTGGCTGGAACGCGCCGGCCCGCGCAAGGCCGGCGTCGTGTCGGCCCTGTGCTGGTGCGGTGGCATGCTGATCTCGGCGTTGGGCATTCAGCTGCATCAGTTCTGGCTGATGATCCTGGGCAGCGGTGTCATCGGCGGCATCGGCCTCGGACTGGGCTACATCAGCCCCGTGTCGACGCTGATCAAATGGTTCCCGGACAAGCGCGGCATGGCCACCGGCATGGCCATCATGGGTTTCGGCGGCGGCGCGATGATCGGCTCGCCGCTGGCGGCCGAGCTGATGAAGGTGTTCGCCACGCCTGAGAGCGTCGGCGTGATGCCCACCTTCGTCATCATGGCCCTCGTCTACTTCGTCTTCATGATGGGCGGTGCGCTGGGCTACCGCGTGCCCCCCACCGGCTGGAAGCCCGCGGGCTGGACGGCACCTGCCGCGCAGGCCGGCAACGCGATGATCACGCAGCGCCACGTGCACGTGAAGAAGGTCTGGGGCATCCCGCAGTTCTGGCTGGTCTGGGTCGCGCTGTGCATGAACGTGTCGGCCGGCATCGGCGTCATCGGCATGGCCAGCCCGATGCTGCAGGAGATCTTCGGCGGCAGCCTGATCGGCGTGCCAGCCAAGTTCGGTGAACTGGACAAGGCCCAGCTCGGCGCCATCGCCGGCGTCGCCGCGGGCTTCGCGGCGCTCTTGAGCCTGTTCAACATCGGTGGCCGCTTCTTCTGGGCCAGCCTCTCCGACAAGCTCGGCCGCAAGATGACCT
This sequence comes from Burkholderiales bacterium, assembly GCA_019509985.1. Classification (GTDB taxonomy): domain Bacteria; phylum Pseudomonadota; class Gammaproteobacteria; order Burkholderiales; family Burkholderiaceae_C; genus Pelomonas. Next base: position 32,852 of record JAEKLF010000032.1, on the reverse strand, counting down.
ACGTCGTCTTCTTCGTGCTCGGCGGCGTGCTTTACGCCAGCATCCCGGGCAGCGCGGCGGCGGGTTCCAAGCTGGCCTTCGTCGGCGCGGTCTGCATCATCCTGAGCATGTACGGCGGCGGCTTCTCGACGGTGCCGGCCTACCTGGCCGACCTGTTCGGCACGCAGATGGTGGGCGCCATCCACGGCCGCCTGCTGACGGCCTGGGCCACGGCCGGCATCCTCGGTCCCGTCGTCGTGAACTACATGCGCGACTACCAGCTGGGCCTGGGCCTGCCGCGCGAGCAGGTCTACAACCAGACCATGTACATCCTCGTCGGCATGCTGGTCATCGGCCTCATTGCCAATCTGATGGTCAAGCCGGTCGCCGACAAGTACTTCATGAGCGAGGACGAACTGGCCCACGAGAAGCAGCTGGCCCATGAACGCGCCGCGGCCACCGAGGTGGGCAGCGGCAGCGGCCAGGCGGCAGCCACGTCCAGCCTCACCGTCATGCTGGCCTGGGCCGCCGTCGGCATCCCGCTGGCCTGGGGCGTCTACAAGACCCTGATCAACGTGGGCAAGTTCTTCCACTGATCCGATCCTGCTAGGCTGACCAGCCCCGCTGCCTGCACAAGGCGCGGGGCCTTTTATTTTTGAAATAGCGATGAGCGAACAGAAGATAGAGCTGTACGACGGCCCGGCCGGCGGCTGGGGTGCGTTGAAGAGCGTGGCCAAGCACCTCAACGAGCAGGGCGTGGCCGTGAAGGGCGCCAAGACGCTGCTGCATGCCAACCAGGCCGATGGCTTCGACTGCCCCGGCTGCGCCTGGCCCGACCGCGACCACCGCTCCACCTTCGAGTTCTGCGAAAACGGCGCCAAGGCCGTCGCCGCGGAAGCCACGGCGCGGCGTGCGACGCCCGAGGTCATCGGCGCGAAGACGTTGAGCGAGTGGGCCGAAGCGTCCGACTACGAGCTGGAAGCCACCGGCCGCCTGACCGAGCCCATGATCTACGACGCCCGGACGAACCGTTACCAGCGCACCACCTGGGACGCCGCCTTCGAGTTGATCGGCGCCGAGCTGCAGGCCCTGCCCGATCCCAATCAGGCCATCTTCTACACGTCGGGCCGCACCAGCAACGAGGCCGCCTTCCTGTACCAGCTGTTCGTGCGCGAGTACGGCACCAACAACTTCCCCGACTGCTCCAACATGTGCCACGAGCCCAGCGGCTCGGGGCTGCGGCCCACCATCGGCGTCGGCAAGGGCACGGTCACGCTGCAGGACTTCGAGCAGGCCGACTGCATCCTCGTGTTCGGCCAGAACCCCGGCACCAACCACCCGCGCATGCTGGGCGAGCTGCGCGCGGCGCGCAAGCGCGGCGCGCGCATCGTCAGCTTCAACCCGCTGAAGGAGCGCGGCCTGGAGCGCTTTGCCGACCCGCAGGACAAGCTGGAGATGCTGACCTTCGGCTCCGCGCCGATCAGCAGCCACTACTTCCAGCTGCAGGTCGGCGGCGATTTCGCGCTGCTCAAGGGCATGTGCAAGCGCGTCGTCGAGCTGGACGACGCGGCCCAGGCCGCCGGCCAGCCGCGCGTGCTGGACGCGGCCTTCATCGCCGAGCACACGCGCGGCTTCGACAGCTTCATCGCCGAGCTGCGCGAGCAGCCCTGGGAGCCGCTCGTGCAGGCCAGCGGCCTGACGCGCGAGCAGATCGTGCAGGCCGCCGACATCTACGCGACCAGCGAGCGCGTCATCGCCTGCTGGGGCATGGGCATCACCCAGCACCGGCATTCGGTGGCGACCATCCAGATGATCGTCAACCTGCTGCTGCTGCGCGGCAACCTGGGCCGCGAAGGCGCCGGCGCCTGCCCGGTGCGTGGCCACAGCAATGTGCAGGGCGACCGCACGATGGGCATCTACGAAAAGCCCGCACCGGCCTTCCTCGACAAGCTCGGCGAAGTCTTCGGTTTCGAGCCGCCGCGCGAGCACGGCTTCGACACCGTCGGCGCCATCGAGGCCATGCTGGATGGCCGCGGCAAGGTCTTCATCGCCATGGGCGGCAACTTCGCCGCCGCCACGCCCGACACGGCCGCCACCTGGCGCGCGCTGCGCCAGTGCGAGCTGACCGTGCACGTGACGACCAAGTTCAACCGCAGCCACGTCGTGCACGGCAGGAAGGCGCTGGTGCTGCCGGTGCTGGGCCGCACCGAGATCGACGTGCAGGCCAGCGGCCCGCAGGGCGTCACGGTGGAGGACTCGATGAGCATGGTGCACCTGTCCGCCGGCATGAACGCGCCGGCGTCCGAGCAGCTGATCTCCGAACCCATGCTCGTCGCGCGGCTGGCGGCGGCCACGCTGACGAAGAGCCGCACGCCCTGGCTCGCGCTGGCCAGCGACTACGCCGCCATCCGCGACAAGATCGAGGCCGTGCTGCCCGACTTCGCCGGCTTCAACGAGAAGATCAAGCAGCCGGGCGGCTTCCGGCTGCGCAACACGGCCAGCGAGCGGGTGTGGGCCACGGCCAGCGGCAAGGCTGAGTTCAGCACGCATGCACTGCCCACCGACCTGGCCGTGGAGCGTGCCGCCGAGCGGCATCGCGACGTGCGCGTCTTCACGCTGACCACGCTGCGTTCGCACGACCAGTACAACACGACGATCTACGGCCACGACGACCGCTACCGCGGCGTCTACGGCCACCGCCGCGTCGTCTTCATCCATGCGAAGGACCTCAAGGACCTCGGCATGAAGGCCGGCGACTGGGTGGACATCACCAGCCTCTACGTCGACGAAGCGGGCGGCGACGTGCAGCAGCGCAGCGCCGAGCGCTTCCTGCTCGTCGAGTACGACATCCCGCGCGGCTGCCTGGCCAGCTATTACCCCGAGACCAACCCGCTCGTGCCGCTGGAGAGCTTCTCCATCGGCGCGCGCACGCCGACGTCCAAGTCCATCCCGGTCATGCTGAGTGCGCACGCCGGCTGAGCTGCTGCACGAGTTGGGCGACAGCGCCGGGCCTGTGCCGCTGACGCGCCTGGCCAAGCGGCTGGACGCGCGGGTCAGCGAGCTGCTGCGCGAGTTCACGGCCCTCAGCGACGCCAGGCTGGGCGGCGTGGCCGGCCCCGGCTGGGTCAGCCTGCACTGCGACGACGCCGGCCGCTGGACCGTGGCGCTGACCGAGGCCGGCCGCGCGCAACTGCCGCCGCCGCCGGGCTAGGGTCGGCGAATGCCGATTCGCCTGGCCACCGTTGACCGCCGGCGATGCCGACGCTCGCTCGCCGCGCCGCGTACACACGGACGTCGGCCGCCTGAGGATGCCCACCGCCGCGACGAGGGCGCCGCGACCGAGTGCATGACCCCATGCCGGCGGGCGAGCGCGGTCATGGGCATCATCAAGCGCCCACCTGGCACAGCCACCCGCATGCGCCGGACTTCCGCCACCAGCATGAGCACTGACCCATGAAGCTTCTTGGCCGCCTGACCTCCATCAACGTCCGCAAGGCCATGTGGACCGCCGCGCAACTCGGCCTCGACCTCGAACGCGAGGACTGGGGCATCGGCTTCCGCTCGCCGCAGGAAGCCGGCTACCTGGCGATGAATCCCAACGGCCTCGTCCCCGTGCTGATCGACGGCGACTTCGTGCTTTGGGAGAGCAATGCCATCTGCCGCTACCTGGCCAGCAAGCTCGGCGCGACCGAGCTGCTGCCCACTGAGCCGCGGGCACGCGCGAAGGTCGAGCAGTGGATGGACTGGCAGGCCGGCGAGCTGAACAACTCCTGGCGCCCGGCCTTCATGGCGCTGGTTCGCGGCCAGCCCGCCACGCCAGAGGCCATCCTGCAGAGCGTGGCGAGCTGGAACCGCCACATGGGCCTGCTGGACGCGCAGCTGGCGCGCACGGGTGCCTATGTCTGCGGCGACACGTTCACGCTGGCCGACGTCGTGTTGGGGCTGGCCGCCCAGCGTTGGAAGAACGCGCCCATCGAGCGGGCCGAGCTGTCGGCGGTGGAGGCCTGGCTGCAACGCCTGGGCGGCCGGCCGGGCTACGCCGAGTACGTGGACAACGGCATGCCTTGAAGGGCCTCAAGGCGGATTGCCGGCGCGCAGGCGTGCAACGATCTGCTTCCCTGCCAGCTGGGCGGCGGCCTGCTGTTCCGGTGTCGGCCTGGTCTTGAAGTGGATGGCAGCCCCCTCAGCCCATGGCTGGAGCAGTTTGAATGGGGCGTGCGAGTGTGCCTCCTCGTCGGCCAGCTGCTTCAGGGCCGCGAAGAATCCCAGCCTTTCGGCATCGGACAGGCCCCAGCCCGCGTCCGCCTCCACGGCGGCGAGCAGGCCCATCACCCCCTCCGTCACGGCGTCATGCCGCAGCGCATCGGCGACCTCGCGGCGTTGCGCGGCGCTGAGGTCAGCGGGTGAGACGGCGCTGGCGTAGGCCTGCGCGGCAAGATGCTGGCCGGCGCGCATGGCCCGCGCGGCCAGCTCGGGCAGCATGGCGCGGTGGCGGGCGGTGACGGTCTGGCAGCGCCGGGCCTCGGCGTCGGTCTCTGCGATCAGCGGCGTCATCGCTTCCGGCGCGGCGCCCTGGTTGCGAGCCTGCTCAAAAGCCGTGCGCCGCTCGTCGTTGGAGGCGCACAGACGCAGCCATTGCGCCGCCTCCCAGGCTGCGGCCACGTCGTTGCCTTCCTGGGCGCGCTCGATGTGCGGGCCGTAGCCCTCCGAGCCAATGCGTGGCGGCGGGGGGGCGGCGTCAGGCGGGGTTGTCGAGGCCGGTGTGCTGGCTGCCGGCGCAGCGCCGGTCGGCGCCGCCGTCGGCACGGGCAACGGCAAGGCGGTCGCCGTGCGTCCGGCCGGCGGCGGTGGCGCGCTTTCCTGGGAAGGTTGCGTCGCCAGGAACAGGGCCACCGCAAGCATGCCTGCGGCAAGCAGGATCAGTATTGGACGATTGAAGGGCATGTCATCTCACGGGTGTCGTGCTGGTCGGGCTGGCCGTTCGTGAGCATGCGCTCCACGATCTCCTGCCCCGCCCGGCTGGCGGCGGCCTGTTGTTCAGGTGTTGGAGGCCGCTTGAAGCGGATGCCGCACTGGTCCAGCAACGCCTTCGCCTCGGGGTGGCCTGGCAGGCTGATGTAGGCCGCGAGGTAGGCCAGCTTCTCGGCGTCGCTCAGCCCCCAGGATTCGTGGGCCGTCAGCGCGCCGAGCAGGCTTGCAGCATTGCCGCTGCGGGCGTCGCGCCGCATCGCATCGGCCGCCTGCTGGCGCTGCGCCGGCGTCAGGTCCGCCGCGAACACGGCGCCGGAATAGGCCGAAACCGCCTCCGGGACCCCGGCGCGCATCGCGCGCGAGGCCAGCTCCGGCAGCATCGCGCGGTGCTGGACGGTCACGGTCTGGCAGCGCCTGGCTTCGGCGTCGGCCTCCACCATCATCTGGGTCATCATCTCCGGCGAGATGCCCTGGTTGCGCGCGGTCTCCAGGCTGCTGCGCCGGGCCTCGTTGGACGCGCACAGCCGCAGCCAGCGCACGGCCTCCCAGGCCGCCGCGGCGTCGTCGCCGGTCAGCGCGCGGTCGATGTGCGGGCCATAGCCCTCGGCGCCGATGCGGGGTGCCGCAGGCCGCGTGGCGGGCAAGGGCGCCACGGTGCGGCGGGCGGCTGGCGATGCTGCCGGGGCCGCCACCATGGCAGATGCCGCTTCAGGCAGCTTCGACGGCACAGGCGCGACGGCGATGACCTCCGCCTCGGCCGCGGGCCGGGCCGGCGGAGCGCTCAGCGACTGCCAGAGCGCGGCTGCTGCCGCGGCGCCGATGGCGACGAGGAGGATCCAGCGCAGCGCGTCCATGGCCGCGCTCAGCCGGCGAAGTTGTAGCGGACCACCGCCATGGCCAGCGCGAACAGATAGCCGTAGGCGAAGCGGTCGATGCGCAGCACCGCGTCGCCGCGGCGCGCGCGCCAGTGCCCGACCACCGACATCGCCAGGCCGGCGACCACCGGCGCAAGCACGAGGTTGAGCAGTCGCGGCCAGCCGTCGCGCGTCAGGTGGTTGGGCATGAGCCACAGGCTGAGCGCACCGGCCAGGGCGCCGAGCGCAAGATAGCCCAGCACCGACAGCCAGACGGCCGGCTGCTTGCGAAAGGGCGCTGCCAGCGAGCGCAGGCCGACCTCGGCCAGCACCTCGCCGAAGACCTGCAGCAGCACCTCGGCGAGGAATTCGAAGATGATTTCCAAGGCAGCGCCGATGCAGGCGTGGTGAGGGCCGCAGCCTAAGGCCAGCGCGGGGCTACTTCGGCTGCTCGTTGCCGTAAGTCTTCACCAGGTAGTCGACGATGACGGCCATGTCTTCGTCGGGTACGGGCGCCTTGAAGACGGTCTTCATGCGCTTGACCATCGCGTCCCAGTAGGGCCGCGCGGCGGTGGGCGGCTGGTAGGCCATGTACTCGGCCGAGTGGCAGGCGACGCAGCTGGCCTGGGCCTTGGCATAGCCGGGCAGGGCGCTGGCCTTGAGCTGGATGCCGTCGGGCGGCAGGGTGATGGACTTGGGCGCGGCGACGGCGGACAGACCGGCGGCCAGCGAGAGGGCCAGCACGGTGCCGAGCAGGAGGGTCTTGCGGATCATGGCGGGTTCCTCGCGGCTCAGGCGGCGGTGATCTTGACCGACTCGACGACGTTGCGCATATAGCCCGCGGGCTGCCACAGCGCCTCCATCGGCTGGCTCTGGCCCGAGCGGTTCCAGGCGCGCACGCGGAGGTCGTGGGCGCCGGCGGCGGGTGTGAAGCCGAAGCGGAACTCGCGGAAGGAATAGCGCCCCAGGTCGGCCCCGAGCGTTGCGGCGCGCCAGCTCTGGCCGCCATCGGCCGACCAGGCCACCTCGCGGATGCCCTGGCCGCCGTCGAAGGCGATGCCCTTGACGGCCAGCGGCGCGCCGGCCGGCACTCGCGCGCCGTCGGCCACTGAGGTGATGAAGCTGCGCACATTGAAGCGGCCGATGGGCCGCGTGGCCGCGGGTGAGGTGCCCGGCTCGATGCAGGCGCAGTCGTTGTCGGGCACGCGATAGGCAGGCTTCATCCAGAAGCCTTCGTAGATCGAATCGATGACCTCGATCTCGCTGAGGTGCTTGACCCAGTAGGTCCCGTAGTAGCCCGGCACGATGAGCTTGACCGGATAGCCGTTGAGCAGCGGGATGTCGGCGCCGTTCATCTGCCAGGCCAGCATCACTTCGCCGTCCATCGCGTGGCCCATGTCCAGCGACTTGACGAAGTCGCCGCCGCCGAAGAGGGCTTCGTCCAGCCCGTTGAAGCTGACCTGGCGGGCCGTGTTCTTCGGCTCCGCGCGGGCCAGTACATCCTTCAGCGGCACGCCCAGCCAGCGCGCATTGCCCATCGCGCCGTTGGCCAGCTGGCCGCCGGTCACGCGCGGGTTGAACAGGCCGCGGCCGTTGCCCGAGCACTGGTTGACGGCCGTGATCTCGACCGGCTTGAACTGCGTCTTCAGCTCGGCCATGGTCAGCACGAACGGCTTGGCGACGGCATTGCCCGAGATCTTGATCTGGTGCCTGTCGGCGTCGATGGCGGTCGGGATGCCGGCGTTGTGATAGCGCACGAAGAAGGCGTCATTGGGCGTGATGACGCCTTCGTTGAAGACCTCGAACGGCGTCTCGAGCTGGGGCGGGCGCGAGGTCAGCACGATCAGCGGCCGCTTCTCCGGGTAGGCCACGAGGCGACGCTCGCCGTTGGCGAAAGGATGAGCGAAGCCGGTCTGGGCCCAGCCGCCGGGCGCCAGGCCTGCGAGGCTCGTGGCGGCCAGCAGCTGGCGCCGGCTCAGCCGGCTGTGAGTGGGGCGCTCGAGCATGGAAGGTCTCCGCGGCAAGGGGTGGACGATTCTTCCGCAAATCCCGCGCGCGTGCGCTGCCGCCCAAGCAGCTTTCGGCGTGCTGCCTCGGGCGGTGTTTTCCGGCCGCGTGCTTTGCGCCGTTTTGCCGCGCGCTGCATGAACATTGCTCATCATTGCTGTGCAGCAAAGTTGCCCGTTAGGGGGTGGCCTGCGCGGGTGGGCACGGCAAACATCCGCCGCACCCAACACCCCGGGAGACACCCCATGCACCGCTTACTGAGAACCCTTGCGGGCCTGCTGGCCACGGGCGCCCTGTGCGCCGCCGCTTCAGCGCAGACGCCCACCGCACCGCCACCCGACTGCACCCCTCTGCCAGCCACGGCGACGCGGCATGACGTGGCCTACCAGGACTACCTGGGCACCAGTGGCAGCATCACCTTCTGGCAGCGCGACAAGGTCTGCTACGGCGATGGCGTCAATTGGCTGGAGGGCCCGTCGGGCGTCTACCTGACGGAGCGCGCCTCCGTCTACACCGCCACCGACCCCGCCACCGACCCGCCGGGCACGCGCCGCCCGCTGCTGATCTTCACGCACCCGTCCGGCAACGACGAGCAGTTCCGCTACGCCGACAGCAGCGTGCCCGCGGACAACCCGTATAGCAACTCGGTGCTGTTCCAGAGCGTGATGGCGCAGGCGCTGAAGGCCGGCTACACGGTCGTGTCGCTGGAGTTTCGCCACCCGCTCACGTCCTACGTCAAGCCTGGCAACACGCAGCCTGGCAACACCGACATCCGCGACGCCGTGCAATACCTGAAGTTCAAGGCCGACAGCTTCCACATCGACCCGAACAATGTCTTCCTCGTCGGCCAATCGCGTGGGTCGCTGAACATGCTGTGGGCCATCAAGGACAACGCCGCCACCGTGGACCCGCAGCGGCCCTGGCGTGCGATGTCGTCCAAGGTGAATGCCGTGTGGGACTACCAGGCCCAGACCTGCTACGACCGGCAGGTGGTGATGCAGAACTTCATCCTGCCCGACTCCTATGCCGACTTCCTGTCGGACTCCAAGTTCCCCGAGCCCGCGGGCTACGTCGCCGGCTGCGCGATGGGTGCCGTGATCAAGGCCGAAGCACCGCCGCCGATACAGCTGATGTACGACGAAGAACCCGTCGCCATCACGGCGCCCACGCTGCAGCACTACTGCTCCACCGACTGGAAGTCGAAAGGCGGCGACGCCTACTGCTGGAACAAGCTGCATTGGCACGACGACCAGCACATCTGGAACACCTGGTTCGACGAGCACGACGCCAATTTCGGCGTCGCGCTGGTGGGCGCTGCCGGCTCGGGTACGCAGATCCAGGCCTGCTACGGCGTGGCCGTCAAGTACGACGATCCCAAGGCCTCAGGCCCCTGGAACGGCTACCACGGCCTGGTCGACTTCCTCGACCAGCATCAGTCGCCGCCAGTGGTGCGCAGCTATCCGCCCTTCCAGTGCCCGGTCGTGAAGCACAAGCCGCCGCAGTACGACCACGACGATCCGCCGCAGTGACCTTGGCGGCCTGGCGTCGTCAGCCCAGCCGCACCGGCACGAAGATCTGCTGGCCGTCGCGCGAGACGAGCAGGGCCACCTGGTGCGGCTTGTCCTTCATCGCGGCGCGCACCTGCTCGACGTCCTGCACCGGCTTGCCGTTCAGCGCCAGCAGCACGTCGCCGGGCTGCACGCCGGCCAGCTGCGCCGGGCCGGTCACGCGTTCGATCAGCAGGCCGTGGTCCAGGCCCGAGCCGCGCAGCTCCTGGCGCTCCAGCGGCCGCAGCGCCAGGCCCAGCGAGCCGCCTTCGGGTGCGGCGCTGGCTTCCTGCGTGTCCTTGTCGGCGCGGCCCAGGCTGACGGTCTCGTTGACGCGGCCCTTGTCGCGCCACAGCTCCAGCTTCAGCTTGTCGCCCGGCCGAGCCAGGCCCACGCGGCTGGACACGTCGCCCGCCACGTGCACCGGCTCGCCGTCCACCGCGGTGATCACGTCACCCGCCTTCAGCCCGGCCTTCGCGGCGGCGCTGCCCGGCATGATGCTGGACACCAGCGCACCGTCCGGCGAGTTCAGGCCGAAGGACGAAGCCAGCGGCGCCGACAAGTCCTGCAGCGTGACGCCCAGGCGCGCGTGTTCCACCTTGCCGTGGGCGACGATCTGGTCCTTCACGCGCAGTGCCACGTCCACCGGGATGGAGAAGGCCAGGCCCTGGAAGCCGCCGCTCTGAGAAAAGATCTGCGCGTTCACGCCCACCACGCGGCCGGCCGCGTCGAACAGCGGGCCGCCCGAGTTGCCGGGGTTCACGGCCGCGTCGGTCTGGATGAAGGGCACGACGCTGTCGCCCGGCAGCGAGCGGCCCTTGGCGCTGACGATGCCCTGCGTGGCCGTCTGCTCGAAGCCGTAGGGCGCGCCGATGGCCAGCACGTAGTCGCCCACCTGCACCTGCTTCGGGTCGCCCAGCTGCACGGTGGGCAGGCCCTTGGCCTCCACGCGCAGCACGGCGATGTCGGTGGCCGGGTCGCTGCCCAGCACCTGGGCCGCGAACTCGCGGCGGTCGCTGAGCTTGACGGTGACCTGCTTGGCGTCGCGCACGACGTGGGCATTGGTCAGCACGAGGCCGTCGCTGCTGATGATGAAGCCCGAGCCCTGGCCGCGGAACAGCTGGGCGCCCGGGTTCATCTGCTGCGGCATGCGCAGGCCGGGGATGCCACGGAAGAAGCGGAAGAAGGGGTCGCTGTCGTCATCCCGGCCGCGGGCACCCGGCGCCGCGGGGCCATCGTCGTCCATGTCGGCGTTGCCGACCTTGTGCAGGCCGGCCACGGTGATGCCGACGACGGCCGGGCCCTGAGTCTGCACGATGGCGCGGTAATTGGGCAGCTGCGCCGGCGGCAGCGTGACGGCGGGCGCCGCCACGGTGGCGGCTGCGGCTGCGGCAACGGCGGTGGGCACGGCGCCGCCGGGTGTGGCGTCACCCGACAGCGGGGCGGCGGCGGGCGCCTTGCCCTGCAGCCAGCCGGGCAGCGTCCAGCCTGAGGCTCCGGTGGTGATGGTCACCCCCGCGGCCAGCAGGGCAGCGGCCGTGGCGGTCAGTGTGGTTTTGGCGGTGCGAGTCATCGAAAGCTCCTCGAGCAGGCTGCGGCGCAGCCGATGCAGGGCACTCTAGGGAGTGCGGGTGAGGGCTGGATGAGGCGAAGGTGAGGCGAAAGTTAAGCGGGGAGTCGCGCTTCGGTTCAGGCGTCGAGCGGGGCTAGGCGCCATTGCCGCCGATGGCCGGCTTTCCCAGGAGTACGCGCTGCAGGCCGGTCAGCATGCCGCGCCAGGTTTCTTCTGCATTCGCAGGGGCGGCGCCGGTTTGGGTCAGGGTCAGCGCACATTCGCCAGGCAGGTCGCGAAGCTCGACTCTCAGGCGACTGACGCCCCGAAAGTGAAGTGGAACCTCGAGAGCGAACTCGATATCGGAGGGGCGCTCCAATCGCAGGTACTCACCATAGTGATCGATCTGCCTGCCATCGTTCTCCTCACGGATGTAGAACTTGCCTCCCAGGCGCTGGTCGCTCGTCACTTCAAGAATCCGGTTCGAAGGACCGACGAAGAGCCACTGGCGCATCACCTCGGGAACGACCCAAGCGTCGAATACGGTGTTGGCGGATGCAGGGAGGCGAATTTCAATGCGCATGGCTGTCTTCACGGCTACCCGAGGCTGCATCCTAGTGCCGCTGCAAGCGCTACTGTTCGGCCGCCCAAGCGACCTCAGCTCTCAACCCCCCGAGCGGCGAGCCCGTCAGTCTGACCCCCGCCCCCTGCTGCCTGGCCGCCGCCTGCACGATGGCCAGGCCCAGCCCGCTGCCTTCGACCGTCGCGTTCTCACCGCGCTGGAAGCGGTCGAACATGCGCTCGCGCTGCTCAGGCGGGATGCCCGGGCCATCATCGTCCACACGCAGCAGCGGCGCACCCGCGGCGCCGCGCAGTGCGCTCACCTGTACCGTTCGCGCGCCGTACTTCACCGCGTTGTCGATCAGGTTGCGCAGCGCGCTGCGCAGGGCCTGCGGGTCGCCGGTCAGCGGCAGCGGGTCGGGGGCCGCCAGCGTGAGCGCCACGCCGGCCTTGTCGGCCAGCGGCAGAACGTCGGCCACGGCCTGGCGGGCCAGCTCGGCGAGGTCCAGCGGCACGACGGCTGCCGCGGCACCAGGCTCGGCGCGGGCCAGCGCCAGCAGCTGTTCGACGAGACGTACCGCACGGTCGATGCCGCCGCGCAGGCGGGCAATGGCCGCGTCCTGGTCCGCGCCCGGGGCGGAATCGCGAAGCAGGCCGAGCTGCAGCTTCAGCGCGGTCAGCGGCGTGCGCAGCTCGTGGGCCGCGTCAGCGACGAAGCTGCGCTGCGTGTCGAAGGCAGATGACAGGCGCGCGAGCAGGCCGTTGAAGGCGTCCACCAGCGGCGCGACTTCGCCCGGCAGGCCTTGCGTGGGCAGTGCGTCCAGCGCGTTCGCACCACCGGCCTGCGCGGCCTGGGTGACGCGCGACAGCGGCGCGAGCGACACGCCGATCAGCCACCACACCAGCGCGGCCACGACGGGCAGCGCGATGCCCACGGGCACGATGCTGCGCAGCGCGGCGATGGCTGCGAGGCGCTGGCGCACGGCAATGGGCTGGGCCACCTGCACGACGCGCAGCGGCGTGGCCGCGCCGAACACGCGCCAGTCCTGCCCGCCCAGGCGCAGATTGGAGAAGCCCAGCACGGCACGTGCCGGCAGCGGCTCGGTCAGGCCCTGCGGCCGGCTGGAGTAGAGCTGCAGCCCCTGCAGCGACCAGATCTGCACGACGTAGTCGAAGCTCGGGTCGGCCAGCGCGGCGGCCTCGTCGCCGGCGATGCGGCCCTGGTCGCGCAGCGACAGCGCCGTCTGGCGCAACTGGTAGTCGAACAGCTCGTCGGCCTCGGCGCGCACGCTGACATAGGTGGCGCCGCCGACGGCCAGCGCGGTGACGGCGCCCAGAGCCGCGAGCAGGGCGAAGAGGCGGCCACGCAACGTGCCCAGCAGTTTCACGCCGCGCTGCCTTTCTCGGGTCCGGCAGGCATGGGAGCCGTTCCCTTCTCGGGTCCGGCGTAGTAGCCCAGCCCGCGCACCGTGTGCAGCAGGTCGGCGCCGAGCTTCTTGCGCAGCTGATGCATATAGACGCTGATGGCGTTGCTCTCCAGTTCCTCGCCCCAGCCGTAGAGCCGGTCCTCGAGCTGGGCGCGCGAGACGATGGCGCCGGGCCGCTCCAGCAGCGCCTCCAGCAGCGCGAACTCGCGGGCCGACAGCAGGATGGATCGACCCGCCCGCGAGACCTCGCGCGTGGCCGGGTCCAGGCGCAGATCGGCCACCTGCAGCGTGGTGGCCGTGCGCCCGCCGTGGCGGCGCGTGACGGCGCGCAGCCGCGCGAGCAGCTCGTCCAGCTCGAAGGGTTTGACGAGGTAGTCATCGGCACCGGCATCCAGCCCGGCGACCTTGTCGGTCAGCGCATCACGCGCGGTCAGCACGACGACGGGCGTCGAATCGCCGCGGGCGCGCAAGGCTTTCAGCACCTCGATGCCGCTGCGCCTGGGCAGGCCCAGGTCCAGCAGCACCGCGTCGAAGCGCTCGCCGCTGGCCAGCACCGCATCGGCCGCTTGGCCATCGTGCACCCAGTCCGCCGCGAAGCCCTGGCGGCGCAGGGCCTCGCGCAGGCTCTCGCCGATCATGGGGTCGTCTTCAACGATGAGCAGGCGCATGGGTCATCGGGTTCGGGAGCGTCGCCATTGTGCCGACCCGGCGCTCAGAACATCGTCGAGCGGTGCGCCCCAAAGCCGGCCATCACGCCGTCGCCCACGGCCAACGCCACGCTGCCGGCGGCGCGGGCCGCGTCACCGCAGGCGAAGACATGTGGCACGCTGGTTTCCTGCGGACCGGTGACGCGGATGAACGGCCCCATCGGCCCGTCCTCCATCGCGCAGCCAAGCTGTTGCGCCACCGGGCTGGCCAGGGCGGTGCGGGGTTGCGTGAAGAGCCCGGCCATCCGCAGCACGCGGCCGTCGACCAGCACGACATCGGCCTCGCCGTCGATGCGCAGGACCGGCGTGGCCTCGACCCGTGCGCCGCGTGCGGCGAGCGCGCCCAGCTCGTCAGCGTCGGGCGCGAAGGCGCCGTTCAGGAACAGCGTCGTGCGGCCCCAGTCGGGCAGCATGAGCGCATGGTGCTGGGCCAGGGCGGAGCTGGCGATGACGCCGATCTCGCCCCCGTCCAGCTCGTAGCCGTGGCAGTACGGGCAGTGGAAGACGCTCCGGCCCCACCGCTCGGCCAGTCCTGGCACGGGCGGCAGCTCGTCGCGCACGCCGGTCGCCAGGATGAGGCGGCCGGCGCTGACCGCGACATGGCCGACGTGGAATTCGAGCCGACCGCCCGTGGCGATGCGCGCGTCGTCGGCCGTGCCGTCCAGCCATTGCACGCTCGGATAGCGCAGCAGCTGCGCCTTGCCGTCGGCAACGATGGCGGCGGGCGCGCGGCCATCCTGCGTCAGGAAGCCATGCGAAGTCAGGCCCGCGTCGTCCACAAAGCGGTTGCGCCGCTGGCCGGCGTCGACGACGAGCACCTTCCGGCGTGCACGTGCCAGCTGCAGCGCGGCGGACAGCCCGGCAAAGCTGCCGCCGATGACGGCGAAATCAACGTTCATGGACATGCTCCTCAAGCCGGTGGTGCGGCGGTGTATCGGGATGGGTTGCAAGGCGGCGATGGAAGTCCCCCGAGAGCGCGGCCAGCGTCACGCCGCCGAGCCGCGCCAGCAGCGTGGCTTCGGCGGCCTGCACGGCGGCGCCCAGCGCTTCGTTGACGGCCTGGGCCACCAGGCATTCGGGCCGGTCCTCACGGAAGCCGAGCGACACGAGCGACGGTGCGCCCAGTGCCTCGTGCACGTCGCGCAGCGTGATGCGGTCCAGCGGGCACGAGAGCACCCAGCCCCCGCCATGACCCTTGGACGACGCGACGAATCCGGCCTCGCGCAGCCCGGTCATCAGGCGTCGCAGCACGACCGGATGGGTCTGCATGGCGGCGGCCAGCGTCTCGGAGGTGGCGGGCCCGTCGCCCTCGGCCATGTGCAGGAGCACGTGCAGGACGTCGGACAACTGGCTGCTTGATTTCATGCAACATTATTTGTTGCGTGAAATAGGCCTTGCCGGCGAACGGCCTTTCCGCACGGCGTCGGCCACGTCACACAAACCGGGTTCATGCAGACGCCGTACCGTCAAGGATCTGCCACCAAGCTGCCACAACGTGCCCGCAGAATTTTCCGACGGGCCGCACTCCGCGCCACCGCTTCCCACCAAGGACGAGCATGAGCAAGATCGATCGCCGCACGCTGCTGCGCGGCATGGCCGGTGCCGGCGCCACCGCCGCGCTGCCCGACAGCATCCGCCAGGCCCTGGCCATCCCGGCCAACGGCGCCACCGGCACGATCAACGACGTCAAGCACATCGTCGTGCTGATGCAGGAGAACCGCTCCTTCGACCACTACTTCGGCACGCTGCGCGGCGTGCGCGGCTTCGGCGACCCGCGCGCGGTGAAGCAGGTCGGCACGGGCAAGCCCATCTTTGAGCAGCCCAACCTGAACTCGTCCGGCGTCACACAGAGCCCGCCGACCATCCTGCCCTTCCACCCCACGGCAGCCAACCTCGGCCAGCAGTTCCTGACCGGCCTGCCGCATGCCTGGGCCGATGCGCACAAGGCCTGGAACAGCGGCCACAACGACCGCTGGGTGCCCGCCAAGGGCAAGGCCACGATGGCCTATCTGCAGCGCGCCGACATCCCGTTCTATTACGCGCTGGCCGACGCCTTCACCATCTGCGACGCCTACCACTGCTCCATCATGGCGTCGACCGACCCCAACCGCTACTACCTGTGGAGCGGCTGGTGCGGCCAGAACGGCACGCTGCCCGGCGGTCTGAACGTCAACAACACCGGCCGCACGCCGGGCGCACTGGCGCTGAACGCCAGCGGCACCAACGCCGGCAACGGCACGCCGCCCTACGGCCCGGTCGTCAACAACGCCGAACAGGGCTATGGCTGGACGACCTACCCCGAGCGGCTGCAGCAGGCCGGCGTCACGTGGAAGGTCTACCAGGACATCGGCCACGGCCTGAACGATGCGGGCTCCTGGGGCTGGGACGGCCAGAATCCCTACATCGGCAACTATGGTGACAACGCGCTGCTGTACTTCAACCAGTACCGCACCGCCCAGCCCGGCAACCCGCTGTACGAAGGCGCCCGCACCGGCACCGACCTGCTCAACGGCGGCGCCTTCAACAACGGCACGCTGTTCGACCAGCTCCGCGCCGACGTGATGGGCGGCACGCTGCCGCAGGTGTCGTGGATCGCCGCGCCCGAGGCCTACAGCGAGCACTCCAACTGGCCCACCAGCTATGGCACCTGGTACATCCAGAACGTGCTGAACGCGCTGACTGCCAACCCCGCGGTCTGGGCCAGCACGGTCTTCATCGTCTGCTTCGACGAGAACGACGGCTTCTTCGACCACGTCGTGCCGCCCACGCCGCCGGCCTCGCCCGCGCAGGGCAAGTCCACGGTCAGCACGGTCAACGAGATCTACCCCGGCGCCGGCAGCTACGCCGCCGGGCCCTACGGCCTGGGCGCGCGTGTGCCCGCGCTGGTGATCTCGCCGTGGAGCAAGGGCGGCTGGGTCTGCTCCGAGACCTTCGACCACACGTCCGTCATCCGCTTCATCGAGAAGCGCTTCGGCGTCGCCGAGCCCAACATCACGCCGTGGCGCCGTGCCGTCTGCGGCGACCTGACTGCGGCACTCGATTTTTCGCTGCCCAACGCCGCCGCCGCACGCCTGCCCAGCACCGCGTCGTACGCGCCGCCGCAGGCCGATGTCGTCAGCGGCAAGAAGTACAGCACCTACAACCCGCCGGTGCCTGCCAACCAGGCCATGCCGGTGCAGGAAACCGGCACGCGGCTGGCCCGCGCGCTGCCTTACGAGCTGCAGGCCGACTGGACGGCCGACGGCAGCGGCTTCCGGCTGGACTTCAGCAACGCCGGCTCGGCCGGCGCATGGTTCCACGTCCGCACGGCCAACGGCTGCATGGCCGGCGGCGGGACGGGTCCCTGGGGCTACACGGTCGAGGCCGGCAAGGCGCTGGCCGACACCTGGACGCCACCGGCCGGCGGCGACTACGACGTGTCGGTGCACGGCCACAACGGCTTTTTCCGGCACTACGCCGGCAGCCTGGCAGCAGGCGCGGCCCAGCTGGTCGTGCGTTGCAGCACCAGCCGCACCACGGGCGGCCTGTCGCTGACGGTGACCAACGCCGGCGGTGCCGCCACCGACGTCACGGTGACCGACCGCTACACCAATACCAGCTCGCACCAGCTGCTGCAGCCGGGCGCCAGCCTGCGCTCGGACTGGTCGCTGCAGGCCAGTGCGCGCTGGTACGACCTGCTCGTCAGCGCGGCCGGCGATGCCCGCTTCATCGCCCACTTCGCCGGCCACGTCGAGACCGGCGCCGACGGCGTCAGCGACCCGCTGCTCTGAGACCGGACCGAGGACAGTCCCTGCGGACTGTCCGACGCCTGACGAAGGCCCGATGGCCTGCAAGCCATCGGGCATGAGCCCCCCAATACCTCAAGGATCCGACATGCGTTTTCTCCAGCCCCTGCTGCTCGCCGCTATCGTGGCGGCCATGCCCGCTGCCCACGCCGACATCTTGTTCGACAACCTCGCCGCGTCCCGTGATGGTTCCGACCCGTTGCTGAGCTATGGCCCGCTGGCCGATTCCTTTCGCACCGGCGCCCAGGCCGGCCTCGTACTGACGCGGGTGACCGCGCTGCTGAAGAACGACAGCGCCGACGTCATCGGCGACCTGCGCGTCAGCCTGCGCGCCGACGGTGCCAGCGGTCCCGGTGCAGTGCTCGCGTCCTTGGGCAGCTTGTCCAGCGCCGCCGTCTCGACGTCCGACTTCGCCGCGTACACGTTCGCGCCATCCACGCGCATCACGCTGGCGGCCGACACGACCTACTGGATCGCGATCGAGGCGGTCGGTCCCAACGCCATCGAATGGTCGTGGTCCGGCGACCTGAGCGGCACCGGCGTGGCCGGCGGCGCCAACTACAACGGTCTCTTCGGCGTCAGCGCGAACACGGCGGCCTCGCCCTACCAGCTGTCGGTCGCCGTGCAGGCCGTGCCCGAGCCGGCCTCGCTGGCGCTGATGCTGGGCGGCCTGGGCCTCGTCGCCGCCGCCCGCCGCAGGCGCTAGAAGGCGTTCGGGATGGCCGGTGACAAACAACCCGCCCCGTCTCTGCAATCCAGTCGTCTTATTTGAGGATGTCCTGGCCGCGTTGCGGCCCTAGGCTGAGCCTCGTCACTGCATGAATGACGGGGATGTCAGGGAGAAAGTTGAACGTCGTCTTGCGCCGCGGAGTCCGCTGAACGAATATGCCCGGCATGACAGCCAAGCATCTGGAGCTCATCGCGGAGACGCAGGCCGACGTGGATCTCGATCCGTTGGTTCGGCACCTGCAGGCGCAAGGCGTGCAGGCCATGCCGATGACTGTGGGTTTGTTGGTGAGCGGGGACGTCGCCCAGTTGAGGGCGATTCTTCCCGGGCTCACGGGTGCGGATCAGGATGAGGTGGAGGTTCCCGAGTCTCTCAGGCATGCGGTGAAGTTCATCCACGTCGTCAAGCCGCGTCAGCCCATGTAGGTGATTGCGGCTGCCCATCCACGGGAGGTCGCCGCCATGCCAAGCTTTGGACTGCCTTATGTCACCGAGTCGGACAACCCGCTGCCGGACCTGATCACCGGCTACGTGTCGGTCGCCGGCAAGAAATCAGTCTTTGCGCCCGGTGTGACCGGGCTTGAAGAATCCGCCAAGGCCTACCACGCCAGCGCCAAGGACCTGGCCTCGGTCCGGCGCGAACTGGAGAGCTTTGGCTTCATTGTGCTGGCCGGCAGTGAGCTCGGCTTCTCCGTGGCCGCCGGCCCGGCTCAGTTCGAGGAAATCACCGGCGGCACGGTGCTGCCGTTCGAGCGCCTCATGCAGACCGCGCGTGGCGTGCGCGAATACATCACCTGCCTGGACATCGTTGGCAGCAAGCAGCCCGACGCGATGGGTGTCGGCAAGGCCAAGTCCGCCGCGCTGCGGATCGACGGCATCTGTCTCGAACAACCCAAGCAGTGCCACTCGATCTTTCCCTCGCCCATTCCGCCTGCATCACCCAAGTTCCACCTGCGCCTGCCCGGCGATCTCGCCGTTGCGATGGGTGCTCAGCAGGCGCGCCAGAGGGGGTTTCGTGGCGATGGCATCACGGTCGCGATGCCGGACACCGGCTGGTATCGGCATCCATACTTCACGGCCAATCAGTACAAGATCCAGACCCCACTGGTCACCGTGCCGGGCACCAACCCCAGCAAGGATCCTGTCGGGCACGGCACGGGCGAATCTGCCAACATCTTCGCGCTGGCGCCCGGGGTCGTCCTGCAGCCCGTCCGTGCCACCGACTCTGCGGGCCGATTCGTGGGCGCGATGGCGGCCTTCCTGAAGAGCAAGGCATTGGTGCCGCGCATCATCACGAACTCCTGGGGCGGCGACGGCCTCTACCCGCCCATCGGTGGGCCCAGTGCGGCCGATCTGGCATTGGCCGCGGAAATCAAGGACGCCATCGAGAAGGGCATCCTCGTCATCTTCTCGGCGGGCAATGGCCAATTCGCAATCGAGCCACAGGTCCCTGGCGTTCTCAGCGCCGGCGGCGTCTACCTGGATCCGATGGGTCGACTGCAGGCGTCCTCGTATGCCAGCGGCTATGCCAGTCCCTGGTTCCCGGATGTCGTCGTTCCCACGGCTTGCGGGCTGGTGGGCATGCAGCCTCGCGCCCAGTACCTGATGCTGCCCGTGCAACCCGGCTGCGAACTCGATCAATCCGAAGCAACCATCGCCGATGGTGAAGCCGGCGACGGGACGACCGGCACGGACGGCTGGGCGATGTTTTCCGGGACCTCGGCCGCGGCACCGCAATTGGCCGGCGCCGCCGCCTTGATCCTTGGCGCCAAGCCGGCGCTCAGGCCGGCCCAGGTCATCGAGGCACTGTCCAAGACGGCCGTCGACGTGCTGTCGGGCCACAGCTTCCCGCAGCGCTTCAACGAACCCGCCGGGCCGGGGCGCGATCTGGCCACGGGTTGGGGTTTGATCAACGCATCGGCCGCCGTGGACTACGCGATCAGCAATTTCTAGCGGAACGTCAACGGCGGCCGACCCACCGCTGCATCGCGCCACACGCCCCCAGTGCCAGCACCGCCGCCACGCCCAGCATCGCCGCCATGTGAACGGCCACGGCCGCAAGCCCGAGCAGCAGCGAGCCTGAGGCGGTGATCTCCTTGGCGGGGGAGTTGCTCAGGCATAGCGGGATCAGCGCCGGCACCAGCATCATGCCGGTGCCGTGGGCCGTGGACACCATGAAGGACCACAGCGCCAGACCGGTGCGGCCGGCCCGCGCGCGCAGCCGGGGCGTGCCGCGGCGCGACAGGCGCATCAGCACGGCGCCCAGCAGCAGCGCGCCCGACAGCCCTTGCAGCAACAGGCCGCCGCCGAACAGCCCGAGCGCCACCGTGCCCGCCACGAGGGCGATGGACACGGCATGCCCCACCGCGATGGGCAGCAGCGCGCGCAGCGCCTGCCGACCATCGTGGGAATGCAGGCCGCAGGCGGTGGCCAGGCCCCAGCCGGTGGACGGGTTCAGGCCGTGCAGTGCGCCGGCGCCCGCCACCACCAGCCAGGGCCAAAGGCCAGCCATGTCGGCACCTCGCCCCGTCAGGCTGCTTGACTGCAGCAGGAGGCCGCGGCCGGCGCGGCAGCCTGCGGCTCGTAGCGGTCGTGATGGCGCACCCACTCCATCGTGTACGACAGGCTCTCCTCATCGCGGCCCTTGGGCGTCAGGTCGATGAGGTTGTAGGTGCCCATCATCACTTCCACACCGCGGCCGAAGGTGGAGTAGGTGTGGAAGACGTCGCCCGTGTCGTCCTTGTAGAAGACGCTGATGCCGGGGGCTTCCTCCTGCGGGAAGGCCGTCATGTGGAAGTTGTAATAGACCTCGCCGCGGGCGCGCTCCTCGGGCGTGAAGCTGACGTGGAAGTCGCTGTTGAAGTCATTGCCGTGAGCCGAGGCCCAGGCGAACTGCCACCCCATGCGCTGGCGAAAGCGCTGGATGTCGGCCAGCGGCGCGCGCGACACGGCCAGCAGCGTGATGTCACGATGCGCCAGGTGCACGGCCATGCCGTCGAGGTGGTCGGCCATGAAGGAGCAGCTCTTGCAGCCCTGCTCCCAGCCGGGGGCCAGCATGAAGTGCTGCACCAGCAGCTGGCGCCGGCCCTGGAAGAGCTCGGACAGCTTGCGCGGGCCGTCGACGGTGTCGAAGACATAGTCCTTGTCCAGGCGCACCCAGGGCAGGCTGCGGCGCTGCTCGGCGATGCGGTCGCGCAGCTGGGTCAGTTCCTTCTCGTGGGTCAGCAGCGCCTTGCGCTCGGCGATCCAGAGGTCGCGCGACACGACGGGGTGGTTGAGCAGTGTGGTCATGGAAATCTCCTTGGGGTTGAGGAAGGAATGCAGCGGCTCCACCCGGGCTCGGGTGGGGGTTCGCTCAGGGGAAAATCAGGCGGCTTGAGGCGCCAGGCGCTTGGGACGGCGGACAGCGCGGACCTTGCCGGTGCCGCCGCCGCCGGCGTAGAACAGGTCGGCGCCGTCGGATTCCAGGCCGCTGACGTTGGCGCCGCGCGGCATCTCCAGCCGCTCCAGCACGGCGCCGCTGGCGGGGTCGATGCGGCGGATCTCGCTCGCGTCGTCTTCCCAGGTGCCGTGCCACAGCTCGCCGTCGACCCAGGTCACGCCGGTCACGAAGCGGTTGGACTCGATGGTTCGCTGGATGGCGCCGGTGGCGGGGTCGATCTGGTGGATCTTGCGGCCGCGGTGCTGGCCCACCCACAGGCTGCCTTCGGCCCAGGCCAGGCCCGAGTCGCCGCCCTGGCCGGGCGAGGGGATGGACGCCACGACCTTGCCGCTGGCCGGGTCGATCTTGTCGATGCGCGCCTCGGCGATCTGGTACAGGTATTTGCCATCGAAGGCCGTGCCGGCGTCGCAGGCGCAGGCGATGTGCTGCACGGCCTCGCCGCTAGCGGGGTCGAAGGCGAGCAGGGTGGCGCCGGTGGCGGCCCACACGCGGTCGCCGTCGTGCGTGACGCCGGCGATGCTCTGGGCGCCGGCAAAGGGGCCGTACTCGCGCACGATCTCGGCGGGCTTGGCGGTGGGGGTCTCGACGCTCATGGGTGGCTCCTGAAGGGCGCCGTGTTCGGCGCATGGGGGCAATCTACCCAAGCGGCAGCGCGGCGGGGAGTAACAAGATCGTCGTGAATCCGGTTAACGGCGGCGCCAGCCAGCGCCGTGCGCGCGTCTGGCCGCTGGCGCGCACGCGGCCGGCGGCCTCCAGCTCGGCCAGCGCGCGCTGCACGTTGCGCTGGCTGGTCCCCAGGGCCAGGGCCAGCGCCGAGGTGGACCAGGCCGCGCCGTCGGACAGCAGCGCGATCAGGTCGCCCTGGTCGCCATCGATGGGCGGCGCGAGCACGGCCACGGGCCGGCCGTCGGCCGGCTTCAGCACGAAGCCGCGGGCCGTGGCCTCGACGCCGGCCAGGCCGGCCATCAGCGCGCGCAGCCGGCCGATCTCCACGCGCAGCCGCGCGCGGTGCGTCTCGTCGGCATCGCGGGTGCGGAAGGCGCGGGCGATCAACGCGTCGCGGTCGGCGTCGCCCGGCCAGGCCTCGGCCAGTGCGCGCGCCAGCGTGAACAGGATGGGCCGGCGCGCCAGCGGCAGCCATTGCGCACCGGCGCGCAGGCCGTGGCGGCAGGCGTCGACGACCAGGGCGCCCGAGTCCAGCAGCTCGGCCACGTCCTGCAGGCGCAGCGGCAGCCACCGGCCCTCGGCCAGGCGCCGCGCGGCGGGGCGCTCCAGCAGGGCCAGGGCCTCGGTCACCTCGGCCTGCAGGGCCGGCACACCGGCGCGCCGGACGGCGTCGCCGGCACGTGCGAGCGCGGTCTGCACTTCGGCCATGCGCAGCGAGCGCAGCGCCAGTTCCGCGACGAGCAAGGCGGCCACGGCGCCTGGCAACGGCGGCAGGGGCTGCGCGTGGACGGGTGCGAGCGTGGCCGCCGCTTCGTCCAGCCGGCCGAGGAGCAGTTGCCGCCGCGCCGCGATCAGCCGTGCCTGCAGCGCATTGCCCGCGTCACCACAGCCGGCCAGCGTGGCCATGGCCGTGTCGAGTGCGCGCGGCGAGCCGGCGAAGTCGCGCATCGCCAGCGCCACCTCGGCCTCGGCGACGACGCAGCGCGCCCGCGCCAGCGCCTCGTGGGCGCCGAAGCCGCGCGCCGCACGCTTCAGCAGCTCGCGGGCGCGCGGATGTTCGCCGAGCTGGGCCAGGGCGATGCCGCGCAGCGCCAGGGCTGGCGGGTCATCGCGCAGCGCCACGCGCTTGAGCGCCGCCAGCGCGTCGCCGGCGGCCAGTGCGCGGGCGGCGGCCGAGATCAGGGAGTCCATGGCCGGAGGCTAACCCGGCGCGCAAGCACTGCGTTGGTGCCGGGCGACCCAGGCCGGGCCGGCCTCGGGCCAAACTTGTGCGCGCGCCTTGCATACAAGCCAGATGAGCGCTGGCACGGAAGCTGCGAAATGCCCGGCATGGGCATCTCCGCCACCGACATCAGCCAGCGCATCGTCGAAGCGGTGCTCGCGCAGAAGCTCGCGCCCGGCGCGCGCCTGGGCGAGCAGCAGCTGGCCATGCTGTTCGACTGCAGCCGCACCATCGTGCGCGAGGCGCTGACTCGGCTGGCCGCACGCGGCATCGTCACCGTCAGCGCGCGGCGTGGCTGGTATCTGATCGCGCCGACACCCGACGAGGTTCGCGAGGCCTTCGAGGCGCGCCGCGTCATCGAGCTGGGGCTGATCCGCGGCCAGGGCGGCCTGTCTGCCGAGGCCATCGCGCGGCTCAACCAGCATCTGCAGCAGGAACAGGCCGCGCTGGTGGGCGACGACGTCGGCACGCGCAGCTTCCTGCTCGGCGACTTCCACGTCTGCCTGGCCGAGTGCCTGGGCAACGGCCTGCTGGCCGACACGCTGCGCGACTTCACCGCGCGCACCACGCTGATCGCGATGCGCTACCAGTCTTCGCACGACGCGGCGCTGTCCTGCCAGGACCATGTCGCCATCGTCGCCGCCCTGGCCGCCGGCGACAGCGCCCGCGCTGAAGGCCTGATGGCCGACCACCTGGCCAGCGTGCAGGCCGCGCTGCGCCTGCCCGCCGACAGCGATCCGCTGCAGCTGCTGCGTGAAGCGCTCGCGCCGCTGCCCGCCTCCGTCACATCCGATCCCGCCGACCCTCCCAACGTCTATCTAGGAGCCTTGCTATGACCTCGACGCTTTCCCGCCGCCTGCTGCTGACCTTGGCCTCGGGGCTGTTTGCCCTGGGTGCGCAGGCCCAGACCGCGCTCGACGGCATCACCAAGAGCAAGACGATCAAGATTGCCATCCCGACGGACTACCCGCCCTACGGCTTCGTCGGGCCGGACATGAAACCGCAGGGGCTGGACATCGGGATGGCCGAGCTGATCGCGGCCAAGCTGGGCGTGGCGGTCGAGCTGCTGCCCGTGACGAGCGCCAACCGCATCGCCTACCTGCAGACCAAGAAGGCCGACCTGGTCATCTCCACGCTGGGCAAGAACCCGGAGCGCGAGAAGGTCATCAGCTTCAGCGCCGCCTACGCGCCGTTCTACCAAGCCGTGTTCGCGGCCAAGAGCCTGCCCATCAAGAGCTGGGCCGACCTCGCCGGCAAGAGCGTGGCCGTCACGCGCGGCGCGATGGAGGACCAGGAGCTGGGCAAGGTCGCGCCGGCTTCGCT
Source organism: Burkholderiales bacterium (assembly GCA_019509985.1). Lineage (GTDB taxonomy): Bacteria > Pseudomonadota > Gammaproteobacteria > Burkholderiales > Burkholderiaceae_C > Pelomonas. The sequence continues at coordinate 8,083 of JAEKLF010000032.1, read as the reverse complement.
GGAGTTCAAGCGCTTCGAGGACAACAACGCCACCATCGCCGCGTTTGCGGCCGGGCAGACGCAACTGGTGGCCACCAGCGCCTCGGTCGCCGGCAACCTGATGTACCGCAACCCCGGCCTCAACCTCGAATACAAGCTGCTGCTGAAGGACAGCCCCTGCTTCGTCGGCGTGGCCAAGGGCGAGGACGCGCTGCTGGCCAAGGTCAACGACATCATCGCGGCGGCCAAGGCGGCGGGCGAACTGGAGGCCCTGTCGAAGAAGTGGCTGGGCCGCGGCACCGGCGAACTCCCCCTTTGATGTGACCGGGCCGAGGCCATGATCAGCTTCGACTTCCCCGCGGTGCTGGCCGAATGGCCGCTGCTGCTGAAAGGCCTGGCCTGGACGCTCGGGCTCACGCTCGTGGCCACGCCGCTGGGCATGCTCATCGCGACGCTGGGCGCCTGGTCGCGCGCCACCGGCCCGGCGTGGCTGCGCCGCGTGCTGGGCGCCTATGTGGAGCTGCTGCGCAACACGCCCTTCATCGTGCAGCTGTTCTTCATCTTCTTCGGCCTGCCGGCTCTTGGGCTGAAGCTGTCGCCCGAGGCCGCATCGCTGATCGCGATGACGCTCAACCTCGGCGCCTACGGCACGGAGATCCTGCGTGCCGGCATCCAGGCCACGCCGCGCGGCCAGTGGGAGGCGGCGCAGAGCCTGGCGCTGAGCCCCGTGCAGGTGTTCACCCGCGTTGTGCTGCCGCCCGCATTCCAGCGCGTGTGGCCGGCCATGACGAGCCAGATCATCATCGTCATGCTGGGCTCGGCGGTCTGCGGGCAGATCTCCACCGAGGAGCTGAGCTACGCCGCCAACCTGATCCAGAGCCGCAACTTCCGCGCCTTCGAGGCCTTCATCATCGCGACGCTGACCTACCTGGCGCTGGCCATCGCCGCGCGCAAGCTGCTGATGTGGGCGGGGCCGCGCTTCATCTTCGGCAGGAGGTCGGCATGATCGAGTTCACCCTCTGGGACATCGTGCGCAACCTGCTGCTGGCGCTGCGCTGGACGGCGGCGCTGTCGGCCATCGCCTTCATCGGCGGCGGCCTGGTCGGCGGCCTGCTGCTGACGTTGCGTCTCGGGCTCGGCGCGAACACCAGGCGCCTCATTTCACTGTACGTGCAGCTCTTCCAGGGCACGCCGCTGCTGATGCAACTCTTCCTCGCCTACTTCGGCCTGGCGCTGCTGGGGTTGGAGGTGTCGGCCTGGACGGCCGCCGCGCTGGCGCTGACGCTCTACACCAGCGCCTACCTCGTCGAGATCTGGCGCGGCTGCGTCGAGGCCGTACCGCGTGGCCAGTGGGAGGCGGCGAAGAGCCTGGCGCTGAGCTTTGGCGAGCAGCTCCGCCACGTCATCCTGCCGCAGGCCGGAAGGCTGGCCATCGCGCCGACGGTGGGTTTTCTCGTGCAGGTCATCAAGGGCACGGCGCTCGCGTCGGTCATCGGCTTCATCGAGCTGACCAAGGCCGGCAGCATGATCGCCAACGCCAGCTTCAAGCCCTTCCTCGTCTTTGGTTGCGTCGCGCTGCTGTACTTCGCGCTGTGCTTCCCCGTCAGCCTGTTTGCTCAACATCTGGAAGGCAAGAGCCATGGCCGCTGAAGCTCCGGTGCCGTTCACGTCACCGCCCATCGTGCGCATCACCGCGCTGCGCAAGTCCTACGGCACGAACGAGGTGCTCAAGGGCATCGACCTCGACGTGCTGCACGGCGAGGTCATCGCCATCATCGGCAAGAGCGGCTCGGGCAAGAGCACGCTGCTGCGTTGCATCAACGGGCTGGAGCAGTTCCAGGACGGCTCGCTGACCGTCAACAGCAAGCCGCTGCTCTACGAAAGTGCCATGGCCATGCGCACGCTGCGCCAGCAGGTGGGCATGATCTTCCAGGGCTTCAACCTCTTCCCGCACCTGAGCGTGGGCCGCAACGTGATGTTGGCGCCGACGCTGGTGAAGCAGCGCAGCGCCGCCGATGCCGCGAGCCAGGCGCACAGGCTGCTCACGCGAGTCGGCCTGGCCGAGAAGTTCGACGCCATGCCCGACCAGCTCTCCGGCGGTCAGCAGCAGCGCGTGGCCATCGCCCGCGCGCTGGCCATGGAGCCGGCCGTGCTGCTGTGTGACGAGATCACGTCGGCGCTGGACCCGGAGCTGGTGGGCGAGGTGCTGCGCGTCGTCGAGTCGCTCGCGGAAGAAGGCATGACGTTGCTGATGGTCACGCACGAGATGAGCTTCGCCCGCAAGGTGGCCGACCGCGTCATCTTCATGCACCAGGGCCGCGTGCACGAGATCGGCCCGCCGGCCGAACTCTTCAACGCACCGCAGACGCCGGAGTTGAAACAGTTCCTGTCTTCACTGCACGACTAGGGCCTGTTAACCCTAGGGCAGTGAGCCGCGAAGGCCAGCCGCCAGGGGCCAATCAAGGCGCAGCGCGCCGCCCGCATTGATATGCGGGCAAGCGGTGCAACGCCGGGTGGCCCCTGGCGGCTGGCCTTCCCTTCGGGTTGTGACCAGAAAGCCCGCGCGCGGCGTTGCGAAGCCTCGCTTGGGGCCTACCCAAGCTTCGTTTCGCGCCTTGCTCGCGGGCTTTCTGGTCACAACGCGGCCCGCTGCCCTAGGGTTAGCAGGCCCTAACCGGGAATGGCGATTGCCGCAGGTTTTTCTTTCATGAAAGGCCAGCCATGAGCAAGTCCCCCGGCCATCGGGAGCACCCCGAGCACGTCGTCGCCGAGACCCATGTCGCGCACAAGGTCAGTGCCCGTATCGACGGCCAGGTTGTCGCCGAATCCGACGACGTCATCCGCGTCGACGAAACCGGCGCGCCGCCGCGCTTCTACTTCCCGCGCGAGGCCGTCAAGGTCGACCGGCTGACGCCCAGCGACACCACGAGCCACTGCCCCTTCAAGGGCGATGCCAGCTACTACAGCATCACCCAGGGCGGCCGCGAGCTCAAGGATGCGATCTGGTCCTACGAGTCGCCCTATGACGAGCACGCCGCGCTGAAGGGCCGCATGGCCTTCTACGACGAGAAGCACCCGGGCATCACCTTCAGCGAGGCGGGCGCCTGAGGCCTCAGAATGCGCTCTTCGTCGTGCCGCCATCCACGCGCAAGGCCGCGCCCGTGGTGGCCGACGCCAAAGGGCTGGCGATGTAGGTCACCATCGCCGCCACCTCCTCGGGCGTGCCGAAGCGCTTGATCAGCGACGTGGGCCGCACCTTCTCGAAGAACTCTTTCTCCAGCTCGGCGAAGGTCTTGCGTTCGGCCTGCGCCATCTGCTCGACGAAGTCGTTGACGCCCCGCGAGCGCGTCGGGCCGGGCAGCACGCTGTTGACGGTGATGCCCGTGCCGGCCAGCGACTCCGCCAGGCCGCGCGACACGGCGAGCTGGGCCGTCTTGGTCATGCCGTAATGGATCATCTCGGCCGGGATCTGCACCGCGCTTTCGCTGGAGATGAAGATGATGCGGCCCCAGTCGGCCTGCTTCATGGCCGGCAGCACCAGCCGCGCCAGGCGCACGCCGCTGAGCACGTTGACGTCGAAGAAGCGCAGCCAGTCGGCGTCGGGGATGTCCTCGAAAGCCTTGGGCTCGAAGATGCCCAGGTTGTTGACGAGGATGGCGATGCCGGGATGCTGGCGCACCAAGGCCTCGGCCACGTCGGCCTGGCTCAGGTCGCCCGCGAAGCCCAGCGCTTGCCGGCCCGTTGCGGACTTGATGGAGGCGATGGCGCCGTCCACCGCGGCCTGCGTGCGGCCATTGACGATGACGCGCGCGCCTTCGGCGGCCAGGGACTGGGCGATGGCGTGGCCGATGCCGGCCGTGCTGCCGGACACGAGCGCGAGCCGGCCTTCGAGTTGCAGGTCCATGGGAGAGCCTTTCATGAGGGGGAGGGGAGACGTGGGTGTAGCCGATGCCGAACGTCCCGACACAGGCTGGGGCTGTTCGGCGCCGCCGCGGGCGAGAGAATCCCGCCACCTTGACCCAGCCCACCGATCCCCCCGAACCACCCAGCCAGGACCCGCGCCTGCTGCGCCGCCTGCTGCGCGCCAAGGACCGCATGGACGCGGCCTCCGAGGAGGACTGGCCGGTCGAGCGCCTGGCCGGCGTCAGCGGTGTGTCGCGGGCCCACTTCGCGCGTTCGTTCAAGGAGGCCTTCGGCGTGCCGCCGCACCGCTACCTGCTGACGCGTCGCATCGAGCGCGCCACGGCTCTGCTGCGCGACACCGACCTGCCCATCACCGACATCGCCTTCACGACCGGCTGGGGAAGCCTGGGCACCTTCGGCCGCACCTTCCGCGACGTGACCGGCGAGAGCCCCGGCGAGCACCGCGCCCGCTGGCGCGCCACCCACCACCAGCTCGACCGCGTGCCGCACTGCCACGTGCAGGCCGCGCACCGGCCCGACCTCATCTCCGCAGTTTCGGAGAAGCGCCGCCAGCAGGCCGACGGTACAAATCCGACCTCACTCCAGGAGGTTCCATGAGTCAAGGTGTTGAAGTGGTTGGTGTCTATGTCGAGGATCAGGACGAGGCCCTCGAGTTCTATGTCGGCAAGCTCGGGTTTCGCGTGCACACCGACGTGCGCAACGGCGACTACCGCTGGCTGACGGTGCAGCACCCGGAGCAGCCGTCCTTCCAGCTCGGCCTGTTCGTGCCGGGCCCGCCGATGCATGACGCGGCGACGGCGCAGCAGCTGCGTGCGCTGGTGGCCAAGGGCGCCATGCCGCCGCTGGTGCTGACGGTCAACGACTGCCGCGGCACCAGCGAGCGCTGGCGCGGGCGCGGCGTGGAGTTCACGCAGGAGCCGGTCGAGCGCTACGGTTCGGTGGACGCCGGCTTCCGCGACCCGGCGGGCAACGGCTGGAAGCTGATCCAGACGCGCGGTTGAACTCGATGGCCACGAAGAGTCCACCCCCCAGCGGCGACGCCGCCTCGGCGCTGATCGACGAGCGCATCGCCGGCCTGGGCGGCTGGCGCGGCGACATGCTGGCGGCGCTGCGCGCCCTCATCCTCGAGGCCGACCCCGGCATCGTCGAGGAGTGGAAGTGGAGCAACCCCGTCTGGTCGCGGGGCGGCATCGTCTGCACCGGCGAGGCCTACAAGAGCGTCGTGAAGATGACCTTTCCCAAGGGCGCCGCGCTGGCGGATCCCAAGGGTCTCTTCAACTCCAGCCTGGAAGGCAACGTGCGCCGCGCCATCGACTTCCACGAGGGCGACAAGCTGGACAAGGCGGCGCTGAAGGCGCTGATCAAGGCGGCCGTGGCGGCCAACCAGGTGGTGGGCAGGAAAGCCTAGGCCTTCTGCATCGCGGCCTTGTAGATGGACTGCCGCGGCTGGGCCATCAGCCGCCTCAGCATGGGCTCGAAGAAGCTCAGCGGCAGCGCCTCGGCCTTGGGGTCGAAGGCCGGGTTGTCGTAGCGCTCGACGAACTCGGCCGCGCGCGCGAAGTGCGGGTGGTCGCGGAACTGCTCGCGCATGTCGCGGTCCAGGCCGATGTGGTGGAAGAAGTTGTAGCCCTGGAAGATGCCGTGCTGCTGCACCATCCACAGGTTCTCTTCGCTGACGAAGGGCTTGAGGATGGCCGCGGCGATGTCGGGGTGGTTGAACGAGCCCAGCGTGTCGCCGATGTCGTGCAGCAGCGCGCAGCAGACGTACTCCTCGTCGCGGCCATCGCGGTGCGCGAGCGTGGCGGTCTGCAGGCAGTGCGTCAGTCGGTCGACGGGGAAGCCGCCGAAGTCGCCGTCCAGCAGGCGCAGGTGGTCGAGCACGCGGTCGGGCAGGCTGCGCGCCATCTTCATCGCCTCCGGCACGATGGCGGCCCAGTCCTCGCGGGTGCTCTCGTCCATGCGGGTGAAGTTGGCGCGTGCGTTCATGGCGGCTCCGGCAGAGTGCCCGATTCTGCGTCTTGCGCCGGCAGGGCGCTGTCGCCTGCGGCACTGTGCCGGTGCCGGCCGGTGGTCACCACTGCCTGAACAGCTGGGCATAGCCCGGGCCTACGGCCAGCGTCTCGGCGCGCTCGCGCAGTGACAAGCTGAGCCGCCCGGCCAGGCCGCGGTGGATGCTGCGCACCGCCTGGATGTTGACGACAGTGCCGCGGTGCACCTGCCAGAAGACCTCCGGGTCCAGGCGCGCGTGCAGTTCCTTCAGCGGCGTGGACAGCAGGGCCTCGCTGTCGGCGGTCACGACGGCCACATATTTGTGGTCGGCCTTCAGGTAGCAGATCTCGTCGGCCGTGATCAGCCGCAGGTCGCGGCCCTGGGGCACCGTCAGCCAGCGCAGGCCGCGGCCGCCCGCGCCAGCCCCGGGCTGCGGCAGGCGCGACCACAGCCCCGACAGGTCGGCCGGCCGCTCGCCCATGCGCCGCTTCAGCCGCTGGACGGCCAGCGCCAGCCGCGCCGCGTCCAGCGGCTTGACGAGGTAGTCCACCGCGCCGGCCTCGAAGGCCTGCACCGCGAAGTGGTTGAAGGCGGTGACGAAGACGAGGTGCGCACGATCACCCACCAGGCGGGCCAGCTCCAGCCCGTCCAGGCCGGGCATCTGCACGTCGGCGAAGACGATCTCGGGCCGGTGCTGCTCGAAGGCGCGCCAGGCGGCATGGCCGTCGTGCGCCACCTCGCACACCTTGAGCTCGGGCCAGGCGCGCGCCAGCTCCTCGGCGATCTCGGCCGCCAGCAGCGGCTCATCCTCAGCGATCAGTGCTTGCGGCATGGCTGTTCGGGATGTCGATGCGCCAATGGCTGTCCTCGCCGGTGTCGATCCAGGCGATGCGGGCGGCTGCGCCATGCACCGCGGCCAGATGAACCTGGGCTTGGGCCTGCGCGGCGCCAGACAGTCCGCGCAGTGCGGCCAGCGCCTCGTGCGAGGCCGGCGGCTGAGCGCGAAGCGTGAGCCGCAGGCCGGCAGCGGCGTCGGGCGCCAGTTCGGCGCTCACTCGCCAAGCCGTTGAACCGGACGAAGCGAGCGCGCGCAGCAGCGGCAGCAACACCATGGGCGCCAGCGTGGCGTGCGCCGCATCGGCTGTGCTGCTCAGCACCAGCGCAGGCGGCAGCAGCGCGGCGCAGCCGGTGACCCTGGCGTAGGCCCGCACGAGGGCGAATTCGCGCTCGACCGTCGAGCCGGCCCGGTCGGGCTCGGGCGGCATCGCGCGCAGCAGCGCGATCAGCTCGTCCAGCAGGGCCTCGGCGGCGGCGGGATCGGTGCCGTCCAGGGCCGTGACGCGTTGCAGCGTGTCGAACAGCAGCTGGGGTTCGACCCGCGCCTGCAGCGCCAGCAACTGCGCCGCCTGCATCTGCTGCTGCCGCCTGGCCTGCAGCAGGCGGCGCTGCGCGATGCGGCGTTGCGAACGTTGCTCCTGCCGCCAATGGGCATAGGCCACCACGCCCAGCGTGATCGGCAGCCACAGGCGCGAGCCTTCGCCGAAGCACTGCAGCAGACTGGGCGGCTGGCTGGCGTAGCCCCAGGGCGGCAGCCAGGGCCAGAACGGCCGCCAGATCACGAAGCCGCCGACGGCGATCACCAGCGGCACGACCGCGCCATAGGCCAGCAGCGCGGAGCGCCCGCGCTCGACCGCGGAATCGGCCACCCGCAGCGCCAGCACCAGCGGCAGGCCGAACTGCAGCACGGCCATCGCCCAGGTCGTCGGCAGTTGCGACAGCCTGGCCGCGGGATGGAACGGTGCCCCGGCGTAGAACGCCAGCGCGATGCCGACGGCCACGGCGGCACCAAGCGCACCCCAGCCCGGCCGCAGCGCTGCAGCCCAGGGTGCGCCGTCTTGGGTGGCGGGTGGCATCTTGGGCGTCAGGGCTTGCTCGGCATGGTGGGCATCTTCGGCGCAACCGCCCAGCTGTGGAAGACCCAGCGGCCATGGTCCTTCACCGCCGTCCACAGCGTGGCGCCACTGGACGGTGGCATGCCGGGCGGGGCGAAGTCCCAGTGGTTGATGCCCTGGGCGCGGTCCGGGCCGAGCGCGCGGATCAGCACCGGCTCGTTGCGCGGCATGTAGTTGCCGGGCGCCATGCCGGTGGTGACCTGACGCATGCGTTGGACGAGGGCGGCGCGGCTGCGGAA